>DATHLN010000136.1:0-48202 GCA_035488115.1 Candidatus Limnocylindrales bacterium | reverse complement strand
CGACGAAGATGCTCGCGCTCAGCGCGAGAGCGGTCGAACGCAGTCGGGACATCGCGGGGCCTACTTGACCGCGATCGAGGTCTCGACCGACATCCCGACGCGCAGCGGCATGGCGGCCGGCGGATCGTCGACGACGATGCGGACCGGCAATCGCTGCGTGACCTTCACGAAGTTCCCCGTCGCGTTCTGCGCCGGAACCAGGCTGAACGTGTTCTGCGAGGCGGGCGCGATCGCCGCGACGTGGCCGTGGAAGTCGACGCCCTTGTACGCATCGACGCTGATGTCGACCGGCTGTCCGACGCGCACCTTGCCGAGCTGCGTCTCCTTGTAGTTCGCGGTGATGTACGTGCCCTTCGCCGGGATCAGCGTCATCAGCGATTGTCCGGGCGTCACTGCCGCGCCGACCTCGGCGTTCTTCATCCCGACGTAGCCGTCGATCGGCGAGCGGATCACCGTGTACGAGAGCCGGTTCTGCGCCGCGGTGACCTGCGCTTGCAGCGAGCCCGCTTGCGCGTACGCCGCATCCGCCTGCGCCTTCGTCGCCGAGACACGGTACGGGTTGTCGCTCTCGCTCAAGCGCCCTTGCGCCGTCTGCAGCTGTCCCTGCTGCGCGCCGATCCCCGCGCTCGCCGCGTTCGCCGCCGCGATCGCCGAGGTGTAGCGCGCCTGCGCCTGCGCGACCGCGCTCTGCGCCGCCGCGACGTTGTCGACCGCGGCGCGGTACTGCGAAGCCGCCTGCGCTTGCGCCGCGCGCTGCGCGTCGAGCTGCTGCGAGGCGATGTCGCCGGTGCGCACCAGCGCGGTGTAGCGCGACAGATCGGCGTTCGCGCGGTCCAATGCCGCACGCGCGGCCGGAACCTGCGCCTGCGCGACGCGCACTTGGTCCTGCGCCTGCGCGATCGCGGTGCGCGCCGCGTCGGCTTGCTGCTGCGCCGACTGCGCCTGCGCGGCCGCGCTGGCAATCGAGCTCTGCGCCGCGGCGACGCCGCCGCTCCCCTGCGTCGACTGCGCCGCGACCTGCGCGGCGGTCAGCGAGACGTTCTCCTGCGCGGCGCGCGCGTTCGCGCGCTGCGCCTGGAGCGCGGCCTGCGCCTGCTGGACCGCGGTCCGCTCGTCGGTGTCGTCGAGCCGGATCAGGATCTGTCCCTTGCTGACGCGCTGGTTCGTGTCGACCAGAACCTGGGCGACGCGCTCCGCGATCTTGCTCGAGACCGTCACCGGGTCGGCGTCGACCCGGGCGTCGTCGGTCGTCTGGTGGGTCGTCGCGTACGAGAGATAATGATAGCCCCAGATCAGCGCGGCGATCACGACGATCGCCCCGATCACGATGACCCACACCGGCGGCCGGCGACGTTTGGTCGTCGTCTCCGTCTCGACGGTCGTCCCGCTCGGAGGCGCGCCCGGCGCGCTCGGCGGCGGCGCGGCGCCGCGACCGCCGTCCGTGACGGTGGTCCGCTGCGCCGGGGGGGTCTCGGTTCGGGTTTCCAAGTTACGCGGTGACTCCGTTGAGGAAGACGTCGACGATGCGGTCGAGCACGGCGCGGTCCGGGACGGTGCTGTCCCAGAGCTTGCGCCCGACCACGTACGAGAAGAGCATGCCCAAGAAATAGCGCGACACGAACGCCGGCTCGCCGCGGATCAGCCCTTCGCGCAGCTTCTCCTCGAAATACGAGGCCAGCTCGGCCTTGATCTGCGCCGGACCGCGCCATTCCGGGGACTCGGCGGTCCCGGCGGCGTCCTCGGCGAGCGAGACGCACATCATCCCGCGCCGCGCCATCATCCCCTCGACGATCTCGTAAGCAAGGATGCGCAAGTCCGTCGCGAGGTCGTCGCCCGGCAGCGAGGCCAGGATCGAGCGGAACTCCGCGACCCCGCAGGCCTGCTCGCGCATCGCGTCGAGCAGCGCGCGCTTCGAGCCGAAGTGCCGGAACAGCGTCGCCTCGTTGACCCCCGCTCGCTCCGCGACCTCACGCGTGGTCGTCCCGCGCGTGCCGTTGCGCTCGAAAAGCTCGCGCGCCGCGGCCAGGATCTTGCCGCGCGTCTCTTCGACGCCGGCGTGCGAACGGTGTCCGGTGATCAGCATCAGTTGTGCTTCTTCGTGAAGACCGCGTCGTCGATCGCGACGTTGGTCTTGTAGTCGGCGTAGGTGCCGTGAGCGACGGCTTTCGCGTACGGGATCGCAATCTCGGCGTTCTGCTCGGCGAGCATCGAGTAGCCGCCGACCTCGCGGAACGTCTGCGTCATCGTGATGTGCCCGCCATTGTAGTAATCGTAGCGGATCGAGTCGATCTGCCACGAGCCGGGATCGATCAGCACGGTCTCGTGGTCGATCATCCCGCGCACGCGCTGCACGAGCCGCAGCGCGAGGTCCTTGCGGCCGTTGTAGTCCTTCTCGCCCTCGTAGGTGATGTGGAAGCGCTTCTCCCAGTTCGCGGGGTCGCCGATGTCCGCGAACATCTTGTCGAAGCCCTTCGCGAGCGGCGGGACGCGGTCGAAGACGACCTCGTAGTTCGAGGGCCGCTTGTAGTACGTCGTTCCGTCGAGGTGCTGCATGAGGAACGGGAACGACGTCATGCGCAGGTCGACGTGCAGCCGGCCCTGGTACGTGTTGAGGCTCGGGTTGCGCTCCTCGACCTTGGCGAGGATCGCCGCCGGATCGGTCGGGCGGTCGGCGGCCGCGTACGCCGGGATCCCGAGAAACGCGAACAGCGCCGCGAACGACGCGGCGGCGAGCCGGCTCAGCAGGTTGCGGCGCGGGCGGCGCTCCTCGGGGTTCAGCGGGAACGCGAAGACGCGATCGAGCCCGTTGAGGGCGAGCGCGTCGCGGACCGGGCCGCTGTCGGGCGTGACCTCGACCGCGCCGCCGCGCTCGCGCAGCCGGCGCAAGCCGGTGACGAGCGCCGCGATCGTGTCGGCGGGGAGGCGGTTGCCGCCGAGCACCACGCGCAGGCGGGGGCTCTCCTGTTCGGCGGCGAGGAGCTCGTCGACGGCGCTGGTGATTCGCGGACGGGCGTCCTGGGCGTCGGCGTGCAAACGAAGTGGCGTGTGATTCAGAATATCTTCCATGACGTGTCTCGTGCGTGCGGGTACTTGCATGAACACTTTACCAGGTCGCTTGGATTCGTGCAAGTACCTGCTTGCAGACCGCCGGTATGCGCCGACCCGACCTAGCGGAGCTCGCCGAGCAAACGGGCTTGGGCGAATCGCAGATGCACGTCCGCAGCCTCGCCCCGGGCGGTCCCGCCTGGAGCCGGGACGACGGGCGGCCGATCTACCCGGCCTCGATGATCAAGGTCCCGCTGGCGGTCGCCGCGGCCGTCGCCATGACGGAAGGCCGGCTGCGCTGGGACACCCGGGTCACCGTCGACGCGCGGAACGCGACCGTCAACGATGCGCCCTCGCCGATGGTCCCCGGCTACGAGACGACGGTCGAGGAGCTCATCACGCTGATGCTCCAGCGCTCGGACAACGTCGCGACCAACCAGCTCTACGACGTCCTGGGGCGCGAGCGCGCGACCGCGGACGTGCACGCGCTCGGCTTCACCGAGACGGTCTTCCGCCGGAAGCTCTCGGGTTCGCTGCCGCTGATCGACGACCCCGAGGCGAGCGGCCGGAACACGTTTCCGGCGCGCGAAGCGGCGGAGCTCTTCGCGGCGATCGCGGAGGATCGCGTCCCCGACGCGGCCGCGCTGCGGCGGATCCTCGCGACGTCGTGGTGGGACGTGAAGCTGTCGCGCGGTCTCGACGCAGGGGACGCCTTCGCCCACAAGACGGGCGACACCGACGAGTGCGCGCACGACGGCGGGATCCTGACGCTGCACGACGGATCGCGCTGGATCGTCGTCGTCTACACGGAACTCCCGAGCAGTGAGGAGAACGACCTGCGCTTCGGGGCGTTCATGCGGGCGCTCCGCCCGTACTTAGCCAGCTCACACGACTCATGGAGTACAGGATGAACCGATTCACGGTCTCGGCGCTCGCGCTCGTCGCGCTCGCCGCGCTCGTCGCGCCGTCGAGCGCAGCACCGAGAGGACCGGCGGCCGGCAAGCACGTGCACGTCGGCGTGATCGCCGACGTCACCGGCGCCGCCGGCGTCTACGGCACCCCGCAGAAGAACGCGTACGAGCTCGCCAACGAGGACGTCAAGTCCGGCAAGATCGACGCGGGCGGCGCGGACTTGGTCTTCGACGTCCAGGACGCGGCGACCGACGGCGCCCAGGTCGTCAACCTGATGCAGAAGTTCACCACCGACGGGCAGACGCCGATCGTGCTCGGCCCGACGCTCTCGGGCGAAGCGTTCAAAGCCTTCCCGATTGCAAAGAACGCGAACTTCCCGGTGATGGGAACCTCGACGACGGCCGAAGGCGTGACGGCGATCGGGCCGACCGTCTACCGCGACTCGCTCGCCGAGTCGCAGGTGATCCCGACCACGGTGAAGCGCACGCACGACAAGTGGCACTACAAGACCGCGGCGATCATCTACGGCGACGACAACGCCTTCACCAAGACCGACGGCGACATCTTCGCCCGCGAGCTGAAGGCCGCCGGCGTCGACGTCGTCGACACCGAGACGTTCCACATCAAGGACACCGACTTCCAGCCCGCGCTCACGCGGATCGAGTCGAAGCACCCCGACGTGATCGCGATCGGCGCGCTCTTCCCCGAGGCGACGAAGATCATCCAGCAGGCCGGGAAGCTCGGGATCAAGACGCACATGATCGGCGGCAACGGCTTGAACGCGCCCGACATGTACAGCGTGGCGGGTCCGGCAGCGCAAGGGACGGTCGTCGGCGCGGCTTGGTACTCGGGCGCGAAGTATCCCTCGAACGTCGAGTTCGTGAAGCACTACACCGCGAAGTACGGGAAAGGCCCCGACCAGTTCGCGGCGCAGTCGTACGCGGCCGCGCAGATCGTCGCCGCGCTCGTCAAGGGCGGCGCGACGAACAAAGACGAGATGCTCTCGGCGCTCAAGAACGTCCGCTCGATCCAGACGGTCCTCGGCCCGATCGGCTTCGACAGCAACCGCGACGCCAAGTCGAGCCCGGTGATCCTCTCGATCGTCAAGGGCGGATTCACGTATTTTCACTGACGTGACTGACGTGAGCGAGAGCGCGTAGACGGTGCTCAGCCCCAATGTCATCCTGAGCCTTTCGAAGGATGCGCCGCAAGCATGCTAGCACAGCAGCTGCTGAACGGGCTGTTCCTCGGCGCGGTCTACGCGCTGTTCGCGGTCGGGTACACGCTGGTCTTCGGCGTGCTCGACATCCTCAATCTGGCGCACGCGGCGATCTTCACGGCCGCCGCGTTCGCCGCGTTCTCGCTCGCGGGGATGGGCGTCCCGCTCGTCCTCGCGTTCCTGATCGCCGCCGTGATGGCCGGGATCATGGGGATTCTGCTCGACCGCGTCGCGTTCGCGCCGCTGCGCGCGCGCAACGCCGGGACGCTCGTCCCGCTGATCTCCTCGATCGGCGTCGCGATCATCATCGGCGCGGTGCTGCGCGGGATCTACGGCGTCGACGAGCGGCACTTCACCGTCGGCGGACTCGACACGGCGCCGGTGATCCACGCCGGGCCGGTCACGTTCACCACCGTCGAGCTGACGATCTTCCTGGCGGCGATCGTGCTGATGCTGGTGCTCAGCTGGGTCCTGCGCGCGACGCCGCTCGGGCGGCGGATTCGCGCGGTCGCGGAGGACCGCGTCGCGGCGGCGCTGCTCGGCGTGAATCTGGAGCTCACGATCGCAGCGACGTTCTTCATCGCCTCCTCGCTCGGCGGCGCGGCCGGCGTGCTGACCGCGCTGCGCTACAACAGCATCACGCTCGACATGGGCGGACCGATCGAGCTCAAAGGTCTCGCGGTGATCATCCTCGGCGGGATGGGGAGCGTCACCGGCGCCGTGATCGGCGGGTTCATCCTCGGCGCGGTCGAGACGCTCGCGATCGCCTACGGGCTCTCCGAGTGGCGCGACGCGATCCTCTTCGGCGTGATGTTCGTGCTGCTGGTGCTGCGCCCGACCGGCCTGTTCGGCAAGCGCGCGCTGCGCGCCGCGTAGCGCGCGAGGCGCCGCGGTGCAGACGCTGCTCGACTTCTACGCGAAGCACTCGCGGCTGATCGACCAGATCGGCGTCAACGCGATTCTGGCGCTCTCGCTCTCGGTCTCCCTGCAGGCGGGTCAGCTCGCGCTCGCGCAGGCCGCGTTCATGGGGATCGCGGCGTACGTCTCGGCGATCCTCGCGCTGAACTACCACTGGCCGCTCCTCGCGACGATCGTCGCGGCGGTGCTGGTTTCGACGGTCGTCGCGGCGCTGCTCGCGTACCCCGTCCGCCGGCTGCGCGGCGTCTTCCTCGCGATCGCGACGATCGGCTTCGGCGAGATCGTGCGCGTGATCGCGAACAACTTGAAGATCACCGGCGGCGCCGAGGGGATGAGCGGGATCCCGAACGATGCGACGACTCCCGTGATCTACGGCTCGCTCGCCGTCGTCGCGATCGCGCTGTGGCTGCTCTCGCGGACGAAGTTCGCGCTGGCCGTCGCGCTGGTGCGCGAGGACGAGTACGCGGCGCGCGGGGTCGGGATCGACGTCGGCGCGATCCGCACGCTCTCGCTGGCGCTCGGCGGCGCGATCGCAGGGCTCGGCGGCGCGCTCTACGCGCACGCCTCCTTCTTCATCACGCCGAACGACTTCGGCTTCGCGCGCATGGAGCAGATCCTGGTGTGGTGCGTCGTCGGCGGCGTCACCAGCCCGGTCGGCGCGGTGATCGGTTCGACCGCGCTCTCGATCCTCCCCGAAGCGATCCGCTTCCTGGCCGACTACCGCGAGGTCAGCAACGGGATCATCCTGCTCGTCGTCATCCTGTTCGCGCCGGGCGGGCTCGCGTCGCTGTGGAAATGGCGCCGCGGCGCGCCGCGCGATCCGGTTCGCGTGCACGCGTAGATGCTCGCGCTCGAGCACGTGAGCGTCCGGTACGGCGGCGTCGACGCGCTCAAGGACGTCACGCTCACGGTCGTGCCGTCGCACGTCGTCGGTCTGATCGGGCCGAACGGCGCCGGCAAGACGACGCTCGTCAACGCGACGACCGGGCTCGCGCCGCTCGCGACGGGGCAGATCTCGCTCGACGGCGCGCGCATCAACTCGCTCCCGCCGCACCTGATCGCGCGCACCGGAATCGCGCGGACCTATCAGAACATCCGGCTCTTCGGCGCGCTCGACGTCCGCGCGAACCTTGCCGCCGGCGCGTACGCGCGCAAGACGCGGCTGACGAACGACGAGATCGCGGCGCTGCTCGAGCGCGCCGGGATCCCGGGGATCGACCTCGACGCGCGGGCCGGCGCGCTGCCCTACGGCGACCAGCGGCGGCTCGAGATCGCGCGCGCGCTCGCCGCCTCGCCGAAGGTGCTGATGCTCGACGAGCCGGCCGCCGGGATGAACCCGTCGGAGACGTCGCGCCTGGTGGAGACGATCCGCGCGATCGCTGCGAGCGGGATCGCGGTGCTGCTGATCGAGCACGACATGCCGCTGGTGCGCGCGGCCTGTGACAGCGTCGTCGTGCTCAACTTCGGCGAGGTCATCGCGCGCGGCACGCCGTCGGAGGTCGCGCGCGATCCGGTCGTCGTCGAGGCGTATCTCGGCAGCGGCGCGGAGGCGCTCGCGTGAGCGCGGTCCCGGCTCCCGTTCCGGCGCCGGCGGCGGCACCGCTGCTCGCGGTCGACTCGCTGCGCTCGGGCTACGGGAACATCGAGGTGCTGCACGACGTCTCGATCGAGCTGCAGGAGCGGACGCTGTGCGCGATCGTCGGCGCGAACGGCGCCGGGAAGACGACGCTGCTGATGGCGCTCGCCGGCGTCCGCCCGATCCGCGGCGGGCACGTCCGCTTCGACGGCGCCGAGATCACCCGGCTCTCCTCGCACGCGCGGGTCAAGCTCGGCCTCGTCCTCGTCCCCGAAGGGCGCCGGATGCTCCCCGGGATGAGCGTCGAGGAGAACCTCCAGGTCGCCGCGAGCGCGCGCGGATCCGAAGGCTACGCGCGGATCGGCGGGCTCTTCGACCGCTTCCCGATCCTGCGCGCGCGGCGCAACGTCCCGGCGGGCTCGCTCTCGGGCGGCGAGCAGCAGATGCTCGCGATCGCGCGCGCGCTGGCGATCGGGCCCCGCGCCCTGCTCCTCGACGAGCCCTCGATGGGGCTCGCGCCGAAGCTGGTCGACGAGATCTTCGCCATCGTCGCCGACGAGCGGGCTCGCGGGACGTCCATTTTGCTCGTCGAGCAGAATGCGCGCCGCGCCCTCGCGCTCGCCGACCGCGCCTACGTCATGGAGCGCGGGCGGATCGTCCTGACCGGGACGGGCGCCGAGCTCGCGACGCACCGCGACGTCGTCGCGGCGTACCTCGGCGGGTGACATCGCGAACGATTCGCGAACACGGTGGATAACTCCGGATTTGTCAGGCTGCGTAACGATCCGGCCTGAACCCCTTGCGCCGCGCCGCGAGTCGAACTATGATGCGTCCACGCCGGAGGCGACGAAGGCGGGTGAGCCCGCGAGAAGCTCACCGGTGCCGAGGCGACGAGGCATCGAGGCGAGTTCGACGCCGTCTTGGCCGACGATGAATCGGCGAGGACACGCGCAGATCGATTCTCACGCTGACGAGGCCGCACGGGGAAACCTGGGCGGCCTCGTCGCTTTTCGCGCGTCGCGCGGATGCATCGGTGCATGTGGAAAGCGTGGAATGCTGCGGAACATCGTGGAAAAGTGAAAGTTCTTGTGGAGAAGCGGCGTTTCGGGGCGTTGGGGTATTGCGCGGTGTACGGTGGTGCACGTATGATGTGAACACGTCGACGGCAACGACGACGGGCGAGCGGCGAGAAGCTCGCTGATGCGGACAGATCGGAATGCGAACGGTGCAAGCCGGGCGCGTTCAAGAGAGAAGCATCGACTCGAAGTTCGACGACGTAATGGCCGCCGAAAGGCGGCGAGGACGCTCGCAGATCGGATTCTCGTGCTGACCGAAACCGACCAGAGAAATTTGGGCGGTTTCGTCGCGTTTGAACGCAGGGTGGCGGGGATGGGCGACACGCAGGGGGTTCGCTGGGCACGCTCCCTCCGCGCATCCATGCGCTACGGTCGCTGCGTTCTTCGGCGCTCCCGCCCTTCCAGGGCTGCGCGCCTACGAAAGCACCCCGCGAACCCCCCGCGTGTCGCCCATCCCTGGCACTATGTTCTCAATGCGACGAAGGTTTGGGTGTGAAAAGCAGGGATTGGTTGTGAAGATTGGGGCACAACTCGAATTTCTTGTGGATGTTGGGTTTGAGGGTATTGCAACCCGGTTTCTTTGATTTTATGATGCGTGCACGCCGGTGACGAGCCGGCGGCGAGCGGCGAGAAGCTCGCCGGTGAAACGAACGTAGACACGGAAGGCGCAAGCCCGACGGATGCGATCACAACACCGAAACGACTATGACGCCCTCCTGGCTGAGCCGATCAGCGAGAAGTCGCGCCTCCCTCGATCTCGCGCGAGAAAACGAAGCCGCGACGGCGCCCACGCCCCGCGGCTTCGTCGCGTCTAAACCGCAATGTCATCGCGGCTTTCCGCAAAATGGCATCGCCCCCGTCCGCAATGTCATCCTGAGCTTGTCGAAGGATGCGCCGCAGCCGGTACGTCGATCACGCTACCTCAGTTGCCGTTCCACGCGGTGAACGGCGCGGGCCTGGAATACGGTGGGCCGACCTCGATCGTCGCGTCGAGATGTTGCGTCAGCTGGATCGCGCGAGGGTCGCCGTTGTAACGGTTGCCGTTCACCCAGACCATGATGCGCTCGTTCTTTTTCGGGCGCGCGCCGGCGACGTCGGTTTTCGTCAGCGGCTCGCCCCAGACGTCGAAGAAGTTGCCGAGCGTGAACGTCTTGAAGCTCGGCGACTCGATGTGGATGATGCCGTCGGGCGTGTGCGTGTGGATCCAGTAGAAGCACTGGCCGATCATCGGGCGGCCGATGTCGTCGGGAATCGCGACCGGCTTGCCGTGATCGAGGATCCGCAAGTGCTGGTGGATGTGCATCAGCGAGCCCTCCATCTGGTCGCAACGGATCCCGTCGACGGGCTGGCCCGCGGGGACGGCCGCGCGCGCGGCCGCGCCGCACGATAACGCGGCGGCGGCGGCGAGGGCGACGAAGAGCTTCATCGAGCGCGTCATGTCCCTGGAAGAACGCGACCCGCGGTTTCTCCGTTCCTGCTCGCTCAGGCGGAACCGCGCGGGACGGCGTAGCGCGCCGCGACCTCGCGCGCGATCTCGGCGGCGGCGCGGCGCGCCTCCTCGGGCGCGATCACTTCCGCCTCGGCTCCCCAGCCGAGCGACATCCGCACGATCTCGAGCGGGTCCGCGACGCGGTACGTGATGTCGACGCCGCCGTCGTCGCGCGGCTCGACCCGGCGCTCGCGCGTCGTGCTCGACGCGGCCGCCGCCTTCGCGACGACCGGCGAGAAACGTACCGTCACGTCGGTCACCGCGTCGCCGTGAACGACGCCGCTCACCGAGTCGGCACCGTACGCCTCGAGGTTGAAATCGGCCGGCTTCTCGTACTTCTGCGGCGTCACCGCGACGTCGGAGACGTTGTCGACCGCGAAGACGCGCATGTCGGTGCGGTTGTGGTCGTAGCCGACCAGGTAGACCCGCCCGCCCGAGACGATGAAGCCGTACGGGTCGACGCGCCGCTGCGTCCGCGCGCCCTTCTTGTCCGTGTAGCCGAACTGCACGCGCCTTCGGTCGCGCTCGGCACTCTGCAGCTGCTCGAACGCGCGCTCCGCCGCCGCGTCCATCGCGACCGGCTCCAGCCGAATCGCCAGCGAGCTGCTCTCGATCGAGACCTCGGTCCGGCGGTCGCTGGAGCGCAGCAGCTTCTGCGTCGTCTCCTCGATCGCCGTCGCAAGCGCCGGACCGAGCGAGGAGCCCAAGCGCTTCAGGGTCACGAGTCCCTGTAATTCCCGGTGCGAAAGGTTCAATCGGCGCAGGCTGTAGCCGTCGGCGAACCGGTACGTCCCGCTCGCGCGGTCGAAAAACCACGGAAAACCCGCGTCGGCGAGGACGCTCAGATAGCGCCGCAGCGTTCGCGTGCTGGGCGGCTTCTCGTCCGCGATCTGATCCTTGAGCTCCTCGAACGTGAAGCGCCCCTCGTCGATTGCGCTGAGCAGCCGGACGAGGAGGACGACTTTGGGTTCGGCCCGTTCCTCCGCCACGCGTTACGTCTTCGTCGTTTCCATACGGTGTCCGTGCGATGATGTAGGGTGCTCAGGCGTTTCGAAGAAACTTGGCCCAAAAGCAGCCCTGAACTCCCGGTAAGGAGCACCATGGACGACCATCGCCCGGACTCTTCCGTCGATCGGAAGGAGTTTCTTCGCCGTACCGGCGCCCTCGGCATCGCCGGCGCGGCCGCACTCGGCTTTCCGCTTCTCGAGACGCGCGCGGCCGGCGCGTCGCCTCTCCTTCCGCCCCGCGACGTGATCGCCGCCGGCGGCGGCGCGACCGTCAAGATCGGCCACATCGACGGCTTCTCCGGCGTCTACGCGGCCGCGTCGCAGTCGCAGCAGCACGGGATGGAAGTGGCCGTCGCCGAGGCGATGCGCAAGAACAACCGCATCAAGTACGAGATCATCAAGGGCGACGACGCCAACAAAGCGGCGACCGGTACCACCGAAGCGAAGCGGCTGATCTCGCAGGAGAAGGTCGACCTCTTGACCGGCTGCCTCAGTTCCGCGGTCGGGCTGGCCGTCTCGGCAACCGCCGCCGAGAACAACACGTTCTTCCTCGCGGTCGGCACCCATGACACCAACATCACGGGCGCCAAGGCGCACCGGGTCACCTTCCGCCAGACCTGCTCGAACGCGATGCTGGCGAACGCGGTCGGCCCTGCGCTCCTCAAGCACGGGAAGAAGTGGTACTTCCTCGTCGCCGACTACGCGTTCGGTACCGACGCCCACGAGCGGTTCCGTAAGATCCTGCTCGCCCAGGGCGGCTCCGAGGTCGGCGTCGACCTGCATCCGCTCGGCCAGACCGACTACTCGTCGTATCTCACCAAGGCGCGCAATACCGACGCGAACGTGCTCGTGTTCTGTAACTATGGACCCGACTGCCAAAACGCCACGAAGGCCGCCGTCCAACTCGGCCTCAACAAGAAAATGACGTTCGGTGGGATCCTGTGCGGTAACGACGTCGCGGTCGGCATGCCGGTCGACGATCTCGTCGGCTCGCTGTGGGGCTACGTGTGGGGACCGGAGGCCGGCGGCGACGCGCCGCGCGTCTACAACGCGCTCAAACCGAACGTCTCCGAAGTCGACTGGCGTCAATACCTCGGCTACATGGCCGGCAAGAACATCATCAACCGCGTCAACGCGGCCGGCTCGACGGCGACCGAGAAGATCGTCGAGGCGTTCGAGAACTACCACTACGACGCGGCCAAGAAGAGCGGCGCGTACTTCCGCAAGTGCGACCACCAAGCGATCCAGCAAACCTACGCGGGCGAGATCGTCGCGAAGAACAAGCGCCGTTCGCCGAACGAGTTCTTCACGATCGCCTCGACGGTCGGCGGCGACTACGCCGCTGAGCCGTGCTCGAACCCGGACAGCACCGCGGCCGAGAAGGTCATCACCTCGGAGAAGATCGGGCCGCGCGAAAACTACACGGTCGTCTCGACCAAATAGCACCGGCGCTCCCAAGCATCGGATCCGGACGGCGGTCGCGCAAGCGGCCGCCGTTTCAATTGGCGGGGTCGGCGGTTTCACTTGGACGGTCGCGGGGCAAAGCTCCGGCATGCTTGCGAAGACGCTCATCGATCTCGTGTGCCGCGGCTGTGCCCCGAGCCGAGGAGTCTCCGGCGCGGACGGGGTCGAGCTGGACCATGTCGCGCTGTGCAACGCCGCGGACGCGCTCGGCGCGGCCCTCGCCGCGCGCGGCGTCGAGCCCGGCGACCACGTCGCGAGCGCGCTGGCGCCCGGGACGGCGGCCTTCGCGGCCGCGCTGCTCGGCGTCGCGTCGATCCGGGCCGCGCTGGCCCCGCTCCCGCCGGTCGCCGACGAGCCGTCGGCCCGCGCGGCACTGCGGGACCGCCCGGTCGCGGCGCTCCTCGCGACGGCGAACCTCCCGGCCGGCGTCCGCTCCGCAGCCGCGGCTCAGGGGATTCGCGTGATCATGGTGGACTTCGACGACCGCGGGATCGTGCTGGTCGACGGCGAGCACGTCTACGAGGCGCACGCGCGGATCGCCGAGCCCGAGGATGTGGTGTTCGTCCCGGCCGGCGGCGGCGCGCCGCTCACGCAGGAGGCGCTCGCCGGGCTGGCCGGTGAGCGGGGGCTCGACGGGCTTCTCGAGGCGGTCCGCGCGGCCGGCGAGCCTGCGCTATGCGCCGCCTAATCTGTTCTTCTTAAAACTTTAGTTGACTTGGGACACCCGGCATGATAGCGTCGGGGTATGCCCCGCAAGAAGTCGCCGACCCTCACGGAGGCGGAGTACCGCCTCATGCAAGTCCTCTGGGACCGTTGCGAGTCGAGCGTCGCTGATGTCGTCGACGCGATCGGCGATCCGCCGCTCGCGTACAACACCGTCCTCACCACCATGCGTATCCTCGAGCAGAAAGGCTACGTCCGCCACAAAGCGGCCGGGCGCGCCTTCATCTACCGCGCCGTCGTCGCGCGTGACGAGGCACAGCGCAGCGTGGTCAGCCACGTTCTCTCGCGCTTCTTCGACGGCTCGCCTCGCGAGCTCGTGCTGAATCTTCTCGAGTCCGAGGCAGTAGATGATGCGGAGCTGGACCGGCTCCGCGAGCTTCTCGACAAGGCGAAAGGGCAGCAGTAGATGATCGAGGCGGTCGTCGGCGTCGCGCTCCGCGCGATCCTCGCGAGCGTCGTCCTAGGCGGCGTGCTCGCGGCGCTCGTCCTCGTGGCGACGCGCACGCTGAACCTGACCGCTTCCTCGAGGCACGCGCTGTGGACCACGGCTTTGCTCGCGACGGCGCTGATGCCGCTCGCGGGGATCGGCGTCTCCATCGCCCGCGCAACCGCGGCCGCTCCGGCCGCCACCACCTCCGCGCCGGCGCCGGATGCTGCACCGGCGACCGGCGCGGCGACCCTCGCCGCGCCGGCCCGCTCCGCGGCCGAGACGACCGCGATGCAGCGCCGCGCAGCTCGGCACGAGGTTCGCGGCACCGGCGCCGCTCCGCAGCGTTTGTCTGCGGCGGCAAACCGCGCCGCGTACCAGCCGATCGCGCTCGGCGGTCCGTCGCTGCTCGACCGGCTGCCGGTGATCCGCTGGACGCCGCGCATGTCGCGCAACCTCGCGATCGGCGTCGTCGGCGTGTGGGTGCTCGGCGCGCTCATCGGTCTGATCGGTCTGGCGGCGAGCATCGCTCGGGTGCGCGGTCTCAAGCGGCGCTCGAGCCCGCTCGACGGCACCCTCGCCGACGAGCTGCCGTGGCTCACCGAGATCGGCCCCGGCCGCGAGATCTACCTGCGCCTCTCCTTCGAGATCGAGACGCCGGTCGCGATCGGCTTCCGCCGTCCCGTGATCTTGATCCCGACCGAGCTCGCGACCGCCGACGGCCTCGCCGCAATCGAGCAGCTGGTGCTGCACGAGCACGCGCACCTGCGGCGCTACGACGACTGGACGAACCTCGTGCAGCGCGTCATCGAGCGGATCTTCTGGTTCAACCCGATCGTCTGGATGGTCGGGCGCCGGATCGCGCTCGAGCGCGAGATCGCCTCCGACGACGCGGTCGTCGAGAAGACCGGCGAAGCGCACGCGTATGCGACCTCGCTCTGGCGGCTCGCGCGCGAGATGCGGATGCCGGAGCACGCGGTCGTCGCGCCGGGAGCGCTGCTCACGCGCAAGCAGATCACCGTCCGGATCGAGCAGCTGCTCGACAAGAAGCGCGCACGCCTGCACCGCTCGCCGCTCGCCGCGCTCGGCGTCGCGGTCGCGAGCGTCCTCGCGGTCGCCGTCGTCGCGACGAGCGCCCCCGCCGTCGAGCTGCCCGCGGTTGCGGAAGCGCCGGCCGGCGCGGCTACCGTGAACGCGGCCGCGCCGGTGACGTGGCATGCGGCGGCCGTCCGCAGCGCGCATACGAAAATCTCGCACCCCGCATCGTCCGCCGTCGCGCGCGGTAATCAGCAGACCGATCTCCGAGCGAGCGACACGCGCCAGGTCGCGGTCCTCGAGCCGAAGACGGTGAACTTCCAGCTCGTCCCGATGCCGACCGTTGCGCCGCGCTCGCACGAGAGCCCGTCGCGCGGCTCGAAGTACGCCGGCGAGGCGTCGGCCTCGCAATCCACCGGTTCGCGCAGCCTCGCGTCGCACGACGCGAGCGCGCACGACGCACTCACGGCCCGCGGCACGACCGTCTCGACCGGATCGGGGACGGTGGCTCCGCCGCCGCCCGCGCCGCCCGGCGCGAACGCTGGGGTCCCTGTGGCACCGAGCATCCCCGAGCTGCCGCCCAATGGGACGCGGTACGTCATCTTCCCGCATGACGTTCCGCCGCTGACGCCGCAGCAGATCGCCAAGCTGACCAGCGCCGCCGAGAACGCGCTCGCGCGGGCCAAGCGGACCCACGAGACCGTCGAGATCGGGCCCGAGGTCGCGAAAGCGATGAAGATCGCGATGGGCTCGATGCCGGCGCAAATCGCGCAAGAGTCGACGTGGTCGAACCGCACCCGGGTCGCCGGCGTGAAGCTCTCGCGCGAGCTGGTCGCCTCGTGCATGGCGTGCTCGCTGCACGGCGCCGATCTGCGCAACGTCGACCTGCACGGTCTGAAGATCAACGGCGACGATCTCTCCGGCGCGGACCTGCGCGGCGCGAATCTGAGCGGCGCGCAGCTCCTCGGCGTCTCGCTGCGCGGTGCGAACCTCTCGGGTGCGGACCTGCGCAACGCCGAGCTGAACGGCGTCGACCTGCGCGAGGCGAACTTCGACAACGCGCAGCTCGACGGGATCAAGTTGATCGGCGCCTCGGTCCAGCACGTCAGCCTGCGCGGCACGACGCTCCGCAGCTTGATCGCCAGCTGCACCGGCTGCGACTTCGCGAAGCTCGATCTGCACGGCCAAGACCTCCACGGGCTGCTGCTGAACGGCGCGAACTTCAACGACGCGGACCTGCGCGGCGTGAACTTCTCCGGTGCGCAGCTGACCGGCGTGTCGCTGGCCCGTGCCAACCTGATGCGGGCCGACCTGCGCAACGCGCAGCTCAACGGCACCGAGATGCGCAATGCGAACCTCGACGGCGCGAACCTCGAAGGGATCAGGCTGAACGGCGTCTCGGTGCGCAGCATGAGCCTGCGCGGCACGGCGTTGCGCAGCGTGCTCGCGAACTGCACCGGCTGCGATCTCTCGCACCTCGACCTGCACGGTCAGGACCTGCACGGGATCACGCTGAGCGGCGCCGACCTCAGTCACTCCGATCTGCGCGAGGCGAACCTCTCGGGCGTGCGCTTCAGCGGCGTCGACCTGACCGGCTCGAACTTGTCCGGCGCGAACCTCACCAACGCGCGCTTCGAGGGCTGCAACCTCGCCGGCGTGGAGCTGCACGGCGCGCACACCGCCGGGATGACCATGACCGGAAGCAGCGGGCTGGACGGCTGATGCCGCCCGCTCTTCTTTTTTGCTCTTAAGTCTTATTTCGTTAGTTCACCAAGGAGGCTCGTCGTGATCCGTTCTCTCGCCCTCGCCGCTCTGGCGCTCGCCCTCGCCGCACCGTCCGCGCCGGCGGTCGCGGCCGACGACGACCTCGCACGGCAGCTGATCAACTCGTGCGTCGGCTGCCGGCTGCCGAAGGATCTGCACGGCCGCGACCTGCACGGGCTGCGCTTCGTCGGCAGCGATCTGCGCGACGTCGATCTCTCCAATGCGAATCTGCGCGACGCGGAGTTCACCGGCGCGAACCTCGACGGAACGCGCTTCGACGGCGCCGATCTGCGCAACGCGCGCTTCGTCGGCGTGCGGCTTCGGCACACGACGTTCGCTCGCGCGAACACCGACGGGATCACGTTCGTCGGCGCCAGCGTCTCGCAGGCGGACGTCGACGGTGCGGCCGGACGGATCATCCTGCGCGACTGCACCGGCTGCTCGCTCCACGGGATCGATCTGCACGACGCCGATCTTCGCGGCAGCAAGCTCGTCGGCGCGAGCCTGCGGGACGCGAAGCTCGCCGGCGCGCACCTCAACGACGCCCGGCTGGTCGGGATGAGCGCGCGCGATGCCGACCTCTCGCGCGTGGACCTGCGCGGCGCCGATCTGGTCGGCGCCAGCCTGCGCGGCGCGAAGCTCGCGGGCGCGACGATCGGCGATGCGATCCTGTGCACGCAGGCACGTGACGGCTACTACGACGACACCAACCGGCGCACCGTCTGCACCGATCTGCGCGGTGTCGACCTGCACGGGATCGACTTCCGCGCCGCGCGCTACTGCAACCGCGAAGATCGGCGCGACGACCGCGACACGGCGCCGCGCTCGTGCCGCACCGTAACGCGCCAGGAGCTGGTCGAATACGGCCACGCCGACCTCACCGGCGCGCTGGCCCCCGCCTGAGAGAAAGGACCCCATCATGCTCCGCCGTCTCGTTCTGATCGCGGCTTTCGCGCTGCTCGTTCTGCCGCCCGGCGCGCCCGCGAGCGCCGAGGACGATCTCGTCCGCCAGCTGGTGAACTCGTGCGCCGGCTGCCGTTTCCCGCACGATCTCCGCGGCCGCGACCTGCACGGTCTGCACTTCGTCGGCGCCGACCTGCGCGGCGTCGACCTCTCCCGCGCGAACCTGAACGGCGCCTCGTTCGTCGGCGCGGACCTCGAGGACGCGAAGTTCGACGACGCCGACCTGCGCAACGCGCGCTTCACCGGCGTTCGCTTCCGCAACACCTCGTTCGCCCGCGCGAAGACCGAGGGCGTCGTGATGGAAGGCGTCCGGCTCGACGCGCGCAGCATCGTCGGCGCCGACTACAAGCGCTTCCTGCGCGGCTGCACGGGCTGCGATCTGCGCGAGATGCCGCTCTCGTACGCCGAGGGCCGGCTGCGCGGCGTCTTCATCAACCCGCCGGCGATCCCGGCGCCGGTCATCTCGCGCGACGTCGAGCGCGCGCTCCGCGACCTGCAGGCGCATCCGATCGTGATCCCCTCGCCGATCGTCTCGGCCGAGATGGAACGGGCGCTGCGCGCGCTGCGCAACGCACAAACCTTCCGTCCGCTGTACGTGCAGCCGTTCACGGCGCGCCCCGATCTCGAGCAGCGGCTCCGCGAGGTCGAGCGCGAGCTGCGCGACATCCAGCGCGAGATGCGCGACCGTACGCCGGGGACGCCGGCGGCGCCGGTGCCCCCGCCCGCGCCGCCCGCGCCGCGACCGTCCTGACTATCGGTGCGGGATGGAGTTCCAGATGCGAATTGCGGTGTCGGCCGTCGGCACGTAGCGCCGGCCGTAGCCCGCGGACGCGATGTAGCCGGCGACTCGCGCGCGTTGCGCCTCGAAGCGCGGGAGCCACGAGTCGCGCGGGTAGTGCCGGCGCCAGTCGCGCATCGCGTCGTCGACCATCGCGAGCTTGCCGTTCATCGCGGCGACGTTGCGGTCGCCGCCGACCGCGCGGCGCTCGAGCGCGTTGAGCTCGTTGCGGATGCCGAGCACGCTCATCTTGAGCTGGCCGAAGTACTGGTCGGCCGGGGCGAGATCGCTCATGTTCGCCGCGCGCACCGCCGGAGCGAGGCACGCGACGAGCATCATCGCCAATGCGGCGATCTTAGTCACGCGGAAGCATTGCATATTCAGACTCCGGATAGGTGGCGATCAACCAGTCCAGCGTGTCGTTCTTGCGCACGCGCGCATCGTCGAGGTCGAGCTTCCCGTAGAGCTGAGCGAGGCTGTAGGCGTACTTGGGGATCCACGGATCACGGGGGAAGTGCTTCTGCCAGTCGTGGAGCGCGTCTTCGACGAGGACCGCTTTGTCGTAGATGTGCTCCGCGTCTTCCGGGTGCGCGTCCGCGCGCGCTGCGAGGTCTTTGATCGAGTTGCGAACGCCCAGGATGCTCATCTTCAGCCGGCCGAAATAACGGTCGGCGGGTGCGAGATAGGCCGACGGCTCGGCGAACGCAGGCGCGGCGAACGAAACCGCCAGCGCCAGCGCAAGAACGATGCGTTTCATGGAAGACATCCTTGTACGAGTGATGATGAGCGGCGCGCTGATCCATGCGCGTCGCGTACGTCTATCATCGGCAGCGCCGGTGAGGGGTTGAGCAGCTAACGCTGGGCTGGAAGACGGTCGCGAGACGAGATGTGATCGCCGCGGGCGGCGATCGTGACCGCTGCCTCTTGCGTCATCCTGCCGAGGCGGCGTCTAGTATCCGTCTACGCCGCGGCAGCGCTAGATTTGGCGCCTACTCCGGATCGCTGAACAGGAAGGCGAGGTCTTCACGTGTGAGCGTCTTCGCAACCGCGCTGTCGGCCTTGACAACGGCCTTCGAGAGCGCCGTCTTCCGCTCGGCGAGCGCGCGAATCTTCTCCTCGACCGATCCGGCGGTGACCATGCGGTACGCGGTGACCGGGCGCGTCTGACCGATGCGGTGGGTGCGGTCGATCGCCTGACGTTCGACCGCGGGATTCCACCACGGGTCGTACAGCACGACATAGTCCGCCGCGGTGAGCGTCAGCCCGACGCCGCCCGCTTTGAGCGAGCACAGGAACACCGGCGGACCGCCGTCTGCCATGAAGCGGTCGACTTCGGCCTGGCGGTCGCGGTCCTTGGTCGAGCCGTCGAGATAGCCGTACGCGATCTGCTTGCGTTCGAGCGCGGTGCGCATGATGCGCAGCATCGAGGCGAACGCGCTGAACACGAGCACCTTGTGACCGCCGTCGAGGACTTCTTCGACCGTCTCGATGAACGCGTCGAACTTCCCGCTCGCCTCGGGATCCTCGAGATACTCGGGCACCAGCAAGCCGGGGTGGGCGCAGACTTGCCGCAGCCGTGTCAGCGCGGCGAGCACGTGGACGGTCGCCGCTTCGGCGCCTTCTTCGTCGTACTTCGCGAGCACGTCGCGCCGCGCGGCCTCCGCGATCCCGCGGTACAGCCGCCGCTGCAGCGGCGTGAGCTCGCACTCGATCACGGCCTCCGTGCGCTCCGGCAGCTCGCGCGCGACGTCTTCCTTGGTCCGCCGCAGCAGGAACGGCTCGAGCCGTGAACGCAGCGCCGCGGCCGCGCCTTCGTCGCCGTCCGCGATCGGCAGCTCGAACCGCCGCCGGAACGAGGTCTCCGACCCGAGCAGCCCCGGCTCGACGAACCCGAAGATCGCCCACAGATCGCGCAGCGAGTTCTCGACCGGCGTACCGGTCAGCGCAAGCCGGTGATCCGCCTGCAAACCGCGCACGACCTTGGCGATCTGCGAGGCGGGGTTCTTTGCGTTCTGCGCCTCGTCGAGGACCAGCGTCCGAAAGCGGAACCGCTCGAGCTGATGCGCATCGAGCCGCGCGAGCGCATACGACGTGATCACGACGTCGTAGTCGTGGATCGTGTCGTACTTCGCCGCCCGATCGCTCCCCGACTGTAGCCGAAGCGTGCGTAATGACGGCGCAAACTTCTTGATCTCGTTGTCCCACGTGTGCGTCACCGACGTCGGCGCGATCACGAGCACAGGAACTTCGCCCTCGTGCTCCTTCCGCCGCAGCACGTGCGCGATTACCTGCACCGTATTGTGCGTGACAATGAAGTCGTCGAGGAGGAACAGCTTATCGGGCGCATTGACCGCAATGCACATCATCTCACAGTCTTGCTCGTACTCAACACTCACGATGGCGCGCGTCGGAAGATACTTCGACCGCGGCGTGTAGCGCGCCATTTTTCTCGCCAAGCGAAATGGCGCGAATTCCGGTGGCAGCGAGATCCCGACTCGGTACGCCGGCTTACCGATCCGCTGCTCGCCCTTGTACATGTACTTCGGCTGCGCCTTGTAGCGCATGCGCGCTATCCCACCCAACGATTGGACGATCCACGCGACATCCTGCGCAAGTTGATCCGAGGTCGACGTAAATTCGACATTCCCGTTTTGGGGCTGCGTTGTGCCGTCCGTGTCGAGAAGACCCTGAAGAAGGGAGAGACGGTCCCGAAGAGATGCCGTCTTATACACAGACGGCACGAACTTCATCGACGAACCAAGACCAACCAAATCCAGCTCGTCGAGGGCGTCAAGGAGCGCGCGTCTACCGCGCACCACGCTCCCAATCCGGAATTTATACGGTCGGTCTTTGACTGCGAAGAAATCTGAGCCGGTCGGCAGTAATGATCGGCATTCTTCGAGCAACTCGGTATCCGCGGTGGTGAACGAAAGACTGTTGCGGGCGGTGATTCCACCATCGCCAAGGATACAGCCGAGCAAATACGGGTCTATTGGAAGCTTCGGGCGCTGTCCGAAGTGCATCGGGTCCGCGATTGGTATGTAGTGGCGGGCGTTTCCGGCCGCATCGTGCAACCGCTCGCGAATTTGCGCCGTGCTGAGTACGCGATATGGCAGGCCGCGCTTCTTGCGAACTGCCGAGTTCACTGCCCAGAGATGATCATCAGAGCACAGCGTTGAGGAACCGTCGCTGAACGTGATGCGGAAAGCGGGAAGTATACCTTGCGGGTAAACGCCGACGATTTTGTGCGGAAGGCCGTCGCGGCCCATCACTTCATCGCCGACTTGCAAATCGCCGAATCGGCGCACACCGCGCGGCGTAATGGCACGGTTGTGTAGGGGGGCGGCCTTACCGACGCCCATGTCGTCAGCCAAAATTCCGCCGAAGCGGAACGACGACAAGTACGACAAGAAGTCTAAACCGCGACGCTGATAGTCGCGCAAAACGTTTTGCAACACCTCAGGAGGTTCAACTTCTTCAATGCCTTCGAAGTTGCGCAAACGCTCGCGAATCTTTTCGACTTCTTCCGGTAATGCGACGTCACCGAACGCTTCGTGCAATTCGTCGCGCATCGCGACGAGCGATGCGAGTCCCGTGCGGCGGCGGTCGGTCAGCTCCGACAACAAGTTCTGCCGCGAACGCAAGTCGCCGACGTCGACCAGCTTGCCGCGCACTTCCGCGTAGCGGCCTTTTGCGCCGAGGAGCGCGCGCAATTCTTCGCGCGTGAGCGGTTCGCCGCCGCCGACGAACACCGAGACGTCGAGGTCGAACCAGTCGCCGGTTTCGGCGGCGGTCGCGCTGACCGAGACGTCCACCTTGCCGCCGCCAGCGAGCGCGGCGAGCGATTCGTCGAGACGCACCTCGGTGTCGTCCCACGACGGCCAGACGGTGCGCACGATCTCCGCGGCGCGGTCGGCGTCGTGCAGCGCGAATCCGTCCGTGCCGCGCGGTACGAACCCCGCTTCCAAGAAGCGGCGGGCGAAGCCGCGTGCGACCTCGGGCGCCCAGCGCACGAAGCGCCCGGCGCTCGCGCTCACCGCGCCCTGTGCGCCGAACGGCGCGTGCGCGCCGGTCGCGCGGTCGACGAACGCGACGCGCGCGAGCAGCGCGCCTTCGCGCCAGGCCGCGCGCACGATCAGCGCCGGGCGCTCCGCGTCGACGACGCCGAGGCCGGCGCGCTCGCGGTCGGTCAGGAACGGCGCGACGCGCGCGATCGCGCGCACCGTCGGCATTCCGCCGTCGTCGGCCGGCGCGGCACCGTTCGTCGCCGCGCGCGAGGCCGCGATCACCTTGCGCGGATCGAACGTTCCGTCGAGCAGATACGCGGTCCGGCCCATGACGACCCATGCCGGTGGCCCTTCAACGATGGCCGCGTCCGCCGGCGAGACGCGCGCACCGTCCGGCGCCTCGAGCGCCGGGACGAACCGTGAGCCGACGCGCTCCGCGCGGAGTTTCACGCCGCGCGTCTCGACCGCGAACGGCGCGAGCTCCGAGGGATGCCGGTTCTCGCCGGGCGCGTCGTCGAACCGCAGCCGCGGATGCCGCGCCAGCCGGAACATCGCCCGCGCCAGCGCCTTCGAGGACGACCGTGAGCCGAACGCTTCCTGCACCGCGTCGTCGCGCAGCAGCGTGCGGTCGACGTCGTCCCAGTCGTCGGGCGGCGTCTGGTCCATCATCGCGAGGATCGCGTCGGCATCGCGGATCACGCCGCGCAAGCGCGGCGTGTCGAGGTACAGCGTCCCGGTCAGCGAGCCGCCGTTTCCGAGCGCGAGCACCGGCCAGACCGCGCGGGCGCGGGCGCGGGCGGCATCCTGCTCCGCGTCCGGAAGCCAGGCGAGCTCGGCCTCGCCGTTCTCCCCGGTCGCCTCGGGCAACGACGCCTCCTCGGCGCTGCGCACGACCTCCAGCGTCGCGACGACGTGCTCGCAAACGCCGGTCGTACCGCAGGTGCAGACCGCGCGCAAGGCCTGCGGGCCCGTGCCGGTCGCCCACTCGACCGACGTCGCGACCGGGACGCGGTCTTTCACCGTCGCTTCGATGCGGCCCGGTTCGACCGAGCGCAAGACGACGCGCCCTCCGTCCACGAGGGCGAGCGCTGCGCGGGTCAGGTCACGTGCGAACCAAGTTCCGATCACCGCCGGAAGGCGGGACCGCCAAAGCGCGTACGGGGTCAACCTATCGGTGTTCGGCAAAAAAGGGCCCCGCACTTCCGTACGGGGCCGCTCATTCGCAATCTACGCGGCGGGCTGCGGTTCGGGCGGTTGCGTGATCCCCGGGTCCTGCACGTTGGGGATCTTCGAGAACCGCAGCTTCTCCGGGTTGTCCGGATTGACTTCGGCCAGGATGCGGTCGCCGGTTCCGAAGTTGCCCTTCAGCATCTCTTCGGCCAGCTCGTCCTCGACCTCGCGCTGGATCGCGCGGCGCAGCGGGCGCGCACCGAACTGCGGGTCCCAGCCCTTCTTCGCGAGCAGCTGCTTCGCGTCTTCGGTGACCTCGAGGTGCATGTCCTGAGCCTTCACCTCGCGGATGACCTTGTCGAGCTCCAGACCGACGATCTCCGCGATCTGCTCGCGGCTGAGCTGGTGGAAGACCACCGTCTCGTCGACACGGTTGAGGAACTCCGGCCGGAACGAGTGCTTCACCTCGTCGAGCACCTTGGTCTTCATCTTCTCGTACGCTTGCTCGTCGTTGCCGACGTCCTTCTGCGTGCGGAACCCGATGTCGGTCGTCGTCTGCATCCCGGTCGCGCCGACGTTCGACGTCATGATGATCACGGTGTTCTTGAAGTCGACGACGCGGCCCTGAGAGTCGGTCAGCCGGCCGTCCTCGAGCACCTGCAGCAGCAGGTTGAACACGTCCGGATGCGCCTTCTCGATCTCGTCGAGCAGCACGACGGAGTACGGACGGCGGCGGACCGCTTCGGTGAGCTGACCGCCCTCTTCGTAGCCGACGTATCCGGGCGGCGCGCCGACCAGGCGCGACACCGCATATTTCTCCATGTACTCCGACATGTCGATGCGGATCATCGACTCGGCATCGTCGAACATGAACTCGGCGAGCGAGCGCGCGACCTCCGTCTTCCCGACGCCGGTCGGGCCGAGGAAGATGAACGAGCCGATCGGGCGCTTCGGGTTCTTGAGCCCCGCGCGCGAACGGCGGATCGCCCGCGTGAGCGTCGAGATCGCCAGGTTCTGGCCGATCACGCGCTTGTGGAGCTGGTCCTCCATCCCGAGCAGCTTCGCGGTCTCGGCCTGGGCGAGCTTCGAGACCGGGATCTTCGTCCACGACGAGACGATGTGCGCGACGTCTTCCTCGGTGACTTTGATCGTTTTGTCTTGCTGCGCGCGCTTCTCGGCCCACTCGGTCTCGAGCCGCTGCTTCTCGAGCCGCAGCTTCTCCTCGCGGTCGCGGATGGCGGCCGCCTTCTCGAACTCCTGCGACTTGACGACCGACTCTTTCTCCTGTTTGACCTGGCGGATCTGGTTCTCGATCTCGCGGATCTCTTGCGGCGGCAGCGTCGCCTGCAGGCGCACGCGCGAGGCGGCCTCATCGATCAGGTCGACGGCCTTGTCGGGGAGGAAGCGATCGCTGATGTAGCGGTCGCCGAGCTTCGCGGCGGCCGCGAGCGCTTCGTCGGTGATCGTGACCTTGTGGTGCGCCTCGTAGCGGTCGCGCAGGCCCTTGAGGATCTCGATGGTCTCCTCGACCGTCGGCTCGCCGACCATGACCGGCTGGAACCGGCGCTCGAGCGCGCTGTCCTTCTCGATGTGCTTGCGGAACTCGTTGAGCGTCGTCGCGCCGATGCACTGCAACTCGCCGCGCGCGAGCGCGGGCTTGATGATGTTCGATGCGTCGATCGCGCCTTCGGCCGCGCCGGCGCCGACCAGCGTGTGCAGCTCGTCGATGAACAGGATGATCTCGCCGGCGGCGCCGCGGATCTCGTCCATGACGCGCTTCATGCGCTCCTCGAACTCGCCGCGGTACTTCGTTCCGGCGACCAGCCCGGCGAGGTCGAGCGTGATGACGCGCTTGTCGCGGAGCGGCTCGGGAACTTCGGTCTTGATGACGCGCTGCGCGAGCCCTTCGGCGATCGCGGTCTTGCCGACGCCGGGCTCGCCGATGAGGGCCGGGTTGTTCTTCGTCCGGCGGCTGAGGATCTGGATGACGCGCTCGATCTCGTTCGAGCGCCCGATCACCGGGTCGAGCTTGTTCTCGCGGGCGAGCGTGGTGAGGTCGCGGCCGTAGGCGTCGAGCGTGGGGGTCTTCGACTTGCCCTTCGGGGCCGGCGGCTGGCCCTCGGCGCCGAGCAGCGAGGTCGTCTGGACGCGAACCTTGGCGGGATCGACCCCCAGGTTGGTCAGGACGCGTGCCGCCACGCCCTCGCCCTCACGGATGAGGCCGAGGAGCAAGTGCTCGGTTCCGATGTAGTTGTGGTTGAGCTGGCGCGCCTCTTCGAAGGCCAGCTCGATCACCCGCTTGGCGCGCGGCGTGAAGACCATCTCCTGCTGGACGGTCTGGCCGCCCCGGCCGACGATCGCCTCGACCTCCTGGCGGACTTTCGCCAGGTTGACGCCGAGCGTCTCGAGGACCTTGGCCGCGAGGCTCTCGCCCTCGGAGATGATCCCGAGCAGGATATGCTCGGTTCCGATGTAGTTGTTACCGAGCCGCTGCGCTTCTTCCTGAGCGAGCACGATGCTGCGCCGCGCGCGTTCGGTGAACGGTTCCCACATTGACATTGGTCGTACGAATCTCCTGAGCGGAGGGCCGCTCCTGCCGCCCAACCCCGCCGGGTCTCGAAAGCTCCCGCGCGGCATTAGGTCTCCTCTTAACTTTCGGCGGGATCAGCAAGTTTCAAACCCGGCGCAGGTGCAGCATGGAAGCGGGCCCCCGAAGGGCGAACGGAGGGTCTTTCCGCGCAGCCCGGAGGACCTCGAAATCCCTTTCCTCGGCATGCTCTCGGCGCCTGAGCTCCTCGATCAGCTCGTCAACGGCGTCACCCTGGGGATGCTCTACATCCTCGTCGCGCTCGGTCTGAACATCATCCTGGGGCTGATGGGCGTCATCAACTTCTCTCACGGCTCGTTCTTCATGCTGGGCGCCTACTTGATGTTCCAGCTGAACGACAAGATCGGGTTCTGGCCGGCGATCCTCGTCTCGGCGGTGATCGTCGGCGCCTTGGGGATGCTGTTCGAGTCGACGCTCATCAGGCCGCTCTACAAGCGGATCCCCGAGTACACGCTGCTGCTGACGTTCGGGACGGCGCTCATCTTCGCCCAGATCGTGCGAAAGGTCTGGGGCGACGACGCCGTGCGCGTCTCGACGCCGGCCTACATGCCCGACTCGATCTCGATCGGCTCCTATCAGCTCCCGTTCTACAAGGACGTGCTGCTGGTGCTGCTCACGATCGTGATCCTCGCGCTCGTCTGGCTGCTGCTGAACAAGACGAACATCGGGATGATCATCCGCGCCGGGACGCGCGACGCCGAGATGGTGAAGATCCTCGGGATCAACATGCCGATGATGTTCACGCTGGTGTTCGGGATCGGCTCCCTGATGGCCGGGCTAGCCGGCGCGCTCGCCGCGCCGATCTACGCGATCCAGCCGAGCCTGGCCTCGCAGTGGATCGTGCTGACGTTCGTGATCGTGATCGTCGGCGGGATCGGCTCGTTCTGGGGCGCGATCGTCGGCGGGCTGCTGATCGGTATCCTGACGAGCCTGATGGCGCTGCTCTGGCCGCCGGCGGTCGAGATGACCGGCTACATCATCATGGGACTCATCCTGCTGGTGCGGCCGCGCGGCCTGTTCGGCGTCGAGGGCCTGTTCGAATGAGCAAGCCGAATCCCGTCGCGGGGTTCCTGCTGCACCCGCTACTCTGGACGGCGGTGCTGTTCGTGGTCCTGCCGTACGTCGCCGGCGCCAACCCGTTCACCGGGAACTGGAGCGGGTTCGTCGGGATCGCGACGACGATGGTGATCTTCGCGCTCTTCGCGAGCGGCTGGAACCTGCTCTTCGGTCACGTCGGCGAGCTCTCGTTCGGCCACGCGATGTTCTTCACCATCGGCGCCTACGCGACGGCCCTCTATTCCAAGGGCTTCGACGTCGTCTGGTTCGGCCGCCATCTGCACCACGACGCGACGAACAACTTGTTCGTCGCGCTGCTGATCTCCGTCGTGGTCGCGGTGCTGTGGGCGTGGCTGCTGGCGCGGATCATCATCCCGCGCTCGAGCGGGATCTACTTCTCGATGATCACGCTGGCGTTCGCGCAGGTGATCTTCTTCATTACCTACCGCTTCAGCGACCTGACCGGCGGTGAGGACGGGATGCAGAACATCGCGCGCCCGAACCCGACCGGCCTCGGCTGGCTGCAGGACTCGATGCACTTCTACTGGTTCACCGCGGCCGCGGTGTTCCTCGCGCTGTGCGGGCTGTACTATATTCTGCACTCACCGTTCGGCAGCGTGCTGCACGCGATCCGCGAGAACAAGCAGCGCGCGCGGTTCCTCGGCTACGACGTCGACAAGTACCGCGTCAACGCGTTCGTGCTCTCCGCGCTCTTCCCGGCGATCGGCGGCTGGCTGTGGACGTACTACCAGCAGGCGATCAACCCGGACGCCGGCTCGGTCGAGTACTCCGGCAACGTCGTGATGATGTCGATGCTTGGCGGCGTGCAGACGTTCCTCGGGCCGATCCTCGGCGCGTCGGTCTACTACGAGATCCAGAACAACGTCTCCCAGCTCACCAAGTACTGGGAGGCCTGGATCGGCGTCGTCTTCGTCGTCATCGTGCTGGTCGGGCCGCGCGGGATCATGGGATTGTTCGACGACGTGCGGCACTACGGGCTCGGGACGGCGTTCAAGCGGTACTTCTCGCGCACCGAGCGCGTCAAGACGGACATGGCGGAAGAGCTGCCGCCGGTCGACGAGACGCCGGCGACGGAGGCGTCGCACTGATGGCCGCCACCGCTCCGGCGACCGGCGCCGGTACCGGCTACGTCTTCAAGACCCAAGGCTTGACGCGGCGTTTCTCCGGGTTCACCGCGGTCAACAACGTCACGCTGGAGATCCCGGAAGGCGGCGTGCGGACGATCATCGGGCCGAACGGCGCGGGGAAGACGACGTTCTTCAACCTGCTCAGCGGGCTGCTGCCGCCGAGCGAAGGGCGCATCTGGTTCCACGACCGCGAGATCACCTCGCTGCTCGCGTACCAGCGCGCGCGGCTCGGGATCGCGCGCTCGTTCCAGATCACCAACATCTTCGGCCACCTGACGGTCTACGAGAACGTGCGGCTGGCCGTGCAAGCGGTCCACGACGGGAAAGCGAACTTCTTCCTCCCGACGGCGCGGATGGGAAATCTGGCCGAAAAGACCGAGCAGGTGCTGCACGACGTCGGCCTCTTCGAAGCGCGCGACGCGCGGGCAGAGAACCTCTCGCACGGCGACCAGCGCCGGCTCGAGATCGGCCTCGTGATCGCGACCGATCCGCCGGTGCTGCTGCTCGACGAGCCGCTCGCCGGGATGTCGCCGACCGAGACGCACGAGACCGTCGACCTGATCCAGCGCATCTCGCCCGGACGAACGATCTTGCTCGTCGAGCACGACATCGACGTCGTGATGGCCATCTCGACCACGATCACGGTGTTCCAGACCGGCTCGGTGCTGGCGATCGGGACGCCGCAGGAGATCCGCGCCAACGAAGCCGTCCAGCGCGCGTATTTGGGAGAACTCGCCTAGTGCTGCTCGAGCTCGAAGGCGTCAACGCCTACTACGACAAGTCGCACGTCCTGCAGAACGTCTCGCTGGTCGTCGACGAGGGCGAGGTCGTCGCGCTGCTCGGCCGCAACGGCTCGGGCCGCTCGACGACCTGCAAGACGATCATGGGCCTCGTCCCGGCGCGCACCGGAACGGTGCGGTTCAAGGGCAAGGAGATCACGAACAAGAGCCCGTTCTCGGTCGCGCAGAGCGGGATCGCGTTCGTCCCCGAGGACCGGCGCATCTTCCCGAACCTGACGGTCGGTGAGAACCTCCGTCTCGCGGCGCTCTCGGGGCGCAAAGGCGCGTGGACCGAGAAGCGGATCTACGACTACTTCGAGGTGCTCGGCGAGCGCCGCGACAAGCCGGCGAAGCTGAGCGGCGGCGAGCAGCAGATGCTCGCGATCGCGCGCGCGCTGATCGCCAATCCGGAGATCATCCTGCTCGACGAGCCGATGGAAGGGCTCGCGCCGCTGATCGCGCGGAACGTCGAGGAGGTCGTGCGCAACCTGCGCAGCGAGGGCCACACGGTGCTGCTCGTCGAGCAGAACGCGCAGGTCGCGATGAGCCTCTCCGACCGCGGCTACGTGCTCGCGACCGGCCGCGTCGTCGGCCAGGGGACGATCGCGGAGCTGAAGGCCGACGAGGCGATGATGCACCGCTACCTAGCGGTCTGATCGCGGCGGGGCGGGATGCGGTACCGGCAAACGCTCCCGCTCGGCGAACGGCATCTGGTCGGCCGGCTGGAGTCGTTCGGCGACATCGTGATCGGGTTCTCGATGTCGACGCTCGCGCTACAGCTGCAGATTCCGAAGACGCCCGCCGACGTCTTCGGGCATCCGATGAACTACTTCGTTTCTTTCGCGGCTTTCGAGTTCGTCGCGATGTTCTGGCTGCGCTTCCACCGCATCATGGCGATCGGGTTCGCGCCTCGGCGGCTCGATCTCGCGCTGCTGTTCGCGCTGCTTTCGTTCATCGCGCTGGTGCCGTTCGCGCTGATCACCTATATGCGGCTGCTCGGTCCGGAGGGCTCGTACGCGGCGCCGAGCGTCGCGCTGTACCTCGGCGTCTTCCTCGGCATTTCGATCTTCAGCTGGGCGCTGAACCTGCGCGGACTTCGGCGCGCGTGGAGCGTGCTCGACGAAGCGGAGCGGCATGAGGCGTGGCGCCCTGCGCTCGCCGGGTTCGTCATCGTGCCGACGTTCGCGGTAGCGATGGCTGCTGTGTTGACGCTCGGGCCGTTTTCGTTCGGCCTGCTGCTGCTGATGGCGCCGGCGATTCGGCTAGCGCGGCGGTTCGCGCCCCAGCCGTGGCCGTTCGTGCTGGGACGGCAGCCGGTGGACCGGGTCGTAACCTTAGAGCCCATCGCCGAATCGTAGGTGCCGTATGGTAACCGCGGAAGTGGTGCGCGAAGCGCTCAAGGACGTCGAGGACCCCGAGCTGATGATGGGCATCCTCGACCTAGGCCTGGTCTACGACGTCGTGTGCGAGGGCCCGCAAGGCGAGGACGTCACGGTGACGATGACGCTGACCTCGCCGATGTGCCCGGTCGGCCCGATGTTCAAGCAGGCGGTTCAGAGCAAAGTCGAGAGCGTCGAGGGCGTGAAGAACGCCAACGTCGAGATCACGTTCAGCCCGCCCTGGGACCCGCGCACGATGGCGAGCGAGGACGTCAAGCTAGCCCTCGGCATCTGGTAGCGCGCCAAAGGCGCCTTGCTCCCATGTCATCCTGAGCTTGTCGAAGGATGAGCCAATCGAGGGGCTGCCGGTAGTCCGCGCGACCGCGCCGAAGAGCCGCGCGATGGCCGCAACGGAACCAGAATCGGCGCACGACCGCGCCTATCACCGCCTAGAGGCTATGCGCGCCGAAGCGCTCGCACCCGCCGGCGAAGAGGCCAACGAACGCCAGCGCGCGCGCGGAAAACGCACGGCGCGCGAGCGAATCGAGGCGTTGGTCGATCCCGAATCCTTCGTCGAACTCGACCGTTTCGCCGTTCACCGGACGACCGCGTTCGGTCTGGACGAGCGGCAATTCCTCGGCGACGGCGTGGTGACGGGCCATGCGACGATCGACGGTCGTCAGGTCTTCCTGTTCTCGCAGGACTTCACGGTGCTCGGCGGCTCGCTCGGCGAAGTCTTCGCCGAGAAGATCTGCAAGGTGATGGATCTCGCCGTGCGGACCGGGTCGCCGATGATCGGGATCAACGATTCGGGCGGCGCGCGGATCCAGGAAGGCGTCGTGAGCCTCGGCGGCTATGCGGAAATCTTCTGGCGGAACGTGCAGGCGTCCGGCGTGATCCCACAGATCAGTCTGATCGCGGGGCCATGCGCGGGCGGCGCGGTGTACTCGCCGGCGATCACCGACTTCACGGTGATGGTCGAAGGCATCTCGCAGATGTTCATCACCGGTCCGGACGTGACGAAGACGGTGACCGGCGAGGACGTGAGCTTCGAGGAGCTCGGCGGAGCGATGACCCACGCGACGAGAAGCGGCGTCGCGCATCTCACCGCGGCCGACGAGGACGAGATGAACGAGCACTGCCGCCGGCTGCTCTCGTTCATCCCGTCGAACAACCTGGACGATCCGCCGCTCGTCGCAACCGACGACGATCCGCTGCGCACCGCACCGGAGCTCGACGACCTGATACCGGATTCGCCGAACAAGCCATACGACATCGTCGATGCGATCGTCCCGGTGCTCGACGACGGCGACTTCTTCGAGATCCTGCCGCTTTGGGCGCAGAACGTGGTGATCGGGTTCGGCCGCGTCGGCGGCCGCAGCGTCGGCGTCGTCGCGAACCAGCCGATGTCGCTCGCCGGCGTGCTCGACATCAACGCGTCCATCAAGGCGGCGCGGTTCGTGCGGTTCTGCGACGCGTTCAACGTGCCGCTGTTGACGTTCGTCGACGTGCCGGGGTTTTTGCCGGGAACCAGTCAGGAATGGGGCGGCATCATCAAGCACGGCGCGAAGCTGCTCTTCGCGTTCGCCGAAGCGACGGTCCCGAAGATCACGGTCATCACGCGCAAGGCCTACGGCGGCGCGTACGACGTCATGTCCTCGAAGCACATCCGCGCCGACTTCAATTTCGCCTGGCCCACCGCCGAAATCGCCGTAATGGGGGCCAGCGGTGCCGTGAAAATCCTGAACCGCCGCGAGATCGCGGAAGCCCCCGACCCCGACGCAAAAGCCGCCGAGCTCGCCGCGGAGTACACCGACCATTTCGCCAACCCGTTCATCGCCGCCCAACGCGGCTACGTCGACGACGTCATCAACGCATCGGAAACCCGCCGCGCGGTGTCGCGAGCGCTCGACGCGCTGGCCAACAAACGCGTGGAACGGCCGAAACGCAAGCACGGCAACATTCCGCTGTAGATAGCGCGACACCGAATCGAGGGCGCTCATGTCTTTTCTCGCCGACCAGCTCAGTGACTACCCGCGCGTTCACGCCGACCGGAAAAACCTACTCATCCACGCACTCGCCGTGCCGGTGTTCGACGTCGCCACGGTCGGCGTCGCGGCCTCGCTCGTCGTAAGAGCACCGCTCGCGGCGCTCGGCTGTGCGGTGGTCGCGGCCGGTGCCTTCGCTGCGCAGGGACGCGGGCATGGGATCGAGGCGGAGCGGCCGATTCCGTTCGCGGGGCCGGGGAACGCGCTCGCTCGCATCTTCGCGGAGCAGTTCATCACCTTTCCGCGCTTCGTCCTGAGCGGCGGTTGGGCGAAGGCGTACGAGGCGGCGGGAGGGTTGGCGGAGGAGTGCCCGCCTGCGACGTACGACCGATCGGCGGGGACAAACGAGCGATGAACAAACACCTCCTCGTCGGCGCCGCGCTGGTCGCCGTTCTCTGGATACCTGCATCCGCACAGAGTCTTCCGTCGCCCAAAACGTCGGTGAGCGAAGGCGAGCAGTCGGCGATCTCCTTCTTCGTCGAGGACTCGGTCGGCGACGTGCAGCTCGGCCGGTTGGGCCTTCAGAAGGCGACTGATCCTTCCGCTCGCGCGCTGGCGCAGGCGATGGTGCGCGATCACACGCGCACCGCGCTGGCCGGTATGGACGTCGCACGGCAGATCGGCGACGAGCAGGCGCAGCTCAAACCCGGCGACGACAACCAGATCGAGCTCAGCCATCTCGCTCGCTACAGCGGCGCGAAGTTCGACCGGGAGTACGTCAGCGCGCTTGTCGACGCGCACAAGAGCGATATCCAGACCGCGCACGACGCGCTGGAGTTCGCGACCACGCCGGCCGTTCGCGCCTACTTGCGCACGACGGTCACCGTTGACACGCGGCACCTACGGATGGCGGAGGCTGCACAGGCGCGGGTGGGGAGCGGGGACTAGGGGCCGACCGTCGGGCGAAAGGGTTGTCGGACCGTGGCGGCCGATGACCGGTCCTCGTGGGATTGCTCGACGGAAAGACCATTCTCGTCACCGGGGTCGCCAACCGGTGGTCGATCGCCAGCGGGATCGTGCGCCGGCTCCACGAGCACGGCGCGAAGCTGATCCTGACCTATCAGGGGGAACGCGTCGAGGACGCGGTCCGCTCGCACGCCGAGGAGTTCGGGAACGCCCCGGTCTTCGAGTGCGACGTCACGAGCGACGCCTCGCTGCGCGCGCTCGCCGAACGCGCCGGGAAGATCGACGGGCTGGTTCACTCGATCGCGTTCGTCAAGAAAGAAGATCTCTCGGGGAAGGTCTACACGACCTCGCGTGACGGGTTCGCGATGGCGATGGACATCAGCGCGTACTCGCTCATCACGCTGGTCGGCCACCTCGTCGACAACTTCAACGACGGCGCCTCCATCATGGCGCTCACCTATCTCGGTGCGACGCAGATCGTCCCGAACTACAACATCGCCGGGATCGCGAAGGCCGCGCTCGAGGCGTCGGTGCGGTATCTCGCCTTCGATCTCGGCTCGCGCGGGATCCGCGTGAATGCCATCTCGGCGGGGCCGATCAAGACTGCTTCCTCGCGTCAGGTCGCGGGCTTCGGATCGATGCCCGCGAAGGTCGCGGCCGCTTCACCCTTGCAGCGGAACGTGACCGCGGAAGACGTCGGGAACGTCGCGGTGTATCTCGCCTCCGACCTTTCGTCGCAGATCACCGCCGACGTGCACTTCGTGGACGCGGGATACCATGCGATGGGGATGTATCCGGAGGCGGCTCAGAGCTAATGCACGTCCCGACCGCCGACGAGCTCGCGGCGATCGCCGTCGCGTATCTCGCCGTGACGCACAGCGAAGAGACGCCGGCGCCGACCGAGACGCGGCGCTGGCGCTTGGCCGGACGGCTCGATTCCGCTGATCTGGATCGCATGCGCGGAGCCGTCCCGTCGGGCTCACGCTGGCGCTTGGCGGATCGGCTCGATGACTGACGCGCCGCGCGAGTCGCGCGACGCGCGACCGTTTCGGAAGATCCTCGTCGCGAACCGCGGTGAGATCGCGATTCGGGTCATGCGCAGCGCGAGAGAGCTCGGCTGCGGCACGATCGCGGTCTATTCCGACGCCGACCGCGATGCGCTGCACGTGCGCTATGCGGACGAGGCCTATCATCTCGGCGGCGCGGCACCGTCGCAGTCGTATCTGAACGCCGACAAGCTGCTCGACGTGGCGCGCCGCTCGGGCGCGGATGCCATCCATCCGGGCTACGGGTTCTTCGCGGAGAACGCCGCCTTCGCGCGGCGCGTGATCGAGGCCGGAATTACGTGGATCGGTCCGCATCCTGAAGCGATCGACGCGATGGGCGACAAGATTCGCGCCCGTCAAGCGATGGTCGCGGCCGGCGTCCCGGTCGTCCCGGGCGGGACGGACTCCATCGCGGACGCGCGCGCCGCGCAGCAGGCGGCCGAAAAATACGGGCTTCCGCTCGCGCTCAAGGCGTCCGGCGGTGGTGGCGGCAAGGGGCTCAAGGTCGCGCGCAGCGTCGAAGAGCTGGAGTCGGCGTTCTCGACGGCGCAGCGCGAGGCGAGCGCGTACTTCGGCAACCCGACCATCTACGTCGAGCGCTATCTCGAGAACCCGAAGCACGTCGAGCTGCAAGTCCTCGCCGACAAGCACGGCAACGTGCTGCACGTGGGCGAGCGCGACTGCTCGCTGCAGCGCCGGCATCAGAAGCTGTGGGAAGAGGCGCCCGCGCTGATCCCCGATGGCGTGCGGGCGGGATTACGCGCGGCCGGCGTGCAGGCGGCGCGAGCGATCGGCTACGACTCGGCCGGGACGATCGAGTGTCTCGTCAGCGGCGACGCGTTCTACTTTCTCGAAATGAACACGCGCATTCAGGTCGAGCACACCGTGTCCGAGGAAATCTCGGGGATCGACCTCGTGCGCGAGCAGATCCTCGTCGCCGCTGGGCGGCCGCTTTCGTTCACGCAAGAGCAGGTCGAGGCGGGATTCCGCGGGCACGCGATCGAGGTGCGGGTCAACGCGGAAGACCCGGCGCAGAATTTTCGGCCGGCGCCGGGGACGGTGGAGCGCTACAAGGAGCCGGGCGGGTTCGGCGTGCGCGTCGACTCGGCGGCGTATCCCGGGTTCACGATCACGCCCGACTACGACTCGATGATCGCGAAGCTGATCGTGCGCGGGCGGACGCGCGAGGAGACGCTGGAACGGCTCGGGCGCGCGATCGACGAGTATGTGATCACGGGCGTGCCGACGACCCTGCCGCTGCTTCGGGCGCTCGTGGATTTCGATGATGTTCGGGATGCGTCGTACGGGACGGCTACGCTCGAGCCTTTTGCTGCGTCGCTCACCCTTCGACAAGCTCAGGGTGACGTCGCGGCGGGGCACGGGTCTCGGGGTGACATCGAGGCAGGCGGCCGGGCTCACGGTGACGCGGAGGCGGACGACTCGATTCGCGTCGAGGTGAACGAGCGGCTGTTCCGTGTGCGGTTCGTCGATCTCCCGATGCCGCGTGGCGGACCGGTCGCGAACGGTGCGGCCGCGAGCCGGGCCGGTGCGGCGAGGACCACCGCGCCGAAGAAAGGCGGCGCGGCGCGAAAGTCGGCGGCGGGCGCGGGGAACGACGTCGTCGCACCGATGCACGGCGTCGTCGTGGAAATCGCGGCGAAGCAAGGCGCTACCGTCGCCGAAGGCGACGTCGTCGCGGTCATCGAGGCGATGAAGATGATGAACGAGATCCGCGCCCACAAAGCGGGCATGGTGAGCGCCGTCCACGTTCAGCCGGGAACGACCGTCGAAGCGCGCACGCCGCTGGTCACGCTCTCCTGAGCCCCTCCGCATGAAGCGCGATGTTTTCACGCTGATCGTCCGGGTCGCGCTCGCGATCGGGTTCCTGATCGATCTCTACGTCGGGCTGCTCGCGATCTTCGCACCGCAGCTGATCCCGCCGCTCCTCGACATCCCGATGCATGACGCGACGCTCGCCGGATTGGGCGGCGCGGAGCTGATCGTCGTCGCGCTGATCTACGTCGTTGCGTTTCGGGATCCGGCGCGGTTCCGCGTGCTGTTCTGGCTCTGCGCGCTCGACCAGGCCTTCGCCGTCGTCATGCCCTGGCTGGCGATCGTGCACGGCGCGGTTCCGGCGAGCTGGAAGATCATCGCGCCGATCCCCGTGCAGGCGCTGTTCGCGATTCTCTTTGCGATCTACGCGGCGCGCCCAGGCCGGAACCGCAGCGCGACGCCGTTCATGCAGTAGCGCAGCCCCGTCGGCTTCGGCCCGTCGTCGAAGACGTGCCCGAGGTGCCCGTCGCAGCGGGCGCACGTCACCGCGATACGATCCATGAACAGCGAGCTGTCGTGGTGCGTGTTCACTGCGTTCGGGAGCGGCTGCCAGAAGCTCGGCCAGCCGGTGCCGCTGTCGAACTTCGTCTTCGACGAGAACAGCGCGAGATCGCAGCCGGCGCAGAAGTACGTCCCGGCCCGCTTCTCCTCGTCGAGCGGGCTCGAGAACGGCCGTTCCGTCCCCTCATGGCGAAGCACCTGATACGCTTCGGGCGTGAGCAGCTTGCGCCAGTCCGCGTCGCTATGCGTGACGTGCCCGACGCGCGTTACGGCGGCACCCGCGGCGGCCGGTCCGGCGAGGACGATACCGGCGAGGGCGGTGAGAACGGTGCTGCGCTTCATCGTGCTCATAACGATAGCGCATCGCCGCCCGGATTCACCGTAACCCCGCTTACGGTGACGGGCTCGGCGAGGGTGCGGGCGACGTGGCGGCCGGGGGAGCGGCCGGCCGGTCCGGCGCGAGCGGGTTCGGGTCGAAGACGTCGCCGCCGGAGATCAGCCCGTCGTCGTCGATCCCGAAGATGTAGATCAGCGTCCGCGTCGGCGTGAGCATGAGGTACTGGTACGACGAGCTCGGAGCGCGCCGGTCGACGTTGACCAGCCGGTAGGTGCGCGGCCCGAACCGGGCCAGGTCGCGAAGCGCCGCCTGGTAGCGCGGCAGCCGCAGCGAGGCGCGCGAGCCGGCGCTCAGCTTCGTGAGGTCGATCTTGCCGACGATCGCGTCGTCGAGCCAGCGGCGCGCGAGCGCGTCGACCTCGGGCTTCGCATACGGGATCGGCGTCGGTGAAGCGGACGGTCCGGCCGAGGGCGTCGCGGCCGGGACCGCGGGCTGCGCGGGCGCGGGGTTCGCGGCGGTCGCGGGAGCCGGGCCGGTCGGCGCGGGCGTCGACGTCGGCAGCGGCCGCGGCGGCGCAGCCACGATCGCGCCGTACACCGCGTTCAGGACGGCATTGTACGAGGCCGGCTCCTGATTCGTCAGGACGATCACGTCGATGCCGTCCTCGACGAAGCGCGCGTCCTGCGTCCCGAAGCCGGTCGTATCTCCGCCGTGGAGCACGACATGCTTTCCGCCGGGCAGCGTCCGCAGAAACAGGCCGAATCCGTAGCTCGTGTCGCTGCCGTCGGCGAGCTTGAACGAGGTGTGCATCATCTCGCGCGAGGACGCGGAGAGCAGCGAACCCCGATCGATGGCGTCGTTCCATCGCTCCATGTCGGCGAGCGTGCTCTCGATCGCGCCCGCGCCGGAGAACCACGAGTAATCGAGATGCTGCTCGTGCTCTTGCTCGCCCATCGCGAAGCGGGTGTAGCCGGTCGCGCGATCGGTCTCGACGAGCTGTTCATCGCCGAAATGCGTGCGCGTCATTCCGAGCGGCTCGAAGATCTTCGTGCGCAGGAACTCGGGATAGCTCATCCCCGAGAGCTTCTCGACGATCGTCGCGAGCATCACGTACCCGGTGTTCGAGTACTGCCACTTCGTGCCGGGCTTGAACCCGAGCGGACGGCTCACGACGCTGTCGAGGATCTCCTGATTCGTCGCGGGGCGCGCACCGATCATGTCGATGTCGGGCAGCTCCGTGTACTCCGCGTAGCCGCCGGTGTGGGTGAGCAGGTTGCGAATCTTCACCTCGCCGCCGTGCGGGATCCCGGGCAGATACCGCGAGACCGGCGCGTCGACGTCGATCTTCCCTTGGTCGCGCAGCATCATGATCGCCGCGGCGGTGAACTGCTTGGTGTTCGAGCCGATCCCGTACATCGTCTCGGCGTCGGCCGGGACGCGGTCGTCGAGATTCCGGTAGCCGTACGCCTTGGCGAAGATCAGCCGCCCGTTCTTGGCGACGCCGATCGCGACCGACGGCGTCGCCTTGCGCTCGATAACCGTCGCGGCGATCTTGTCGATCGCGGCGACCTGCGCGGCCGTCAGCGCGCTAGCGGCGCCGGCCGGCGCCGGAGCGCCCGGAGGAAGCACCTGCGCCGAAGCGGCCGAACCGAAGCCGAGCGCCACGGCAAAGGCCGCGCTCGCGATACGAAAGCCCGTCATACGCCCGCTGGTACGGCGGAAAACCTGACGTTGTTTCGCGCGCTCCACGGCAGGCGGCCGACCGGCCGATCGAGCGCTGCATAGGTCGCGACGCCTCGCCCGGCGCAACGATCCTTCGTGAGCGCCCGCGATCTCAACGCCAGCGGCATCCCGCTGCGGCCGTTCTACGAGGAGCCCGACCCGCCGGTACGCCGCGCGCCGCCGGGCGAGTTCCCGTACACGCGCGGGATCCGCCGCGACATGTACCGCGGGCGGCTCTGGACGATGCGCCAGTACGCCGGTTTCGCGACCGCCGCCGAATCGAACGAGCGCTACCGCTACCTGCTCGCGCACGGCGTGAGCGGGCTCTCGGTGGCGTTCGATCTGCCGACCCAGCTCGGCTACGACTCCGACGCGCCGCAGTCTCGCGGCGAGGTCGGCAAGGTCGGCGTGGCGATCGACACGATCGAGGACGTCGAGACGCTCTTCGACCAGATTCCGCTCGACCGCGTGACGGTGTCGATGACGATCAACGCGCCGGCCTCGATCCTGCTCGCGTTCGTGCTCGCCGTCGCGCGCCGCCGCGGGATCCCGTTCGACAAGCTCGGCGGGACGGTGCAGAACGACGTCCTCAAAGAGTACGTCGCGCGCGGCACGTACATCTATCCGCCCGGCCCTTCGATGCGGCTCGTCACGGACGTGATGGCATACTGCGCGGCCGAGGTGCCGAACTGGAACACGATCTCGATCTCCGGCTACCACATCCGCGAAGCGGGCTCGACGGCGCTGCAAGAGATCGCGTTCACGCTCGCCGACGCGAAAGCGTACCTGCACGCCGCGCAGCAAGCCGGGCTCGCCGTCGACACGGTGGCGCCGCGCATCTCCTTCTTCTGGAACGCGCACAACGACTTCTTCGAGGAGGTCGCGAAGTTCCGCGCCGCGCGCACGCTGTGGGCCGAGATCGTGCGCGACGAGTTCGGCTCGCACGACCCGAAGTCGCAGATGCTCCGGTTCCACACCCAGACCGGCGGCTCGACGCTGACCGCGCAGGAGCCGGAGAACAACGTCGTGCGCGTCGCGCTACAGGCGCTCGCGGCCGTCCTCGGCGGGACGCAGTCGCTGCACACGAACGGCCAGGACGAGGCGCTCGGGCTCCCGACGGAGCGCGCCGCGCGCGTCGCGCTGCGCACGCAGCAGATCATCGCGTACGAGAGCGGCGTCTCCGACGTCGTCGACCCGCTCGCCGGCTCGTACTACGTCGAGTCGCTGACCGGCGAGCTCATCGCGCGCGCCCGCGAGCTGATCGCGGAGATCGACGCGATGGGCGGCGCGGTCGCGGCGGTCGAGAGCGGCTGGATGCAGGACCAGATCGGCGAGAGCGCCTACCGCGCGCAGCAGGCGATCGAGCGCGGCAAGCAGGTCGTCGTCGGCGTGAACAAGTTCAACGAAGGCGCGAACGGGGTGACGATGCCGATCCAGCGCATCGATCCCGCAATCGAGCGCGACCAAATCGCACGCACGCGCGCTTTCCGCGAACGCCGCGACGCCGCCCGCACCGAATCGGCGCTCGAAGCGATACGACACGCCGCCGAGGGTACTACAAATCTCATGCCGCCCTTCATCGAAGCCGTGGACGCGGGTGCAACCTTGGGCGAGATCTGCAACGTCTTACGTGACGTCTTCGGAACGCACGTTGCCAGGGAGAGAATCGCATGAGTCCGTGGAAGGACGTTGGACCGGACTTCGCCGTCGAGACACCGTACGGCGTGATCCTGGTTGAGGTGAAGCGGCGGCTCTCGAATGCCGACCGCTCGTCCATCCTCGAAAAGCTTCGACAGAATGCTGCGGACCACGGACAGCAGATCGCCGTGACCCTACTCGCCGACAACGAGCATATCTGGGTCTACCGCGACCCGCGAATGGACGCGACGCCGGTCGCCGAGCTGCCGACCGCCGCGATCCTCAGCGAATACGACCCGGATTTCTCGCGTGAGGTGGTGTACGAAGACTATCTCCTCAGCTTGATGCAGGCTTGGCTGAACCACTTTTCATTGTCTACGCTAGCAAAGCAACCGCCCGGGAAGAGCGCACTTCCGGAGGACGTAGTCGCTGCGCTAGCGGCATGAGCCCGCGGCTCTACGTCGAGACGAACTTCGTCATGTCAGTGGCGAAAGGCCAAGATGCTGACGCCGAGCTGCTCTTGGCTTTCGCGGAGTCACAGCGGGTAGAGCTGTGCTTGCCCGAAGTTTGCGTGATGGAGACGTTCAAGGTCTGGGAGCGCGAACGCCGTGGAACGGCGTCGTTGACCCGGCGGCTCCAGAAACACATCGATGACTACAAGAGACGGCAAACGGCTCTCGGACCGTCGGCGGCCGCGATTCTCGACAACGCGCGCGTTCAAGCCGATAAGCAAATGAACTCCGTCCGAGGCCGGGCGGCTCGCTGCATACAGCGCATCGCTACGCACGGTCGGCTCATTGCGCTATCGCGGCGTTGGGCGGCTGACGGTGCCGAACCGCGCGTCATACCCTCGGAGCCGGACGACATGATCTTGGCGAGCGTCGTAGAGCACGCTCGCAATGAGCCTGAAAAGCACGTTGGTTTCGCAACGAAAAATACCAAGGATTTCGGCGACAAGGCAGCCGTTCTAGGTGAATTAGCAAGCGCCGGCATCAAGCCTTTTCGCAGTATTGGATCTGCGCTCGAATGGGTCACGGCGCTTAGCGATGCCGCACGCCCCCGCGAATCGCAATGATCGACGCGCCGATCGATCACGTCGCGATCGTCGTCAAGGACCTCGACGCGGCGATCCGGCTGTACACCGGGACGCTGGGATTCAGTCAGGTCTATCGGCAGATCGTCGCGGATCAGGGGATCGAGGCCGTGGGGCTCCGCACCGGGGACGCGGTGATCGAGCTGTTGCGGCCGCTCAGCGAGGACTCGCCGATCGCGAAGTACCGCGGAGAGGCCGAGACGAAGCTGCACCATACGGCGTACCGCGTGAGCGACATTCGCGCGGAGCTGGCTCGGCTCAAGGCGGCCGGCGTGCGGCTCATCGACGAGGAGCCGCGCAAAGGGGCGCACGGAAACACGATCGCGTTCCTGCACCCGAAGTCGACCGCCGGAGTGCTCATCGAGCTCTGCCAGCCCGAGCACTGATCCACGGAACCGCCGCGCGATCGGAGGCGTTCACGGCGTGAATGGCACGTGATCGTCTCGCGAGGATCGCCGCAGCGGCCGTCTTGACGGCGGGCATGCTCGGCGCGGCGCCGCCACCGATCGGAACACCGAGCCCGGCGCCCGCTTCAGGGACGGCCGCCGATGGCGATACACTGTTCGCCGCCGCGCGCGCGGCGCGCTCGGAGAGCGCCTACGCGCACTACACGGTCTACGTGACCGTCCTGCGGTTTCATCACGGCGGCCGGGAGATCACCAGCACCTGGGCGACGATCGAAGACATGCGGCGCCGGCTGGTTCACGCGAAATCGATCAGCCGCGAGGAAGAGGCGCATCCGCACGTGCCGCACGGGATCAACTTCGGCGTCAACGGCGGCCCGAGCGGCCCCGTCATGGGCATCCCGCCGAAGGGCGCGATCCTGACGCACGAGCCGACGGACGACCCGATCGGCCAGCTCTCGTTCGCGGTCGATCAGGACTTCGGGCTCGCGCTCAACGCGCCGCCGATCGCCGCGACCAACGACATGAGCCAGGTTTCATCCGCGGTCACGACGCTACCGCGGATCGGCCGCACCGGGACGATCGCGCGCACGTACGAGATCACGAACCTCGGCGACGTCGACGAAGCCGGCACCGCGCTGCACCATCTCGGGCTGCGCCCGCTCCGCGAGCCGAAGCGCTTTCGCCTGCGCGAGCTGTGGACCGAGCCGAAGACCTCGCTGCCGGTCCGCGCCGTCGTCGCGGGGGTCGGAAACCGTTCGCCCCTTCAGGACGTCGGCTGGCGCGTCGACTTCGCGCAGCTCCAAGGCGGAACGTACGTCGCCCGCGAGACGGCGCTCGCGCCGCTCCAGACGTCCGGCGGCCGTCTCGACGACGTGACGATCAGCTTCGCCGAGCTGCGCCCGACGAACCGCCTCGCCCCCGAAGAGCTGATCGGCCTCTCCGGCGACATCGGCACGACCGACCCGTAGCCCCGAAGCGTTGGGCGCCTAACGCCGCCGCCGTACGGGCGATCGGAGCCGCGCCAACCGGATGTCGAGCTCGGTCTCGAAGGTACGGTCCCACGGCAGCGTGATCGTGAACCCGGCGTCGCGGAACTGCGGCTCGATCCGCGCCAGCAGATCCAGCCCCGCCGGCCAGAGCAGCGCGCGATCCTCGGACGCCGTGCGCCGCGCGACCTCCGGCGTCAGGTAGGTGTGATCGGTCACGCCCTGCGCGTTCAACCCGGTGTTGAGCTGTGGGCGCACCGCGGTGTGGAACGCGACGTCGTCGACGTAGCGCATGAAGGTGAACGTCGCGTGCGCGCGATCGTCGTACGTCCCGAGCTTGCGACCGGCCGCGACGGCGATCGCCTCCGGCAGCGCCGTGCCGACCGTGTTCGCGACGGTGTTCCACGACGCGAACGCGGCGACACGCCCGGCGATACCGCGCTCGACCAGCGCGTCGGTCAGCGCGCGCTGCTGCGCGTAGTCGTCGGTGGCGAGGAACGTCAGGTCGGCGATCGCCACGAGCGGCGAGCCCGGCGTGATGAGATCGTGCACGATCGCGCCGGTGAAGGCCGCCTCGTCGGGCGAGCTCGAGCCCGCGACGCGCACGAACAAGTCCACGTCCGCGCGCTGGCCGTCGAGCGCCGCGACGCCGCCGCAGGAGCGGATCACGTCGCCGACCGTCGTCGCGATCGGCGCGAACTCGAACGGGTCGTTGACGCTTCCGCCGTCGGGCCGCGAGTACACGACGTGGACGCGCGGGACGATCCGCGCCTCGCGCGCGAGCGCCGCCGCGACCAGCACCATCGCGAGCTCGTCGGCGCCCGGCTCGATCGACGCGCGCGACGGCGGGATCCAGCGCGCCGCGAAGTCGCGCAGTGCGGCGAGGTCGCGCAAGTGCAATCCGACCGGGCCGGCGTCGTCCTGCCCGAGCACGACGCGGTCGAACCCGCCTTCCGCGGCGGTTCGCAGCGAGAAGAGATCGACGTCGCGATCACGCGCCCGCGTCTGCAGGTACGCGTCGAGCGCCGGGCCGAGCTGCGCGCGCAGCTTCGCGGCGAACGCGCGCTGCTCGTCGGTCTGCGGCGGATCGGGCAGGTTCGCGTACTGCTGGATCGCACCCCAGACGCCGCCGCCCGCGAACGGAAAATTCGCCGCGTCGCCGAGCTTCGGCACGCCGGTCGGTGCGAGCCTCATCACGGTACCGAAGACCGAGAACGACGCGTTCGGCCGCGCTGCGCGGATCGCAGCGAGGTCCTGGAGCCGCGTGTACGCTTGCGCGCGCGAGACGCCGGGGATGCGCGAGGCGACCAGGCCGCCGTAGACGATCATGTCTTGCGAGACGACGTAGGCGCGCGCGTCGGACGGCGCGTCGTTGCGCAGCCAGCGCATGATCCCGGGTGCGTCGCCGGGGGTGAGATAGTGTCCGAGCATCGGCCGCGGCGGCTCCGCGACCTGCACGCCCGCGATCGCGCCGAGCAAGCGCGGCAGCTGTGCCGTCACCGGCCGGTCGTCGAGCGGGACGACGACGAACGTCAGCGCGAGCAGTGATGAGAAAAGCGCCCCGATGGACTGCACCGCGGCGCTCTTCTCGTCGGCCGGTCCGTTTAACTCTTGAAGCCGTAGTCCCCGTGGCCGCGCGGATCGGCGACGAAGATCTTGTACGCTTTGCGGACGCCGAGCGACTGCGTGAACTCGACGTGCACCGGCGTGTTCGGCCTGAGATCCTTGGTCTGCACGCTCTTGCCGTTCTTCACCAGCGTCGCGAAGTTCGGCGCGTAGAGGAACGAGAGGTCGGCCGGGACGCCGTCGATGCAGTGCACGCGGATGTTCGTGTCGGAGACGTGGCGGACGTAGCCGTGGCAGTCACGGATCTTGCCGCCCGGGACCGAGGCACCTTGGCGTTGGGTGACCTGCGCCTGCGCGGCGAGCGTCGACGATGCGACGAACGCTAGCGCGGCGAGCACGGGAAGCGAACGGCGGAGCGAGTCGAAGAGCATGGTGTGAGGTTCCTTCCGAGATGATCGAGTGCCGTACGATGGCGGGCGCCGAGCGGTTCGACGCCTTCGCGTTGATGAAGCGTTTCCGCGCGGACGAGGCGGCTCTCGGCGATGCGCTGGCGCTGTTCGTCGACCGCCCCGACTACGGGTTCGTGTGGCTGGCGTACGACGACGGTATACCCGCAGGCTGCGTTTCGGCCGCGTTCGCGATCTCCACCGAGACGGGCGGCCTCGTCGGCGCGATCCGCGATCTCTACGTCGCCGAGGACCGGCGCCGTCGCGGGATCGGCTCGGCGCTGCTAGCCACCCTCCATGGGCGGCTCGATCAGCTCGGCGTCAATCGCGTCGAAGCGGCGGTGCCGAGCGATCCGGCGTTGCGCGCCTTCTTCTCGGCCCGCGGTTACGCCGACCGCGGCGGGACGGTGTTCACGCTCGATCGCCGATGACGCGGGCGAGTCTTCCGCCCGCCTCACGAAGCAGGCGCTCGGCTTCCGTGCGGTCCACCTCGCGGCGCGCCATGACGACGGCGGTCTTCACCGAACCGCCGGCGCGGTCGAGGAGTGCGCGCGGGTCGGTCTCGCCGGCGAGGTCGCGCACGAGGCGTTCGCTGCGCGCACGCAGTTTCGCGTTCGTCGCCACGACGTCGACCATGCGGTTTCCGTAGGTCTTTCCGAGCCGGATCATCGCGCCGGTCGAGATCGCGTTGAGGACGATCTTCTGCGCGGTTCCGGCGCGCATCCGCGTCGAGCCTTGGATCGGTTCGGCGCCCGTCGCGGCGATGATGCCGACGGCGGCGTCGCGCGCGAGCGCGCCGTTCGCGGCGTTGGTGATCCCGATCGTGGCCGCGCCGCGTTCGCGTGCGGCGAGCATTGCGGCCCGCACGAACGGTGCGCCGCCGCTCGCGGAGAGCCCGATCACCACGTCGTTCGGTCCGACGTCCTCCACTGCGCGCGCGCCGGCGTCCGCATCGTCCTCCGCACCTTCGACCGCGTGGCGCAGTGCGATGTCGCCGCCCGCGATACGTCCTTCGACGACGGCCGGATCGAGGCCGAACGTCGGGGGCAGTTCGGAGGCGTCGAGCACCGCGAGTCTGCCGCTCGTGCCCGCGCCCACCAGCACGACGCGGCCGCCCCGGCGGATCGCTTCGGCGACCAGCGTCGTCGCGCGGGCGATCTCGTTGGCTGCGGCGAGTGCGGCGTCGACCGCGGTGCGATGCGTTTCGATGAGCACGCGCGCGAGCTCGGTGTCGTCGAGGCGGTCGATCTCCGCGGTCGCGGGGTCGAGGGCTTCGGTCGCCGGGAGTTCCGTCATCGGGCGAGGCGTTCGGCGAGGCGGAGCGCGCCGCGGACGGGCTCGTCGCCGCCCTTCACGATCGTCCCGCCGGCAACGTCGCCGGTGAGGCGTTGTTCGATCAGGAACGTCAGCAGGCTGTTCTCGCGGAACAGGCCGCCGGCGAGCGCGATTCTCGGCGAGGCGTCGAGGAGCTCGACGGCTCGCAGCGCGGACTTCACCAGATCTCCGAGCTCTTGCGCGGCTTGTTGCACGATCTTCGTCGATGCGCGGTTCCCTTTGCCGGCGAACGCGATGATGCTCGGCGCGAGGGCGGCGATCTTCGAGGGCCTGAGCGGCTCGTCGTAGAGCGCCTCGATGTAGCGTTCGCGGTCGGGGGCGCCGAGCGCGCGTGCGACGAGGTCTGTCGTTTCGTCGCGGTTCGCCCTTCCGTCCAGCACGCGGCCGTACAGCTTGACGGCCTGCATTCCCATCCAGAATGCCGATCCTTCGTCGCCGGCGAGATAGCCTAGGCCGCCGACGCGCTGCGTTCGTTCGCCGTGTTCCGCGTATGCGGTCGATCCGGTTCCGGCGATCAGCACCGCGCCGTCGCCGTCCGGGATCGCGGCGCGGAACGCGATCGCGGCATCGTCGCCGACCCTGACGGTCGCATCGCGGAAGGCGATGCGGAGCATCTCCTCGAGGTCCCGCGCAACGCGCTCGCGTCCCGCGCCGGCGGCGCCGACGTAGATCGCATCGGGCGATTCGCCCTGCAGAACGTCGCGGACGGCGGTGATGATGATGTCGGCCGCGTCGTCCGTACCAATCGTCGTCGCGTTCGCGCCGGGTTTCGTCGATTCGCGGAGATGCGCGCCGTCTCTGGACAATGCCGCTACCGTGGAAGTACCGCCCGCGTCGACGCCTACAGCAGTCACCGTCGGCTGATTCTCCTCGGGCGCGTTCGGTCCGCTTGGCGTTGGGGTGGTGGTTGGGCGAGTGGGGCGCGGTGCTGTGGCGGGGACGCTCCCGACGGCCCATCCATGGGCCTCTGGTCGCTCGCATTCGTCGTCGCTCCCGCCCTCCGGGCTCCACTCCTCCTCAACGCCCCGCCACAGCACCGCGCCCCACTCACCCCGGCACGATGCTGCCTTGTCGGGATTCCTCTTCGTGGACCGTTTTCAATAATGCGTCGAGATCATGAGGGACGATCGAACCCAAGATTCGCGGGCCACTCGCTCCCGTGACGCGCGGTAGGCCTGCCGCACGGCCGCGTAGCGTGGTGTAGCCGAGGACAGCAAACGCGATCGCTTCTTTTGCATCAGCGTTCACGCCGAATTCATCGGAGATCGCGATCCGTACGCCCGGAAGCTCCTCACGAAGTCCGGCAAGTAGCGCGGGATTACGCGCCCCGCCACCACTGACGATCATCAGCGGGGAAGGTTGCGATGCCCCTTTCTTAGCCTCTGCAACCGTGCGCACCGTCAATGCCGTCAACGTCGCGACGGCGTCGGCGAGCGAAAGCGCATCGAGCTCGGCGCGCCAGTGCGCGATGTATGGCGCGCCGAATTCTTCGCGGCCGGTCGTCTTCGGTAACGAGCGCGAGAAATACGGGTCGACCAGCAGGCGGTTGAGCAGCGCTTCGTCGACCGTTCCTCTTCGCGCCAACTCTCCGTTTTCGTCGTAGCGTTTTGTGCCGTTCGTGCGGAGGGCGACGTAGGTGTCGATCGGGAGGTTCGCCGGGCCAGAGTCGAAGGCGATGCCTTCGGGGAGGAGCGTCATGTTGGCGATGCCGCCGAGGTTCAAGGCGACGCAGGGTGCGTGTTGCATGAAGAGCAGCGCGTCGACGAACAGGACGAGCGGTGCGCCGGTGCCGCCG
>DATHLN010000135.1:0-18565 GCA_035488115.1 Candidatus Limnocylindrales bacterium | reverse complement strand
CGAGGACGTCGCGCCGGCGACGATCCTGATGATCGGGATCGGGATGCTGCTCGTCGCCGCGAACACGCCGGAAGTCCAGGCCGCGATGAAGCCGCTCGTCGCCGCGGTCGCGCCGCGCTCGCCGCTCGCGTACGTGCTGCTGTTCGGCCTGCTCTCGCCGCTCGCGCTCTACCGCGGACCGCTGAACCCGTACGGCGTCGGGATCGGCGTTTACACCGTGCTCGCGACGCTGCACGTGCTTCCCGCCGTCGCGCTGGTCGCCGCAGTGATGGCGGTCGTGCAAGTGCAGAACGTCTGCGATCCGACCAACACGCAGAACGTCTGGGTCGCGAACTTCACCGGCACCGGCGTCGAGCGGATCACGCGCCTGCTGCTGCCGTGGCAAGTCGCCGTCGCGACGATCGCCGTCGTCGCCGCGGTCGCGTTCGGCTCGAGCCTCTTCGGCGCGCCGCTGTTCCCGCCGCGGGCGGCGTCGGCCGCAACGCCCGCGCCGGACGACGGACTCTATGCCCCGCCGTCCGCAGCGCGCGCGATCGCGGTCCTCGACGACGGAACCGCCGACGGCGCGCGCGCCGCGCACGAGGTCGCCGAAACGCTCGCGCGCGGCTGGCGAGGTTATCGCGTCGTCGCCGCGACCGCCGATCCGGCCGCGACGGACTGCCGCGCGAAACCGTATGCCGCCGCGATGCGCCTCACGGTGACGCCGCTCGGCCGCGACGGCCGCGACGTCGGACTGGAGCTGCTCGACTGCGCCGGCTGGCCCGTGAACCAATGGCACGCGCAAGGCGAGATCCGCGCCGCCGCGCTCGACGCGCTCTTCCGCGTGCGCGTGTGGACGCGCGAGCATCCCGCGCTCGCCGCCGAAGTCTTCGAGCGCGGTCTCGCGTTCGATCCGTCCGATCCGAAGCCGACGTACTTCTACGTGTTCTTCAAGCCGGCCGACGGCTACATGCGCGCGCTGGTCCGCGCGGGCGGCCCGGCCTACGCCGCGGGGCTTCGCACCGGCGACGTGGTCGACAAGCTCGACGGAAAGTTCTGGTGGGAGTACGGCACCTACCAGACCCAGCTCCGCGCCTACGACGGCAAGCCGCACACCTTCGATGTCCAGCGCGGTAAGGTCGGCGGCCCGCCGGGTCACGTCGATCTCGGGGTGCCGTTCACGGGCTGAAAAAATCTTCGGCGAAGGGGTTGACTCGTACTGATCGAGATAGTATAACTAGGGCAACTCATACAAGTAGTATGAGTCCACCGCCGAGGAACCCCCACCATGACGAACGAGACCTTCCGCCCGATCCGCCGCCCGCAGCCGATGCAGCCCGCCGGCCCGACCCTGATCCGCCGGCCCCAGGATTCCAGCCTCTTCCGCGGCTGGGGCGTCACGCTCTAAACCCCTCGTGCCGCCCGCCTTTTTCGCGGTCGATCCGCACGGTGGAGCCCCGCTCTATCAGCAGCTCACCGAGCAAATCAAGCGAGCTATCGCGATCGGGGCGCTCTCGCCCGGCGAGCGGCTCCCGACCGTGAAGGGACTCGCGCTCGACCTGAAGCTCAACCCGAACACCGTCGCGCGGGTCTACCGCGACCTGGAACGGGAGGGCGTCATCGCGACGGCCCCCGGCCGCGGCTCCTTCGTGAGCCAGAACGGCGCGCTCGGCGACGCCCGGCGCGTCGCGCTCGAGGTCGCCGGCCGTCAGATCGAGGGCGCGATCCGCGAGGCGCGCTCGCTCGGAATCACCCATGACGAAGTACGCACGATCGCCGACGCCGCGGTCGCCCGCGCGTACCCGGAGGAACGGCAGTGATCGCGATCAGCGGTCTGACCAAACGCTATCGCGACGTGCTCGCGGTCGACGATCTCTCGCTCGAGGTTCCGTCGGGCTCGGTCTGCGGGCTGCTCGGCCGCAACGGCGCCGGCAAGACGACGACGTTCAAATGTCTGCTCGGCTTCGCGCGGCCCGACCAGGGCACGATCCGCTTCGACGGCGCGCCGCTCGCGCCGAAGACGTTCGAACGCCTCGGCTACGTGCCCGAGCGCCCCGCCTTGTACACGTGGCTGACCGTCGCGCAGCATTTGGAGATCGCGCGCCGCACGCAGCCGGCGTACGACGACGCGTATGCGAAGGAACTGTTGGCGACGTTCCGGCTCGACGGCCGTAAAAAGGCCGGCAAGCTGTCGAAAGGCCAGCAGACCGCGCTCGCGCTGATCTTCGCGCTGTCGTCGCGGCCGCCGATCCTGCTGCTCGACGAGCCCGCGAGCGGGCTCGATCCGGTGATGCAGCGCGTCGTCCTCGATCTGCTGATCGACGCGGCGACGAACGGCGCGGCGATCCTGCTCTCCTCGCACCAAATCGGACAGATCGACCGCGCCGCCGACCGCGTCGCGATCATCCGCGACGGCAAGGTCGTGATCTCCGGCGACCTCGACGCGCTGCGCGAAAGCTCGCGCGTCGTCGAAGCGACGTTCGTCGGCACGGTCCCCGATCTCGGCGAGCTCACCTCGATGAAGATCGAGCAGATCGGGACGAACGTGCGCGTCCACGCCAACGGGCGCGCCGACGCGGTCGCCGCGCGGTGCGGCGCGCTGGGCGCGGTCGGCGTGCGGGTGCTGGACCGCTCGCTGGAAGACATCTTTCTCGAAGCCGTCGACGAAGAAGGGGACCGCTGATGCACTACGTCGAGATCATGCGCAGCCGGCGCGTCCTCCTCTGGTACACGATCATCTTGGTCGGCATGACCGGGATCATGGCGGCCAGCGTGGTGGGCGGGCACAGCACGATCAACGACGCCGGCCCGATCCCGCTCGGCGAGATCCTGCTCGGCTGCGCGGTCGGCGCGTACGTCGTCGCGACGATCGTCTCGACCGGCCTCGTGTCCGAACTGGGGACGCTGCCGATCACCTGGACGCGCCCGGTCGCACGCGACCGTATCGCCTGGAGCTACGTCGCCGTCGACCTCGCGACGATCCTGATCGCCTACGTCATCCTCGTCGCGGTGGTCTTGGTCTGCGTCGCGCTGCTCGGCGTGATCGGCTACGTGTTCGCCGGCCCGCATACGTGGGCAGGGTTCGTGCTCGGCTTCGGCAGCGCGGTGATGTGGTACGCTCTGACGCTCACCGCCGCGTCGCTGGTCGGAGGGCACGGAGTGCGCGTTGCGGCCTTCAGCTGGCTGGCCTTTCTCGTGATGCAAAGCGTGTGGGAGGCTCCGGTCCCGGCGCCGATCCACGCGGTGCTCATCGCACTGAACTATCTGAACCCGATCGCGTACGTCAACGGCGTGTCGTTCGACATGGCGGCCCACTCGGACAGACCGCATGCGATCGTTGCGAGCCTGGGTACGCGCATCGCGCTCGAATGGATCATCTCCGCGGTCGCGCTGGTGGCGGCCGTGCGGATCTGGTCGACGCGGGAGGCGTGAGCGATGACGATCATGGCGGCGCACTTCGGGATCACGCTCGGCATCTGGCGGGTGCGGCTGCGCATCGACATCGACGAGCCGCGCGAGTCGGAGCTCCGCGACGAGCCGGTCCCGCAGCCGCCGGTCATGCCGGCCGCGGCGCCGTCCGCCGAGCCGCAGCGCACCGCGACGTGGGGCCGCGGGTAAGGCTCCCTCCCGGATAGCCCCGCGGGCACGGCGAAGGGAGCGGGCGATGATCGCTCCCCACGCCGACGCCCTCATCGGCCACGTACGCGCGAACCGCGACCGCTATCTCGACGAGCTGAAGGCGTGGATCGCGGTCCCCTCGATCTCCGCGCAGCCGGATCACGCGGCCGACGTGCGGCGCTCCGCGGAGCACGCGGCCGAGCGGATGCGCCTCGCCGGACTCACCGAGGCGGCGGTTCTCGAGACGCCCGACGGCGGACATCCGGTCGCGTACGGCGCGTGGCTCGGGGCGCCGGACGCGCCGACGATCCTGATCTACGGCCACCACGACGTGCAGCCGGCCGATCCGCTCGAGCTGTGGACCTCGCCGCCGTTCGAGGCTGCGGTGCGCGACGAGAAGTTGTACGGCCGCGGCGCGGTCGACGACAAGGGCCAATGCCTGATGCACCTCGCCGCGCTCGAAGCGCACCTGAGCGTGAACGGCAAGCTGCCGCTGAACGTGAAGATCGTGATCGAGGGCGAGGAAGAGATCGGCTCGCCGCACTTCGAGGCGTTTCTCGCGCACGAGACAGAGCGGATGGCGTGCGACGTCGTCGTCGTCTCCGACACCGCGGTCTTCGCCGAGGACGTGCCGTCGCTCACGACCTCGCTGCGCGGGCTGGTGCACTGGGAGATCACCGTGCACGGCCCGTCGAGCGACCTGCACTCCGGCTACTACGGCGGCGTGGTGAAGAACCCGCTCGAAGCGCTCGCGCAGATCGTGGCGTCGTTCAAGGACGCGCACGGGCGGATCGTCGTCCCCGGTTTCTACGACGGCGTTCGCGAGCTCTCGCCGCAGGAGCGCGCGGAGATCGCGTCGCTCCCGCTCGACCCGGCGAAAGCCGCGCACGAGCTGGGCGTCACCGAGCTCGCGGGCGAGACGTCGCGGCTACCGCTCGAGCGGATGTGGTTTCGGCCGACGCTCGAGATCAACGGGATGTGGGGCGGCTACCAAGGTGCGGGCTCGAAGACGATCATCCCGTCGTTCGCGAAGGCGAAAGTCTCGGCGCGCCTGGTGCCGCACCAGGATCCGGAGCAGGTGAAGCACGCGGTGACGAGCTTCGTGCAGCGCGCGGCGCCGAAAGGCGTGCGCGTCGAGGTCGAGGCGCACGGCGACGTGCGCGCGGTCGAGACGTCGCGCGACCATCCCGCGGTCGCTGCGGCGGCGCGCGCGATGGAGCTCGGATTCGGCAAGGCGCCGGTCTTCATCGGCACCGGCGGGACGATCGGCCCGGTGTCGTCGTTCGACCGCATCCTGCACCTGCCGCAGGTGCTGATCGGGGTCGGTCTCCCGGACGACGCGATCCACGCGCCGAACGAGAAGTTCGACCTGCACCAGTTCTTCGGCGGGATCGAGACGATGACGTATCTCTACGACGAGCTCGCGAACGCGCTCGCGGGCCCGTCGAAGCGCCGCGCCGCCGAGCGCACGTGAGCTTCACCGGCCGGTTCACCGATCGGGCCGGCGACTACGTCTCGGGGCGGCCGTCGTATCCGCCCGAAGCGATCGACGCGCTGCTCGATGGGCTCGGCGATCCCGGGGACGTCGTCGTCGTGGATCTCGGCGCAGGGACGGGGATTTCGTCTCGGCTGCTCGCCGAGCGCGGTGCGCAAGTGCTCGCGGTCGAGCCGAATCAGGCGATGCGCGAGGCAGCGGAGTCTCATCCGCGCGTCGAGTGGATTGCGGCGAGCGCGGAACATACCGCGCTCGCCGAGGCCAGCGCGGATCTGGTGACGGCGTTCCAGGCGTTTCACTGGTTCGACGCGCGCGCGGCGCTCGACGAGATCGTGCGCATCCTGCGCCCCGGCGGGCGTGCGGCCGTGATCTACAACGAGCGGGACGAGCGCGATCCGTTCACCGCCGCGTACGGCGACCTCGTTCGCCGGTACCAAACGGACGAAACCGAGCGCCGCCGTGCGGACGGGCTCGAGGCGTTCGCGGCATTCGAGGCGTGGAAGGAGAAGCGCCGCATCGAGGTGCGCAACGATCATCAGCTCGATCTCGACGGCGTCCTGGCTCGCGCGCGCAGCACGTCGTACCTGCCGAAAGACGGTGACGCCGCGGCGGCGCTGCAGGCGGAGCTCCGCGCGCTGGTGGAGCGGTTCGCCCACGCCGGGCGCGTGGCGATGGTGATGCGGACGATCGTGGTCGCCTGCGACATCGGCACGGCGGGCGGCTGAAACTTAGGTATGGACAAATCCTTGAAATGTCTGCAACTATGTCGTTGAGGTGAACCGATGGGAGACATGGTTGTTTATGAACGGCGGCACATTACGGTCGATGAGTTCGACCGCATGACGGACGCATGCGTCTTCGATCCCGACGAGCGAATCGAACTCATCGAAGGCGTATTGGTGAGCCACGCTCCGCCGCACAATCCCCCGCATGCCGGAACGACCGGGCGTCTTACGCGCCTCTTCAGCGAGCGTTTCGGACGTCAAGTCATCGTGTGGATTCAGCTGCCGATCGTGGTCAGTGCGCGAACGGAGCTCGAGCCGGATGTGGCGCTCCTCGTCGACCGCGGCCACTTCTACGAAGAACGGTTGCCGCGAGTACCCGATGTGTACGCCGTCCTGGAAGTCGCGGATACGTCGCTTTGGTATGACCGAGGTAAGAAGCTCACAGTCTACGCGGAGTCGAATATTCGCGAATACTGGATCGTCGACATCGCCAAGCAAGGGATTCAGATCTATACGAAACCGAGCGGGACGCGATACAACAACTCGCGGATCGCGCTACGCGGGTCGACCGTCTCGTTTGAGGCCTTCCCCGATATCCAGTTCGGGGTCAACGAGTTACTCGGCTGAGAAACGAAGCTCGGCTCAGGATCGGGATCGACGTCGGCGGGACGTTCACGGACGTCGTCGCGGTCGATGCTGGGACGCGCGCGATGGTCGCCTCGGTGAAGGTGCCGACGACGCACGAGCATCCCGACGGCGTCGCCGCCGGGATCGTCGCCGGGCTCGAACGGCTGCTGGCCGAGCACGCGGTCGACCCTTCGTCGATCGCGTTCATTGCGCACTCGACGACGCAGGCGACGAACGCGCTGCTCGAAGGCGACGTCGCGAAGGTCGGCGTCGTCACGCTCGGCGGACCGGTCGCGCGCGCGTTCGCGCGGTTCGCGCCGTTCGCACTGGCCGAGGGCGTGCGGTTCGCGCCTTCGTGGTTCGACGGGCGCGACGCCGGCGTGGTGGAGCGGGCGCGGGCGGCGGGCGTCGAGGCGCTCGCGGTGAGCGAGCCGTTCGCCGTCGACCGGCCGCAGCGCGAAGGCGCGATCGTCGCCGCTGCGCGCGCCGGCGGGCTCGCCGCGACGAGCGGCGCCGAAGTATCGACGCAGTACGGGCTGCGCGCGCGCACGCGAACCGCCGCGCTGAACGCGGCGATCTTGCCGCGCATGCTCCGCACGTCGCGAGTCACCGCGCGCGCGGTCGCCGAGGCGAGGATCCCGGCGCCGCTGATGATCATGCGCAGCGACGGCGGCGTCATGGACGTCGGTGAGGTCGAGCGGCGGCCGATCCTCACGATGCTGTCGGGCCCGGCGGCTGGGATCGCCGGCGCGCTGTTCCACGAGAACGTCACGGACGGGATCTTCATCGAGGTCGGCGGGACGAGCGCCGACTGTTCGGTGATCCGGCGCGGCCAGCCGCAGATGCGGCCCGCACGGATCGGCGGCCATCGCACGCTGCTGCGCACGCTAGACGTGCGCACGATCGCGGTCGCCGGCGGCTCGCTCGCGCGCGTCGCGGACGGACGCGTCGTCGACATCGGTCCGCGCTCGGCCCACATCGCGGGCTATCGTTATGCCGCGTTCACCGATCCGGCCGCCCTGGAAGGCGCGCGTGCCGATCTAGCGAGCGGCATCGCGGCGCTCGTTGCCCGGGACGGAACCCGCATCGCGATCACGCCTACGTGCGCCGCGAACGTTCTCGGGACCGTTCCCACGGACGCCTTCGCGAGCGGCGACGCCGTTGCAGCTCGGATCGCGTGCGGGATCGCCGGTGAGGCGCTCGGGCTCGACGCTGAATCGCTCGCGCGCGCAATTCTCGACCGCGCCACCGAGCGGCTGCGCGCGACGCTCGACGAGCTGATCGCGGACTACGCGCTCGAGCGCGCGAACGTCGTGCTCGTCGGAGGCGGTGGCGGCGCGGCCGCGATCGTCCCGTTTGCGGCACAGCGGCTCGGCTTCACGCACCGGATCGCTCGTGACGCGCAGGTGATCTCGCCGCTCGGCGTCGCGCTCGCGCTCGTCCGCGACGTGGTCGAGCGCACGATCGTCGATCCCGCGCCGGCCGATCTGGCGCGCATCCGCCGTGAAGCGATCGACGCCGCGGTCGCGTCGGGCGCAGCGCCCGACCGCGTCGAGGTCGTGGTCGAGGTCGACACGGCGCGCAACCGCGTGCGCGCCACCGCGTCGGGCGCGACCGCGCTCGTCGAAGGCGCACGCGCCGCGGGTGCGGTGGACGAGCCGGCTCGGATCGCCGCGGCCGCCGCGCACCTGCGCGCCGGGACGAGCGCCGTTCGCGTGGTGGCGCGCACCTCCGGACTCGCCGTCGTCGCGTCCGACGACGAAAGCGCCGTCGTGGACGAGCGAGCCGTGGTGCGGCTGGTGCTGCCCGGCGCGGTGAGCTACGCGACGCGCGCCGGCGACGTCGAACGTGTTTTGAGCCGCGCGGTCGAAGATCACACGGCGTTCGGTGACGTGGGGCGCGCGCTGCCCGACGTGTTCTTGCTGCGCGGCTCGCGCATCGCGGAATTCGCAGGTATGGCCGAGGCGGAGCAGGTCGCCGCGCTCGTCCGTGAGGAGCTGAGCGGAGTAGCGGAGGAGGATGCCGTGGTCCTGCTCGTCGTCCCGAAACGCGCATGAGGCGGAGCCGCGGCCGAGCGGCTCGTCCGCCAGGACGGACGCGGTCTTCGGCGTAGCGAAGGCGGCGGGATGCGCGAGTACGACGTCCTGGTCGTCGGCGGTGGGAACGCGGGATGCGCCGCCGCGCTCGCGGCAGCGCGCAACGGTGCGCGCGTCATGCTGGCCGAGCGGTACGGGTTTCTCGGCGGGACGGCGACGGCGTCGATGGTCGGGCCCTGGATGACGTTCCATTCCGGCGACGACCGGATCGTCGGCGGGATCGCCCAGGAGATCGTCGAGCGCCTCGTCGTGCGCGGCGGCTCGCCGGGCCACGTCCGCGATGCGTCGGACTACGTCCCGACGATCACGCCGTTCGATCCCGAGATCCACAAGGCACTGCTGTTCGAGATGATGCGCGAGAGCGGCGTCGCGATGCTGCTCCACGCGTGGTTCCTCGATGCGCTGATGGAAGGTCCGCGCGTCACGGGTGCGCGCTTCGCGACCGTCGGCGGGATCCGCGAGCTACGCGCGCGGCGGACGATCGACGCGACCGCCGACGCATACGTCGCCGCGAGCGCCGGCGTCCCGACGCAGCAGGGCGACGCGCGCGGCCGCGTGCAGCCCGCCTCGCTGATGTTCCGGCTCTCGCACGTCGACTTCACGGCGCTCTCGCACTACGTCCGGCAGCATCCCGAGCAGATGCGCAGCTCGCTCAAGACGCACGAGCGCACGCCGGACGCGCTGACCGCCGTCGCGGGACTGTACGAGCTGTGGGACGCAGCGCGCGCGCGCGGCGCGGTGAACGTGCCGCGTGAGCTGGTCTCGTTCTTCGCCACGCCGTACGACGACGAGGTCACCGTGAACATGACGCGCGTCGTCGACGTCGACCCGCTCGACCCCGACGACATCACGCGCGCGGAGGTCGAGGCGCGCGGCCAGGTGATGGAGCTCTTCGCGTTCTTCCGCAGCGACGTGCCGGGGTTCGCGAACGCGCGAATCGCGGCGACGGCGACGCAGATCGGCGTCCGCGAGTCGCGCCGCATCGAAGGCGAGTACACGCTCACCGCCGACGACGTGCTGAACGCGCGCACGTTCGACGACGCCGTCGCGCGCAGCGCCTACCCGATCGACATCCACAACCCGCGCGGCAGCGGGACGACGACGCATCGCCTCCCGCCCGGGAGCTCGTACGAGATCCCCTATCGCTGCCTGGTGCCGAAGAACGCCGACGACCTGCTGGTCGCCGGCCGGTGCATCTCGACGACGCACGAAGCGCTCGCCTCGACGCGGCTGACGCCGACCGTGATGACGCTCGGCCAAGCGGCGGGCACCGCGGCGGCGCTTTCGGTGCAGCACAAGATCTCGCCGCGCGTGCTCGATGCGGCGCTCTTGCGCGAGCGGCTCGTGCGCGACGGCGTCGATCTGCGCCGCCGGCAGCCGAGCCTGTTCTGAGATCGCGGTGGCTGATGTTCGCGCGGTTGCGGCGGCGTATGGCGTCCGAATCGAGATCGCCGATCTGGGCGATTGGGGACGGGTGCGGTTGATCGCCGAGTACGATCCGCAAGGCCCGGTCATTCGGGTGAATCGGCACGAATCGTCTCTCACGCTTCGACAGGCTCAGCGTGACGCTGCCGTCCGGTGTGACGTCGCAACGGCGATCGATCGTGCGATCGCGCACGAGTTGTATCATCATCGCGAAGCGATCGGCGAGGTTCCGCGGCTTGCGGACCGAGCGGCGCGTGAGGCAGCGGCGGATGCGTACGGCGAGATGCTGGTGAGCGCCGTTGCGGACGGCTCACCGCTCGCCGCGGCCGAGACGAGCTGATCGTGCGCTACGTCGTGGGGATCGACGGCGGGCAGTCGTCGACGACCGCCGTGGTGGTCGACGAGAACGGCAACATCGTCGGGCGCGGGAGCGCGGGTCCGGCGGATCACGTCGACGAGCCGCCCGGTTCAGGCAAGTGCGCCGACGCGTGCGCCGCCGCGGTGGCGCGCGCGCTCGAAGCGGCACGGTTGGCGCACGACACGCGGTTCGAGGCCGTGCGCATCGGCCTCTCCGGCTACGACGCCGATTTCGACGGCCGGCAGCCGGCGTTCGCGGCGCGCAGCGTCCGGATGCTGCACGACGCGCCGATCGCGCTCGCGGGCGCGGTCGCGAACCGTCCCGCCGTCGTCGTCATCGCGGGAACGGGGTCGGTCGCGTACGGCGAGGACGGCTCGGGCGCCTCGGTGCGCGTCGGCGGCTGGGGCTATCTGTTCGGCGACCGCGGCAGCGCGTTCGCGCTGGCGCGCGACGCGCTCGCGCAGGCGATGGCCGACGACGACCGCGGCGCGCGCAGCCCGCTCGGCGAGGCCGCGCTCGCGTTCTTCGACCGCCGCAGTCTGCGCGAGCTCGCGACGGCCGCGCTGCTCGGACGTCTTTCGCGCGCCGAGGTCGCCACCTTCGCACGCGTCGTGCGCGACGCGGCGCGCCTCGGCGATTCACACGCGGCGGCGATCGTCGACGACGCCGCGAGCGCGCTCGCGCAGCTCGCCGCGAACGCGATCGCGCGCCTGAATCTCGAAGCGGAGAGCGTTCCGGTCGCGTTCAGCGGCGGCGCGTTCCAGAGCGAATCGTTCTTCGCGCAGACGCGCGACAAGCTGCGCGCGCTCGCGCCGAACGCCGTCGCGGTGCAGCCGCGCTACGACCCGGCGGTCGGCGCGGCACTGCTCGCCTTCGCCGACGCCGAGCTGCCGGTTCCCTCACGCATCAACGAACGATGACCGCTTCCGCGAACGGCTCAATCCTGGAGCGCTTGCGCGGCGGTCTCATCGTCTCGGTGCAAGCCGAGATGGACTCGCCGCTGAACGCGCCGCACGAGATCGCGGTGCTGAGCCGTGTCGCCGTCGCGAACGGCGCGGTCGGCATCCGTGCCGAAGGCCTGGCGCGGCTCGGCGCGGTGCGTCGCGCCGTCGGCGTTCCGATCGTGGGCATCGTCAAGCGCGCGTACGCCGGGTTCGAGCCGTACATCACCGCGAGCGAGCGTGAGATCGCCGAAGTCGCGGCGGCCGGCGCGGGGATCATCGCCTTCGACGCGACCGGCCGCCCCCGGCCGGACGGTCGCGACACCGGGGCGGTCGTCGCGGCGATCCACGCGCGGGGCGCGCTCGCCATGGCCGATTGCGCTACCGCCGACGACGTTCGCCGCGCCGCCGAAGCCGGCGCCGAGATCGTCGCGACGACGCTGTGCGGCTACACGGAGCAGACGCGCGGCACTCCGCTTCCCGCGCTCGATCTGGTTCGCGCGTGCGCCTCGAGCGGCGCGTTCGTCGTCTGCGAAGGCGGCATCGCAACGCCGGAGCATGTGCGCGCCGCGTTCGCCGCCGGCGCGGACGCGATCGTCGTCGGCACGGCGATCACGAACGTCGACACGCTCGTTCGCCGCTTCGCCGGCGTCGCGCCCCGGGCCGGATAGCGGATCGCATGGTAGGAAGTCGGCGAGAGGTTCCCGGAACGTTCGATGCGATGAAGATCTTTCGTGCGCTGGTGGTGGCCGGGATGGTGGTCGCCTTCGCTCTGGCAATGCTGGGAAGCTGGACGCGCATCAACCTGGCCGGGATGACGTGTCCCGACTGGCCGCTCTGCCGCGGCGCCGTCGTCCCGGTTCTCCACGGCGGGGTCGTGCTCGAATGGCTCCACCGTCTGCTGGCGTTTTTCGAGACGTTCATCGTCGCCGGGATCGTCGTGACCGGACTGCGACTGCGCTCGGCGATCCGGCCGCTGGGCGGGATGCTGATCGCGCTCGCCGCGGTCTTCGTGCTGCAAGTGCTGCTCGGCGGCGTGACGATCAAGTTCGCGAACAGCCCGCTCTCGGTGATGATCCACTGGGGAGCCGCGATGCTGCTGCTCGCCGTGCTGTGCTCGCTCGCGATCGTGGCATTCACGTACGACGCGCGGCAAACCCCGTCGCCTCGCCAAGGCGGGCGCGGCACGGCGCCGCTCGCGTTCGCGACCGCCTGCGCGTTCGTCACGATGTGCGCGGGCGCGTACGTCAGCTCGAGCGGCGCCGGTCTCGCGTGCCTGAGCGTCCCCGGCTGCGGGCCCGGGTTTCTCGGCGAGACCGTCCCGCAAACGCTCCAGATGACGCACCGGCTGCTCGCCGCGGCGCTCGTGCTGTTCGCCGCGGCGGCGGCGGTTCTGGTGCCGGCCTACCAGCGGCGCGCGACGCTCGCGCTGCGCGTCGCGCTGGTGCTGTTGGCGCTGCAGATCGCGCTAGGCGTGCTCAACGTCGTGTGGCTCCTGCCGACGGCGCTGCGCGAAGCGCACGCGGCGAACGCGGTTGCAACGTTCCTCGCGTTCGTGAGCGCCACCGTCCTCGCATCGCTCGAGACGGCGTCCGTCACGGTCGCCGGACGCTCGTCCCGGAGGATCATCTCCGAAAGCGTCTAGTGCGCTAGATCTGCTCGGCGAAGATCTTGCGGGCGAGCCGCTGCAAAAGCCACGCGCCGGCGCCGATGATGACGAGCACGATCGCGAGATCCTCGAGGCCGGAGAAACCGGCGACCCGGTTGCCGCACACGGCGACCGCGGCCTTCGAGAGCTCGAAATCCAAGCGCGCGAAGAGGTTGGACGGCTGCGATCCGATCTGTTGCACCCGCGCGGCGACGTCGGCGGGATCCCATCCCGCTTGATCGATGAAGTCGACGATCTTGCCGTCGGGGCCGATCAGCACGGTCCGCTCGGTATGGATCAGCGCCTGGCTCTGGTCGGCGAACGGATCGATGCCGAAGCGCGCGTCGAAGTCCAGGACCGTCGCGGGGTTGCCCGTGCCGAGCGTCCAGCGCGCGGGATCGGCGCGGAACGTCTTGCCGTACTTCGCGAGCACGGACGGCTGGTCGAAGCTCGGGTCCAGCGTCATCTCGACGAGATGATAGGGTCCGTTCGCGAGACGCTCTTGCAGGGTGTGGAACGAGGTCGAGATCGCGGGACACTCTTTGGGATCGCGGCAGCGCGTGTAGATGAAGGCGAGCACGACCGACTTGCCGCGAAAATCGCCGAACGCGAACCGGCGCCCGCGCTGGTCGACGAACGGCGTCGACGGCATGCGGTCACCGACGTTGAGCGCGTGGACGGTGCGCACCGCGTTCGGTACCGGCGCGGCAGGCAGGACGCGGACCTCGTCGATCGTCGCGGGAGTGCGGTCGTCGTCGACGAGCGCGACGATCCGGTCACCCGGATGGATGGCGGCGAGATCGACGCGCGGCGCGACATGGAACAGCGTGGTGACCCCGGCTTTCGCATGCGCGGCGTCCCGCCGAACCACGGCCTCGCGATGGTCTGGTAGAACACTCAGCACCAGCCCGCTGATGCGTTCCGGATGGGCGCCGACGGCGCCAGGCCAAAGCGCTGCGGCCGCCAGCACGCCGCAGGCGGCGAACTCGGTGAAACGGCGCTTCAGCGAGCGTCCCATGAGCGGAGTTTCGCTGCGGATTTCATGACTACCGCCTCGGAGCAGCGGAGGGGACGCGTCGGCGGCGAGTGGAACACATCCCGATGGCCCGGCACACGCGAAAGCCGCTCGGCGCGGCGGTCGCCCGGCGACCCTGGACACGCGCCGAGCGCCGCGTCGTCCTGCGCGGTTTTCTGGGCCGGCTGACCATCGCGATCGAACCGATGATCGTGGCGGTGTTCTTCGCAGTGTTGCCGGTCGCTCTTCTGTTGCGCCGGCAAGAGGTCGCGCTCCTGATGGCGCCCGTGTTCGCGCTGGTCGCCGTCGCGTTCTTCGTGTTCGCGATCGTCATGATCGCGCCGTCTGCGCACGCCGTGCTCGAAACATTCGAGCCGATCTACACCGTCGACGGGTACGTCCGCTACCGCGCGACGGAGACCTCGCCGCCGCAATACTACGTCGCGGTTCTGGACGCCGACCGCGTGACGCTCGGCGAATGGCCGCTGCGCCAATGGCCCGCCTCGATCGGACAACGCTTGATGTGGCCGGTCGTCGTCGAGTTCAGCGAGTACGGCGGCATCCACAAGATCGACGGTCGTTCGACGGGCGTCCTGCCCACCGAGATCGCGCCGTTCGGCGTCGGGATCGCCGCCCGCGACGCCGAACGCAACGCAGGCACCGAGCCCCGCGAATCGCCTTTTACTTAGTCTGGAGGTGGGCCGGGGGCAGGTCGATCTTGGCCGACGCTTCCGCGGGCCACACTCGCCCGTATGGGGCCGCGGCCCAGGTGAACGCGCCCTGCATGATCGAGGCCAGGATCCCGAACACGAGAAAGACCTTGACGCCGTTGGTGATACCCGCGCTCGTCGGCACCGGGGGAACGGCGGGAGTGTCCGTGGTGTGCCCGTGACTCATGATGCGCGCGCTCCCAAAACGTTGACGGCGGCCAGGAGTGCCAGGACGCAGCCGGCTGCCATCAGGCCCAAGAGAATCTTGGTGACGAGGGCGTCGACGCCTTTGGCGGCCCAGTCGTTCTTCAGCTGGAAGATCGCCGTGACGCCGACCACAATGGCGCCGGCCAGCGCGGCTCCTCGTTCGATCAGTACTTCATTCATCGCTCACCACAGGTAGAAGAGGAAGAACAGCGCCACCCAGACGACGTCGACGAAGTGCCAGTAGAGCGTCCCCGCCGTCAATCCGAAATACTTCGAGCCGGTGTAGACGCCGCGATTCGCCTGGAACGCGAGGATCGTCAAGTAGCAGACGCCGATGAAGACGTGGAACCCGTGCATCCCGGTGAGGGTGAAGAACGAGGCGCCCATCGTGCTCCCGCTCCAGCTGATGCCGACGACGGAATACTCGTGCGCTTGGCCGAGCAGGAAGCCGATACCGAGAACGATCGTGGCGATCAGCCACAGGTTGAACTTGCGCTTGTTGAGGTGCTTCCAGTTCTCGAGCGCGAAGTGCATCGTCACGCCTGAGCCGAACAGCACGATCGAGTTGAACGCCGCGAAGCTCGTGTCGAACCACGGGAGCTGGTGGCCGCCGATGAACGGCGGCCACACCGGAGCCGACACGCGCAGGTAGACGTAGGCGAAGATGAACGACGCGAACAGCACGCAGTCGCTGAGGAGGAACAGCACGAACCCCGTCAGCCGCAGGTCGCGCGTCTCCGCGTAGACCGGGTCGACGTCGTGATACCGGGCTGCGACGGCTTCGTGGCCGTCGAGGGTTTGGACAGCAGCAGCCATCCGCTACACCCCCGCCGGCGTCGGAGTCGGCATCAGCACTTTCCCGAACTGCGGATAGTCGTCCAACTCGTTGTCGGTGTTGCGGTACGGCAGCGGCTGGTCGAAGTCGTACGGCCGGTTGTAGACGTACGGGATCTTCTTGAAGTTGTAGTACGGCGGCGGCGAGCTGATCGTCCACTCGAGCGTGCGCGCGCCCCACGGGTTGATCCCGGCGACCTTTCCGTGCTTGATGCTCCAGACGATGTTGAACACCAGCACCGCGAACGAAGCGACCATCAGGAACGAGGCGACCGTCTCGAACTGGTTCCAGAACTGCGCGTCCGGGTTCGACTTCGCGAAGTCGATGTACGAGGCGTAGCGGCGCGGCATCCCCTCGAGCCCGAGCCAGTGCATCGGCAAGAACGTTCCGTTGAGGCCGAGGAAGAACAGCCAGAACGAGAGCTGGCCGAGCTTCTCGCTCATCAGCCGGCCGGTCGCCTTCGGGTACCAGAACGGGATCGCAGCCAGGAAGCCCATCACCGCACCGCCGGCGACGACGTAGTGGAAGTGCCCGACCACGAAATACGTGCCGTGCATGTGCAGATCGACCGGCACCGAGGCCAAGAAGACGCCGGTGATTCCGCCGAAGGTGAACGTGATCAGGAAGCCGAGTGCGTACATCATCGCGGTGGTGAAGTGGATGCGGCCGCCCCACAGCGTCGCCATCCACGAGAACACCTTGATCCCGGTCGGGATGCCGATCGCGTAGGTCAGGATCATGAACGGCAGCTGCAGCCAGGGAGCGAGGCCGCTCGGGAACATGTGGTGCGCCCAGACCGTGAACGCCAAGATCGCGATCGCCATCGAGGAGAACGCGATCATCTTGTAGCCGAAGATCGGCTTACGGGAGAACACCGGCAGCACTTCCGACATCACGCCGAACGCCGGGATGATGAAGATGTAGACCGCCGGGTGCGAGTAGAACCAGAACATGTGCTCGAACAGCACGGCGCTGCCGCCGCGCGACGCGTCGAAGAACGGGACGTTGAAGACGTGCTCCAGGAACAGCGCGCCGACCGCGGCCGAGAGCGCGACCGTCGCGACCATGTTCATCAGCGCGGTCGCGAACGTCGCCCAGGTGAAGAGCGGCATGCGGGTCCACGTCATCCCCGGGGCGCGCATCTTCATGATCGTCACCATGAAGTTGAGCCCGGTCATCGTCGAGCTGATGCCGATCACGAAGATCGCCATGCACCACAGCGCACCGGCGGTTCCGTCGGCCAAGGAGATGGGCGGGTACTCCGTCCACCCGGCGTGCGGCCCGCCGAAGAGCATCGAGCTGAACAGGATCAGCGCCGCGACCGGCAGGATCCAGAAGCTGACCATGTTCAGCCACGGGAACGCGACGTCGCGCGCGCCGATCTGGAGGGGCATGACGAAGTTGCCGATCGCTCCGGTCACGAGCGGGATCAGAACCATCCACACCATCGCCGTGCCGTGCATGGTGAACATCTCGTTGTACGCGTTATGGCTCATGATCGCGCCTTCGGGCTTGGTGAGCTGAAGGCGGACGAGCTCGGCGAACGAGCCGGCGATGAGCAGCAGGAAGATCCCGGTGAAGAAGTACTGCAACCCGATCACCTTGTGGTCGAGCGAGAAGACGTACTTCCGGATGAATCCTTCCGGCGCGGGATGGATGTGGTCGTGAACTGCGTGGGTGTCGTGAGTGGTACTGGGTCCGGCGTGCATGCGCGATCTCTCTGGCGAGGCTGGGGCTATTTGAGGCTGACGAGGTAGGCGACGAGGTCAGCGATGTCTTTGTCGGAAAGCGCGTTGGCTTGGCGGTTGGGCATCGTGCCGAGCGAGCCGGTGTAGCCGTTCTGCAGGATCTCGCCGATGTTCGCCGGCGTGGGCGGCTTGCCGTTGACCAAGTTCGGGTGTGCCGGGTCGTCGGTCATCTTTGCCAGGCCCGGCCCGACGAGCTTCTGGTCGAACGGCGTCGGCGGATTGTTGTGGCAGGCGGCGCATTTCTGCGCGAACGTCGCCTTGCCCGCGGCCGCGCTGCCGTTCGCGAGGTTCACCGTGGCGCCGGCGCCGGCCGCGGCCTTCTTCTGCTTGTCCAGCCACTTGTTGAAGTCCGAGACCGGTTCGATGACGAGTGTGCCGTGCATCGCGCTGTGGTCGCTTCCGCAGTACTCCGAGCAGGCGATATCATAGGTGCCGGCCTGCAGCGGCGTATAATTGAGGTTCTGCACGAGACCCGGGACGGCGGCCTGTTTCAGCCTGATCTCGGGGACCCAGAACTGGTGGATCACGTCGGCGGAGGTGATGAGGATCCGCACCGGCACGCCGAGCGGGAGATGCATCGGATCGGTCTTCGAGAAGACCGAGGTCTTCAGTCCGGGGTAGCGGTACTCGAAGTAGAACTGGTGGCCGATCACTTCCATGGTGAGCGCGGGCGCTCCGACGCCGAACTGGATCTTGTACCAGACGTTGATGCTCAGAGCCGTCAGTACGGCCAGCAGCAACGTCGGAAGCACCGTCCACCACAGCTCGAGCTTCGGCGCGTCGTGGATCGGGACGCCGATGTCGTCCGGCGAGTCGGTCGGACGAGCGCGAAACTCGATCGCGAAATAGATGACGTAGCCGGCGACGAAGATGAAGATCGCGGTTCCGAAGACCGCCATGAACTTGAAGAGCCCGTCGACGTCCGAGGCGCGGTCGGCCACGGGGTGGGAAGCGCCCGGCATCATCCAGTCGATCGAGCCGTAGAGGTAGTACCAGGCGCAGCCGATGCTCAACAGCGCGAGCACGATGGTGACGGGCCAGAATCCGCGCCCCAGACCTTTGACGCGAACGATCTTCGGGTTGTATCTCTGAGCCAAACTCGCTTCTCCCGTGTGTCGGCGCATCCTATTAGCGCCGC
>DATHLN010000134.1:0-14698 GCA_035488115.1 Candidatus Limnocylindrales bacterium | reverse complement strand
AACGTCTTCAGGAACTCGATCAGCGCGCGCTTGTCGTCGTCGCTGAGCGCCGGCTCCTTGATCGGATCATCCGTCCCCGGCTCGACGAAGCCCGTCCCGAAGTAGTGCCCGCGGTTCACGATGTAGTCGGGGCACTTGCTGACCGAGAGCAGCGGGTCGACGAGGTTCTTGAACGTGGCCTTCGCCTGCTCGTCGGTCGCGTCGTTCGGCAGCGAGCGCAGGTCGTGGATCAGTGCGAACACGACGCCGCCGAGCTGCGCCTTGTCCTCGTGGAGCAGATCGAGGTTCGCGATCAGGTTCACCGGCGTGCCGGCGGGGATCGGACCCAGCCGGATCCCGCCGTCATCGAAGAACTTGCTCGCCTTCGGATCGAGCCGCAGCAGCTCCGCCGCCTCGGGCAGATAGCCGGACGCGAGGTTCACGTAGCTCGTCGCGGTCGTGCGGTCGATCTTGCCGGGGATCTTCGCGCCGAGCAGGTCGTCGTGCTCGCGCCGGTCGGGCCAGAGCATCTTGTCGATCGAGTCGTTGAACGAGCGCATCCGCGCCTCGACCGACGGGCTCGACTCGAACGTCCCGACCGAGTTGTTCAGCAGGAACGGTGCGGTCGACCACAGGCTGATCAGCGACGGCGGCCGGGTGTAGCCGCGCCCGCCGGCCGGCATATGGTAGACGCGCGGCTCGCCGGTGTACGGGTGGTAGTACGTGATGTCGCCGACCGACGGAAGATCCTTGTACGTCTCGGAGGAGAAGTTGTCCCAGATGTTCCCGCGGATCGCGTTGGTCGCGAGCGGGCTGCACGCGTTCGTCCGCAGCAGCGTGACCGGGACGCGCACGTCGGTCGAGAGATAATTGTCGTCCAGGAAATCCTTCGCGAGCACGATGTCGCGCATCTGCTGCTTGTACTCGGGCGTCTTGGTGTAGTCCCAGTAGCGGTTCCAGCAGTCGAGGTACTGCGGGCCCGCGCAGCCGTTCGGGTCGAGCCCTTCGACCTTCGCCGGCACCTTGCTCGAATGGCAGCGCGCGCACGTCTCGGCGAAGACGACCTTTCCGCGCGTCAGCAGCGCGTCGTCGGTCGTAAGGTACGCGCGCCCGCCCGGCGCGTCGGCGAGATGGTGCGGCGCGCCGATGCGGACCAGGAACTGCGCCATGTCGAACGTCTGGTTCTCGGTCGCGGCGAAGTAGGCGGAGTTCGCGCGCGCGACGCTGATCGGGATCGGCGTGATCGGCTTCCCGCCGACCAGCGGGTTGAAGTGCGTCAGCCACTCCTCCGAGTCGGTGCCGATGTTGATGTAGACGCGGTTCAGCGCGCCCATGATCCCGACCGAGTCGGCGCCGTCCTTGAGGATGCGCGCCGTATAGACCGTGTCCGGCTTCTCGTAGAGCGTGGTGAGCGGCCCGCTCGGGACGTAGTCGTTGAGCTGCTTGTTGTCGAGCTGCCCGCCGGCGAGCTTCTCCTGGCCCCAGCGCCGCGCGTGCATGATCCGCGGGAGCGTCAGGTAGAGCGCGTTCATCGTGCGCGGGTTGTTGATGTTGTCGCTGGAGACCAGCGAGGTGTCCAGCGTCCCCGGGCGCGACGTGTGGAAGAGCTGCGAGACGAAGTTGCGCTCGTCCGGCTTGAACACGAAGATGCGGTCGAACCAGAAGTATTGCGCGCCGACGTTGGAGCTGAGGTTCGCCCACTTCGGGTGCTCGGGATCGGCCGGCGGGTTCACCGGGTTCGGCCCGACGTGGCAGAAGCCGCACGACATCCCGACCCGGTACGGTTTGATCAAATCCTTGCGGTTGTAATACGTCGGATCGGTGTAGTACCGGTTCGCGTCCCACGCTTTCTTGGCGTTCTCGTCGAACGCCGGGTTCGGGAAGAGCCGCAGCCCGACGACGCCGGTCGCATAGCCGTAGTACGAGCCGACGTCGACGGTGCTGCCGCGCGCGCCGGTCTTGACGCCCGGGTATTTCGTCGCGTCCTCGAACGGATCGGGCGGACAGTCGGGGCTCACCACGCGCTTGTCGAGCCACAGGCCCCAGCGCGCCGTGTCGGGACCGGTCGCCTTCTCGAAGCACGGCTCGTTGACGAGGCCGAGATAATCCCAGCGGTTGTCGCGGCTGTTCGGGAGCGCCGGGTGCGAGGAGAGCGTCTTGATGAAGTCGAGCGCGCCGAAGCTGGTCGAGTTGAGGCCGTCCCAGAGCCGGTCGTTCCCCGCGCTCCACACGATCCAGGTGTTGCGCCCGCGGATCTCCGCCGGCGTGAGCGCGATCCCGCCGTCCATGTCGCGGAAATAGTCGTCCGGCGCCGCGGTGAACGTCTCCGCGGTGCGGCCGGCCGCGAGCGCCTCGTCACGGATCTGCGGGCGCGGCCAGAGCCCTTTGACGGCGGCGAGCGCGCCGAGGACGGCCCCCGCGACGACGACGACGAGAACGAACTTCCGCAAGAAACCCATCAGCGGTCACCTGATCCGGCGAAGTAGCGAAGAGCGCGCAGGCTCGGGAGAAAGAAGTACGCGCCGCCGCGCAGCGTCACGAAGCGCGGCAGACCGGCGAGCCGCGTGCGCGGCGCGCCTTCGTGCGGGACGGTGAAGTGCGAGGTCGACGGGCAGCCGGGGCTCGGTACGCGCGTCCCGAGCAGCGGGTCGGTCTCGGCGTTCAGACAGTCGAACTTCGCGCTCATCGCCCACGCGTTCTGCAGGAACTCGAACTGGCGCGAGATGTTCGCGTTCACGCAGATGAAGTGCAGCCCGCGCTCCGGATCGCCGGGCGGCGCGGGCTGCAGCGCCTCCTCGGCGCTCAAGCCGGGGCCGTACTCGCGTCCGCGGCGCAGCACGCGGTGGAACCGCGTCGGCGACATGGTGTCGTCGCGGTAGCCGTGCGGCCCGAACCCCAGCAGCGCGACGATGCGCGCGAGCAGGCCGGCCGGCTTCCCGGGGAAGTCCGCGTTGCGCGGGTTCGCGCGGCGCACGTGCGCGCCGACCGGGCAGCGCGTCCCGGCCGGATCGCTGCCGTAGGTGAACGCGTTCAGCACCGCTTCGTCGGGGTCGACCCCGGCGATCGGCTCGGCGCTGCGCGGCATGGGGCTCTCGCCGTCGTACGTCCGGCCGACGAACGCGGCCGCGAGCGCCTCGGGCGTCATCCCCGCCTCGCGCGCGCGGTCGTGCACGAACTGCCGGAAGCCGCGCACGTCCTGCTCGAGATCGCGGACGACGAGATACGTTCCGTTCAAACCGAGATCGCGTTTTCCGGGCGCATCGGGCGCGGGCGCGAGCGCCGCGGTCGACGCGTCGTCGTCGAGCAGCGGCCGTTCGGTGTACTTCGCGTACTCGTTCGGGTAGCCGAGCAGAAACTCGCCGAGCGCGACGAGGTTGGCGTACTCCAGCTGATCGCCCGCGGCGTCGCGCGCGAAGGTCCAATCGGGCTTCGGCTGGCTGATCCCGTCCTTGAAGCCGAACGGTTCGTGGTCACCCAGGTTCGACGTGTCGAGCCGGCGCAGCAGCGCGAACGCCTCGTCGAACGGCGGCGCACAGACGGCGCGCTCCAGGTCGCCGAGCCGGCCCGGGAGCGCGTAGAGCATCAGCATCACGTCCGGCACGCCGTCGCCCGTGCCCCAGCGCCATTCGGACGGCGCGTTCGGCCCGAGATCGCCGATGCGGCGCGAGCGGCTCGCATCACCGCCCATCCCTTCGAGGAACTCCAGCGAGAACTGCGAGACGACGGGCTCCGCGACGCCGAGCGCGCGCAGCCCGCGTGCGGTGAAGGCGACTTGCAGCGCGGTCTGCGGTGGTTTCGGGAGCTCGACCGCGTTCGTCACCGGAGCGGCGCGCAGCCACGCGCGCGCCGCTGCGGCGTCGCGCACGCGCAGCAGCAAGAAGCACGCCTCGGTCAACGCGCCGTACCCGTAGCGCACGATCCCCTGCACGTCGGCGTAGTCGACCGCGCGCACCCGAGCCGGCGCGGCGTTCAGAGCAGCGATAGCCATTCGCGCGCCTGCTCCTCCGTCATCGAGGCCGTCTCGATCCCCGCGCGCACCAGCTCGTTGCGCTGCAGGTCGTTCGCGCCCAGCCCCTGATGGCCGTTGTACCACACCTCGGTCGCGAGCTGATGGCGGCGGATGTAGTTCTTGTACGGCTGCTCGTCCTTCGCGCCGTCGAGGACGAGCCAGCGCGCGCTCGGGTACCCGATTCCGTTGCTGAAGACGACGTTCAGCCCGAACGCGACCTTGTTGATGAAGTCGTCCATGTAGCTGTCGAGGCTGCCGTCGTAGTTGCTGGTGAAGAGCAGCCGCTTGTGCTCGTCGTCGACGAACGTCCAGCGCGCGAAGTGGATCGTCCGCACGCGCGCCAACCGCCCGCGCGTGTAGATTTGGCGCTGCGTGTAGTTCAGCAGGAACAGAATTCCGAGACACACCGCGCGGCGCGTGAATCCCGGCTTGAGCGTTCCCATCGCGCTGAACTGGTTGGTGACGTCGTGATCTTCCAACGACGTCAGCAGCTCGACGTGGCGCGGGTCGGGTCGCGGGCAGTACTCCGGATCGCTCAGCTCGAGCATGCGAATCCGCACCAGCAGCACGATCGCCGCAACGGCGAGCGGGAACCAGAAGATCAGCAGCAGCAGCGGCACGAGGACGAGATCGACGAGATTGCGCAGCTCCCAGTCCGGCGGCGTCGGGCGCTCCGGCGAAAGCCTCAAGCGCCCCGCGGCCTTCTCGCCCTCGACGAACCCGCGCAGCGCGAGGTGAACCGCCGCCGCGGACCGGCCCGCCGGCGCCGCCGCGTTGGCATCGAGATACGCTTCGAGCGCGTCGTACAGCGCGGCGTCCTCGCGGATGCGCGCGATGGTCCGGCCGAGCGTGTTCACGTAGACCGCCGAGGCGGGGCGGAGGTGCGCGCGCATCCACGCGAGCAGATCGGCGCCCGGCGTGAAGTCCGCGCAGCACGCGAAGATCGCGCGCAGACCCTGCTCCGAGCCGCGCACGAGCTCGGCCAGGAACGCGTCCTCCTCACCGTCGATCTCGAAGATCAGCACGACGCAGAGCGGCGGATCGAACGGCGGCAACCCATACAGCGCGCCGTCGCCGAGCGTCTGGTCGTCGAGGATCAGGATCCGTGCGAAGTGCAGCGCGTCGTAGCGCGCGAACGGGATCAGCGCGTTGCGCGGTTTCACCCGGCCGGGCCCGTCGTTCATCGACGCGAGCAGCGCGCGCAGCTCAGCTTCACGGCGACGGTCGATCGGCGCCAAGATCATGAGGCTGGACTGCGGGGTCATCTCACACCGTCGGGGTCGCCGCTCCGGTGGTCGGGAACTGCAGCGAGAAATGGATCAGCCGCTTCTTTTCCCAGTACACGAGGCCGAGATAGAAGCCGGGCGCGATCAGGCGGATCTCGTCGCGGATCCAGTGCGCGACCAGCGAGGTCTTCGAGTAGTCGAGGACGATGCAGTCCTTCTGGTCGTACCAGCTCTTGTCGACGTACACTTCGGCGACGATCGCGTTCAGGCCGAACGGGGTGATGCGGTTCGTCAGCACGCCGCGCTTGCCGTCGAACGTCTTGCCCTTCCAGCCGAAGACGCTGATGAACTCCGCGATGTCGGCGCTGAACTTCGTCCCGGGCGCGATGATCGCGGTCCCTTCGGCGGGGCCGTCGGGGATCGGGCCGGGCGGGCTCTGCGCGAACAGCTCGTCGAGCTTCTCGCCGGTCATCTCGAGCAATTGCGCTTTGTCGACTGCTACCATCACCCGGTACCTCCGTTCGTCCGTGTATCTTGGCACAGAACGCCCGCCGGTGCAAGGGTCCTGCCCAAGAGGGCTATCGCCCGCGGCGCTTCAGGATCACGTCCGCCGCCTTCTCAGCGATCATGTAGACCGCGCTCGCGACGAAGAACCCGGGGATGCGCGGGAACACCGACGCGTCGACGACGCGGAGATTCCGGACGCCGTGCACGCGGAAGTCGCTCGAGACGACGCCGCCGCGCGCGGGGTCGCCGATCGGGCACGTGCACGAGGCGTGGTGTCCCCAGGCGTTCTCGCGCACGAAGCGCTCGAGGTCGGCGCCGCGCACGTCGCCGCCGGGGAGCTCCTCGTGGTCGACGAGGCCGCGCGCCACGAGCGGTGCGGTGATCGTGCGCACGAGCTCGATTCCGTCGACGACCGCGGCGAGATCCTCGGCTGCGCCCTCCGCGAACGAGTTGAACTCGATCCGCGGCGGGTCGCGCGGGTCGGCCGAGCGCAGCGTCACCACGCCGGCGCGGTTGCGCGCGTGCGCTTTGAGGACCACCCAGGTCAGATAGTCGTGGTGCTCGACGAACGCGCGCGAGAACCCGGGGTAGTATCCGCAGAACTTCGCGAGCAGCGCCATGCAGAAGACGTCGGGCGGACCCTGCGCCTCCGGCGAAGCGCGGAACACCGTGAGCACGGAGCCATTCGTCCCGTACATCCCCGCGCCGCCGCGCTGCCAGCTGCGGAACTGCGGGTCGCCCGCCGCGAACGTCGCGCCGGCGAACGCCGCCCACGGCGCGCGCATCTTGTTGACGATCCCGATCTCGTAGCGGTCCTGCAGGTTCTTCCCGACCCCGTCGAGCGCGGCGCGAACCGGGATCCCGAACGCGCGCAGCGTCTCGGGCGGCCCGATCCCCGAGAGCATCAGCAGCTGCGGGGTGTTGAACGTCCCGCCGCACAGGATCACCTCGCGCGACGCGCGCACCGTGTGCAGCTCGCCGCTCGCCGCGCTGGGGTTCGCGTGCGCGCGGTAGAGACGCTCGCCGTGCAGATACTCGACGCCGACGGCGCGCTGCTTCTCGTCGAAGAGGACGCGCGTCGCGAGCGCGTTCAGCACGATCCGCAGCCGTTTCGGATGCCGCTTCGCGACCGCGAGGACGCGCTCGCGCGCGCCGACGCGCCGGTGTCCTTTGGTCGTCATCGGCGTGTAGCGGACGCCGACCGCGTCGTCGCGCACCAGCCGCCAGTCGTTCGGATCGAGATTCCCTTCGAGGAACCAGCGAACGTGGCGAAGCCAGCCGCGCTCGAGCTTCAGCGCCTCGCGCACCGAGTCGACGATCGCCGCCGCGAGCGTCCGGTTCTCGAGCAGCGTCAGCGGTAGCGGGACTTCGGTGTTCAGCCAGCCGCCGAAGCCGTGGCGGCTCGGGTTCCAGCCGAATTTCGCGAGGAGCCGCTGCAGCGGCCGGTGCCGGCAGTTCTCGACGCGCTGGAAGTAGCGGCGCATCCGCTTCGCGCGCCAGCTGCGGTCGCCGGTCTCGCGCGCGATCGCGTCCCAGTCCTCGTTGTGCGGGGCGACAAAGATCATCGCGTTGTGCGCGGTGCAACCGCCGAGCGTGCCGGCGCGCGGGTAGAGCACGCCGTCGACGCGCCTCCCGGCGAACTCTTCCGTGTACTTCGGATCGCGGCGCTGCAGCGCGTCGTCGGCGTAGTGGCGGACGAAGAAGTCCCACTTCATCGCGTCGTTCTCGCACGCGAAGCCGTGGAACGCCGGGACGTCGTAGTCGTACGGCAGGCGGTCGCAGCCGGGCTCCGTCCCGTCCGCGCTCGCCGGCGCGTCGCCGCCCGCCTCGAGCAGGATCACGCGCTTCCCCGCTTCGGCGAGCCGCGCCGCGAGCGTCCCGCCGCCGGCGCCCGAGCCGACGACGACGTACTCGTAGTCCGCCTTCCGCCGCCGCCGCATCGCTACGGAAACGTCTCGTCGCCGGTCGGCTCGACGTGCGGCGTCGCGTTGCGGTCCTGCCGCAGCTTCGCGAGCGTCGAGTAGAGCCGCAGCCGCGCGCGGCTCTGGTTGCCGATCGGGCGGTGCTCGGGGATGCAGTGCCAGGGATTGTACGAGAGCGAGCTCGCGAACCGCAGCTGCGCCGGCGAGTCGAACGTCTGCTTCGGGATGTGCAGCGTCGCGACCGGGACGAACGGCGAGAGCCGCTCCGGCCACTTCACCGCGGCGTTCTCGATCGGCATGCGGTGGGGATCGGTCTGCAGCTGGAGCATGAAGTCGAAGTCGACGTCCTCGCGCGCGAGCGTCGCGACCATCGCCTCGCGCAAGTAATTGTCCGGCGGGCGGAACGGAAGCCGCGGCACGCGGTCCTGCTTCGGCGAGCGCGGGCGCACCGCGTACTGCATCGCGCGCCCTTCGCCGAGCAGGTACGGCACGGTGCTGTAGTAGCGCGCTTGGAGCGGGTTGTTCTGGGTCTTGTTCCAGAGCGACTGCATGAAGCCGTCGAGCAGATGCGTCCGCGTGAAGTTCACGAAGTAGAAGAACGGCGTCCCCTTGAGAATCTCGAGCTGCAGCTGCGCGTTCGCGTCGGTGTCCGGCGTGACGAACGTCGGCGTGCAGATCATCAGGAAGTCCTGGGTGAGCTTCTCGTCCTCGAAGAGCTTCGGGCCGGGGACGCCCATCAGCTTGATCGAGCAGCTCACGAAGCCCACGTCCTCGATGTCGGGCGGGCTGTCCGGGCCGGGTCCCGAGAAGCGCACCCACGCGCGGTACGTCTTCGGCTCGGCGAAGATCCCGAACCGCATCGCCGCCGGCACGTCGTCGCGGACGGTGAACTCGGCGCGGACGATGCCGTGCGTCTTCGTGTTGCCCGCGCGCTCGTAGTTCCCCGGCGTGTAGTGCGCGTTCATGTACGCGCCCATCGAGTCGATGATCGAGTCGAGGTGCGCCTCTTCGTCCGGCTCGGGCAGCTCCTGCGCGAGCGCGAGATGCTGGTTCGGACGCCGCAGGTTGATCAGCGCCTGGATCAGCCACGCGGTCGGGTCGCGCAGCGTCGCGTCGAACGCGGGCCGGAAGAACGGGTCGAAGCGCCGCTGCACGTGCAGCATCCACATGATGATCGCGTGCAGACCGCGCGCCGCCGGCGTCGCGGTGGGCCTTTGCTCGGGCATCGACGCACCCTCGGACCGCGCGCCCTGACGAGCGCGGGTCCGAGGGGTTCCATGCGGCCCTAGGCTTACCCTACGGTGCTTCCGGGCGGTACGTGCCGAAGGTCCAGACGTGTCCTTCGGGGTCGCGCGCCATGAAGTCGTGCGAGCCGTAGTCCTGGTCGTGCGGCGGCATCAGGATCTCCGCCCCGGCGTCGCGCGCGCGTTCGTGGAGCCGGTCGACGGCCGCGGCGTCATCCATCGCGACGTAGACGCCGGCGGTGACGGTGCCGCCGGCCTCCTTCGGGGACTGCACGGGGTACGGGCCTTCGCGCGAGCTGCCGAGCATGACGATCGCTCCTTCGAACACGAGCTGCGCGTGCGCCACGCCGCCCGCGCCGTCGTCGTAGACGGCTTGGCGGGTGAAGCCGAAGGCGCGCTCGAGAAACGCGATCCCCGCGTGCGCGTCGACGTAGCGGAGACCGGCGAACATGCGCTGGGTGGTGAGCGGTTTGCTTTCGGTCATGCCGCAACGGTACCACGGAGGCCACCGCCGCGTCTTGGAAAAATCGCACGCGCGTGGAGCAGTCGATCGTGGTCGAAAACCTCGTGCGGCGCTACGGCGCGCTCGCCGCTGTCGACGGCGTCAGCTTCGCCGTATCGCCGGGCACGATCTTCGGGCTGCTCGGCCGCAACGGTGCGGGGAAGACGACGACGCTCGAGTGCTGCATCGGGATCGGCACGCCGACTTCCGGGACGATCCGCGTCCTGGGGCTCGACCCGACGCGACCGCGCGATCTCGCCGCGCTCCGCCCGAAGATCGGCGTGCAGCTGCAGGCGACCTCGCTGCCGGAGAAAGCCGCGGTGCGCGAAGTGCTCGAGCTGTATGCCGCCTACTACGGCATCCCGGCCCGCGCGGAGGAGATGGCCGCGCGCGTCGGGCTCGACGACAAGCTCGACCGGCAGATCGCGCAGATGTCCGGCGGCGAGCAGCAGCGGCTCGCACTCGCCCTCGCGCTCCAGCACGATCCCGACGTGCTGTTCCTCGACGAGCCGACGGCGGGGATGGACGCGTTCGGCCGCCGCATCCTGTGGGCCGAGGTCGAGCGCCTGCGCGACCGCGGGAAGACGATCGTGCTGACGACGCACTACATCGAGGAGGCGGAGCGGCTCAGCGACCGCGTCTGCATCATCCAGCGCGGGAAGATCGTCGCCGAAGCGAGTCCCGCCGAGCTCGTCGCCGAGCACGGCGGCGACGCGTCGGTGACGATCGGCGCGAACGGGTTCGCTCCCGGCGCGTCGCTCGAGCGCCTCGGCAGGTGGACGAAGACCGGCGAGCAGTGGAAGCTCGCGACGCACGGCGAGCCTGGGCTCGCGCTCGCGGCGGTCGTCACCGAGGCGAACGCGATCGGCGCGAAGATCACCTCGCTCGACCTGCACCGCCCGACCTTGGAAGACGCGTTCGTCGCGATCACCGGCGAGACGCTCGGAGAGCACGAATGAAGCTGCTGCGCATGTTCCTGGTGCAGACTCGGATGAACTTCGTCTGGTACTTCCGGCGCGACGGGGAGATGGTCTTCTGGACGCTGGCGATGCCGGTGTTCTTCCTCGTCCTGTTCTCGTTCGCGTTCTCGAGCGGGCCGAACAGCGGATCGTCGAAGTTCCTGGTGCCGGGGATCATCGGCGCGCAGGTGCTCAGCTCGGGCTTCTGGGGCGTCGGCGTGATGCTCGCGACGTTTCGCGAGAAGCACCTGCTGCGCCGTGTCTACGTCACGCCGATGCCGCCGTGGGTGTTCTTCGCCTCGCTGATCGTCTACCGTATGCTGCTGCTCGCAGCGCAGGCCGTGATCCTGGTGAGCGTCGGCGCGCTGCTGTTCCACGTGCGGATCGTCGGCAACCCGCTCGAGATCCTCGCGGTGCTGCTGCTCGGCACGGCGACCTTCGGCTCGCTCGGCACGATCATCGGCGCGCTCGCGCGCACCACCGAGAGCGCGAACAACGTCGCCTCGATCCTCACCGTCCCGCTGGCGTTCCTCTCGGACGCCTACATCCCGATCGACCGCTTCCCGCACGCGGTGAGCGCGACGCTGCGCCTGCTGCCCTCGACGCAGTTCATCGAGACGTTCCGCGACGTCTCGGTCTACGGCGCCCCGCTCGCCGGCTACGGCGTCTGGCTCGTCGCGCTCGCGCTCTGGGCGGTCGCCGGAGCCGCGATCAGCGCCCGAACCTTCCGCTGGGTTTGAACTTCCTTTTTCGGACCGCATTTGAGACGCTTTTGAGACGGCGGGCCGGTATCGTCGTGGGCACGGGGCCACCCACCACCGACCAGGAGAACCGTCATGCCCGTCTCCGTCCGTAAATACGTCGACTGCCGCGAGTTTCCGAGCGAGAAGAACTGCTCGCTGAAGATCTCCGGGACCGAGGAAGAGGTGCTCGCCGCAGCGCGCGAGCACGCGATCAGCAGCCACGGCCACCATGACGCGCCAGAGCTGCTCGAGGCGCTCCGCTCGAGCCTGCGGGAGGAACGCTCATGACCACCGCGACCGCACCGGCCGCCTTCGACGAGGCGAAGCTGCACGCGTTCGTCGGCAAGATGATCGGCGACGTCGGCGCGACCCTGAGCGGCGCGCTGGTCCTGATCGGCGACCGCCTGGGCCTGTACCGCGCGCTCGCGCAGCACGGCCCGATGACCTCCGCCGAACTGGCCGAGGCGACCGGGACCGACGAGCGCTACGTGCGAGAATGGCTTGCGAACCAAGCCGCCAGCGAGTATCTCAGCTACGACTCGGCGACGCGCCGGTTCACGCTGCCGCCCGAGCACCAGCCGGTCCTCGCCGACGAGTCGAGCCCGGTGCTGCTGTGCGGCCTCTACCAGATCGCGCAGACGATGTTCGCCGACGAGCCGGCGATCGCCGACGCGTTCAAGACCGGCAACGGCTTCGGCTGGCACGAGCACGACGAGCGGCTGTTCGGCGCGACGGAACGCTTCTTCCGGCCCGGCTACAACGCGAACATCATCCCGAGCTGGATCCCGGCGCTCGACGGCGTCGAAGCGAAGCTGCGCGCCGGAGCGAAGGTCGCCGACGTCGGCTGCGGCCTCGGCACCTCGACGATCCTGATGGCGAAAGAATATCCGAAGTCCTCGTTCACCGGGTTCGACTATCACCGCGGCTCGATCACGGCGGCGCGCGCCGCCGCCGAGCGCGAAGGCGTCGCCGACCGGGTGAAGTTCGAGGTCGCCGCGTCGAAGGCGTTCCCCGGGCGCGGCTACGACTTCATCACCTGCTTCGACTGCATCCACGACATGGGTGATCCGGTCGGCGCGGCCGCGCACATCCGCGAGGCGCTCGCGCCGGACGGAACGCTGATGATGGTCGAGCCGTTCGCGAACGACACGCTCGAGGGAAACCTCAACCCGGTCGGCCGCGTGTTCTTCGCCGCCTCGACGATGCTGTGCACGCCGGCGTCGCGTTCGCAGGAGGTCGGGCTCGGGCTCGGCGCCCAGGCGGGCGAGGCGCGGCTGCGCGCGGTCTTCGAGGAGGCCGGCTTCACGCGGTTCCGGCGCGCGACCGAGACGCCGTTCAACCTCGTCTTCGAGGCGCGGCCCTAGCGGTCAGGTTCCGACCGAGAGCGCTTCCGCGACCGCGCGGTTGAACGGGAGCGCGAGATATGCCGCGCGCGCGGCGGGATCCTCGATCGCCGCCGCGCGCGCCTGCATCACCGAGTCGGCGCGGCGCAGCAGCGCGTTCGCCGCGTCGTTTCCGCCGCGCAGCGATTCGGCTTGCGCTGCGGCCCAGAGCCATTCCGTCGGCTGCGGTGCGAGCTTGGGGTTCGACTCGTAGAGGTCGAGCAGCTCGCGCGCGGCTTCGCGCGCGCGCTCCGCGTCGCCGGCGCGCGCGTGCGCGAGCGCCAGCGCGCACAAGTTCTCGCCGAGCCGCGGCGTCTCGCCGGCCGGACGCCGCAACGCGACGGCCTGCTCGAGATGCGCGATCGCGTCGTCGTGCGCGCCGAGCGCCGACTCCGCCGCGCCGAGCGTGCCGAGCGCGGCCGACTCGAGCGGCTGCGAGCGCAGCTCGCGCGCGACGGCGAGCGCTTCGCGCGCCGCGTTCTTCGCGTCCTCGAACGCGCCTTGCAGGCGCAGGCAGTAGCTGCGGTCGACCGCCTCGACGCAAATCACCCAGCGAAACCCGATCTCGTTCGCGATCTCGCGAGCGCGAGCGTACAGCTCGAGCGCGCGGTCGAGCAGGCCGAGCTCGGTGTGGAAGAGACCCGTGTCGACCGCGATGCTCGCGAGCCCGACGCGGTGGCCGATCCGCTCGTAGAGCTCGAGCGCGCGCGCATAGTACGACGCGGCGTCGCCGACCCGGAAGGTGTAGACGAGCCCGTTCGCCAGCGTGTGAAGGGCGAGCGCCTCACCTTCGCGGTCCCCGATCGCGCGGCTCAGCGCGTGGGCCTCCTCGGCGAAGCGCGACATCGCGGCGTAGTCCTGCTGGATCAGCGCGGTGCGCGCGAACGCCATCAGCGTGCGCACCAGCGCGCTCTGGTTTCCACTCGCCTCGACGTCGGCGCGCAGCTCGGCGAGCGCGGCTCGCGCTTCGTCGAGCCGGCCCTCGAAGACGTACGTGTCGGCGATCGCGAGCCGGGCGGCGGCGAGCGCGCCGCGGTCACCGATGTGCCCGCTCAGCGCGATCAGCTCGGCGAACGTCGCGCGCGCCGCGTCGAAGGCATTCATCGAGCGCTGGTAGCGCGCTCGCGCCTGGAGCGCGCGCACGTTCCAGCGCACGGCGCCGGAGCGGCGGACGCGGCGTTCGAGCGCCGCGATGAGGACCCGCTCGGCGCGGCGCTCGCCGGTGACGTTCGCGAGCTCGATCCGCCTCTCGAGCACCTCGCAGATCAGCTCGTCGTCGTCGATCTCGTGTGCGGCGCGCGTCAGCTCCGCGAGGTCGCGCGTTTGCGCGTCGCGCTCGCCGCGCGCGGCGGCGAGCCGCTCGCGCAGCAGCAGCGCCTCGAAGCGCAGCCGGCGCTCCGTCCCGAGCGCCAGCGCACGCTCGGCATGCGCGCCCGCTTCGTCGTTGGCGTAGACGCTCAGCGCGCGGCGCGCGGCGCGAACGTACTCCGCCGCCGCCAGCGCCGGCTCGTCCCCGCGCTCCCAGTGCAGCGCGAGCGCGGCCGCGACGTCGTCGTGCTGCTCGGCGTACAGCTGCGCCATCACGTGCGCGACGCGGCGGTGCCGCCGCGCGCGCGGGGCCGGCGCGATCGCGTCGTAGACCACCGTGCGGATCAGGCTGTGCGTGAACGCGTACTCGCCGCCGCTCCCGTAACCGCGCTCGCCGACGATGCGGCGGTCGATCAGCGTGCCGAGCGCGTCGAGCACCGCCGCTTCGAGCCAGCCCGTCGTCTCGCGCAGCAGCTCCGCGTCGAAGCCGCGGCCGACGACGGCGGCGACCTCGGCGAGCGTCTTCGCATCGTCGTCGAGCCGCGCGATCCGCGAGGCGAGCACCGCGCGCACCGCGTCGGGCAGCGCGTCCTCTAGCGTTCCGTCGGCGATCCAGCGGTGTTCGGCGATCCGCAGGCGGCCGCGCTCGTTGAGATCGCGCACGATCTCGCCGAGGAAGAACGGGTTGCCTTCGCTGCGCTCGTGCAGCAGCCGCGCGAGCGCGCCGGAGTCGGCGGCGTCGCCGAGCGCGCGCACCAGCGCCTCGACCGCCTCGCGCGTCAGCCGCGCGAGCGCGAGATGCGCGGCGATCCCGTCGTGCTCGAGCCGGCGGCGGATCGCGCGGAGCGGGTGCGCGAGGTCCAGCTCGTCCTCGCGGTACGTCGCGACGACCAGGATCCCTGACGCGCTCGCGCGCC
>DATHLN010000133.1:0-21206 GCA_035488115.1 Candidatus Limnocylindrales bacterium | reverse complement strand
ACGGGCCGAAGCTTGCGATCGAGATCCGCGAGCCCGAGGCTGTTCACGCGGCCGGCGTCCTGGCGGAGCGCGGTGTCCCAGTCGACTTGGTCGTTGAGGCTGTACCAGGTGAAGCCGAGCACGGGCACGCCGTCCTGCTTGAGCCGGTGCACGTTCGCCCATTGCTTGTTGAGCCACTCGGTCGCGAGCCCGGCGTCCGGTATGTTGGTCTCGGTGTGCATCACCGGAAGACGGTAGCGCTCGTAGTACTGGTGCGTGATGACGTAGTAGCCGAATATTTCGCCGGCCGGAAGGATGCGCCCGTCGCTGCAGACGAGGTGCTCGTTGGTGATGTAGTAGTCGTTCCCCATCACGCAGTGGCTGACGAGGTGGTTGTCGCGGAACCAGTGGAACTGTTCGCGCGTCATCCCGTTGTCCAGGATGTACTCGTACATCGTGACGTCGAGCGAGTGGCCATAGGTGAGATCGAGGGCGAGGAACCGCTTCTCGTTGAGCAGCCCGGCGACGGTGCGCGCCTCGGGCCGCTCCGCGTGGTAGTACTCCGACGACTCGGACTGTATGAAGACCGCGTCGTCGCGCTCGACGAGGATCGCGTGCATGGCGAGTAGATTCGCCTTGCACAGATTCCGCAGCGCGGTGACGAACGAGCGGTCATCGGCACGGCACTCGTTCCACCAGCCGTACTGCGCGGAGAACGTCGCCGCGATGAAGATCTCGTTCACCGGCGTGTAGAACCGAACCCACGGAAACCGCCGCGCGAACGCGCGCGCGTACTCGGCGAAGTACGCCGGCCAGTCCTCGTTCTGAAAGTCTCCGATCCAGTCCGGGACGCCGAAATGACAGAGATCGACGATCGGCGTGATCTCGAGCCGCTGCAGCTCGGCGAACGTCTCGTCCGCGAAGCTCCAGTCGTACACGCCCGGCGCGACGTGCGCCCGGTACAGCGGCGGCCCGTACCGCAGATACTCGATCCCGAGTTCCTTTACGAGCGCGAAGTCGTCACGCCACCGCTCATAATGCCCGCACTTCGCGAACTCGTCGACACGAATCCGCACACCGTCCGCACCGAGAATCGTGGGGCAGCTTCCTTCGATCCCCGTCGCGAACATGAACCGCACGGATATGGGTTAGAGACGCGTTCCGGCACCGCCTCTGCGATGAAATCCGACCGCCGCAGTGCACATCGGTAATTGACAATAACCTAGCCGCTAGGTTATACTGCACGGTACGGTGGGGACGCTACGTGGACGTGAGGCTAGATTTCGCGTGTATCCGAAGGACCATCCGCCGGTACACGCACACGCGAAGATCGGAAGCGGCGAAGTGATCGTCGAAGTGCGCCGAAACGGCAAGGTCGCTCTTTCAACCGTACATCGCGAAGCGGTCATCGGAGACGTGAAGAACAGCTAAATCTGGAAAGTCCTTGAAGAAGCGCGGTCGCTTGCAAAAGCGATCCGTGCCGAGTGGAAGGAAATGCAGCGATGAAACGTCCCGGAATTCTTAGTAGCGACGCCGAGGTGCGTGAAGCCGGCAAGCGCGCGCGTGCAGCAGTCAAAGATCTCACCGTCATCGCCGACGCTCGCTATGCCAAAGCACGCGACGCGATCATCGTGCGGCTGAACACGGGCGCGACGTTGATGGTCCCTCGCACGTCGCTGCCGGGCTTCGAAAAGCTTACGCCGACAATGCTGCAGAAACCGACGATCGAACCACCGGGCAATTCACTGTGGTTCGAAGCCGCCGACGTAGGAGTCCGCCTTGAAACGCTCGTCATCGCGGCGGCCGGCGAAGCCACGTTCCGCAGCGCGGCCGCACAGTTGCTCGGGTCTCGAAGGAGCCCTCGAAAAGCGCTGGCTTCAGCGGCAAACGGACGACTCGGTGGTCGCCCTTCGAAGAAAAAGCAAGCACGAGCCGCCTAGAGCGCGGCGATTCGGCGCAGTCCCTCTTCGACGTCGTGGATGGTCGCGACCCAGCTGAGGCGTAGCCAGCCTTCCAGGGAGTCGCCGAAGATGCGGCCGGGGATTGCGACGACGCCACGGTTTTCGACCAGCTCGACCGCGGCGGCGTAGGAGTCGCCGCCGTGCGGGAGCTGCACGCAGGCGTAGAACGCACCGTCGATCGGAACGTAGCGCAGGCCGCTGGCTTCGAGCGCGGCGGTGACGCGGGCGTGCTGCTCGCGGTACCAGGCGGATTGTTCGGTAAGCGCGCCGGGCTCGCCGAAGATCTCGTAGGCGACGCGCTGGCCGAACGCGTTCGCCGTGGACGTCACCCAGGCGTGCGTCTTGATCAGCGGTTCGATCGCGCCGTCGGGCGCGAGAAGCCAGCCGATCCGCATCCCGGTCAGCGCGTTCGACTTCGAGAGGGAGTTCGCCACAACGGTGTACGGGTAGTACTTCGCGACGTAGCCGGGATCGTCGACGTACGTGAGCTCGCGGTAGATCTCATCGGCGAGGACCCACACCGGGGGACCGCCGCGCGCCGTAAGTCCCTCTGCTAGCCGGCGTGCGTCCGCGTCGCGCAGCACGCGGCCCGTCGGGTTCGACGGCGAGGCGATGACGATCATGCGCGTCGCGCGGTCGACCGCATCCAAGATCAGGTCGACGTCGTACCGGAAGTCCTCGTCGGCGCGCATGTGGACGCGCCGGGACGCGATCCCCTCGAGTTGCGCCATCTTCGCATACGCCGGAAAGGCCGGGTCGACGACCAGCAGCTCGTCCTTCGCCGGGTCGAGCAGCGTCTTGATCGCGACGTAGACCGCCTCTTGGGAGCCCGTCGTGATGCAGACGTTGCGCGCATCGCGCATCCCGGGATAGTCGTAGTGCGCGGCGATCCGCTCGCGGGTGGCCGCGTCGCCGGAGTTCACCGTGTACCGCACACCGTGCTCCGCGGCCCAGCGTGTCGCCGCCTCGATGAAGCGCATCTGCGGCTTGAGCGTCGGCTCGCCGAGGCCGAGATCGATCGCGCCCGGCTTCTTCCGCGCTGCGATCGCGCGGATCAGGCTCGGCTCGATCGCGTTTACGCGCGGGTTCATCATTGTCATGCTGAGCCTGTCGAAGCATGAGCCGCAAGGCAGGATGGTGCCCGTGGCTCACCCTTCGACAAGCTCAGGGTGACAGTGGAGGCTGCTGTACGACTCAGACGGCGACCTCGAACTCGCGTAGCGCCGCGTTCAGCGACGTCTTCTGATCGGTCGAGTCACTGCGCTCGCCGATGATCAGCGCGCACGGCGTGCCGTACTCGCCGGCGGGGAAGCGCTTGGGGAGCGTCCCGGGAATGACGACGGCTCGCGCGGGCACCGTCCCTTTCGTGATCGTCGCTTCCGCGCCGCGCACGTCGACGATCGGCGTCGACGCCGTCAGCACCACGCCCGCCCCGAGCACCGCCTCCGTCTCGACGCGCACACCTTCCACCACGATGCAGCGCGAGCCGACGAACGCGCCGTCCTCGACGATCACCGGCATCGCTTGCGGCGGTTCCAGCACGCCGCCGATGCCGACCCCGCCGCTCAAATGCACGTTCTTGCCGATCTGCGCGCACGAGCCGACCGTCGCCCACGTGTCGACCATCGTGCCGTCGTCGACGTACGCGCCGATGTTCACGTAACCAGGCATGAGGATCGCCCCCTTGCCGAGGTACGAACCGTAGCGGGCGACGCCCGGCGGCACGCAGCGCGCGCCGAGCTTCTTCCAATTCCGTTTCGTGGGTAACTTGTCGTAGTACGACGGGAGCCGGTATCGCAGCTTGAGCGCTTCGAGCCCACCCGGCGTCGAGGCGAGGTCTTCCTCGACGATGCGCGCGTTGTCGAAGCGCGCGAACGAGAGGAGGATCGCTCGCTTCACCCACGGTCGGACCGTCCACGCCCCGTCGATCGGCTCGCACACGCGCAGCGCACCCGTGTCGAGCGCCTCGAGGACCTCGTCGACGACCCGCCCCGGCTTCTTCTTCACCGCCTTGGGTTCCGTAGCCAAACGCTCCTCGAGCTCGACGATCCGCGCTTCAAGGTCTTCCATCGCCATGGCCGGTGGCGTTCCGGCGGAGCGAAGCGGCGTCCCTTCGGGTTCATGGAGGGGCAAGGGACGAGCGGCGGGTACCGACCCTTCCCGCCCTTCGATCCTTCGACAAGCTCAGGACAGGCTGAACTCAGGGTGACCTCAGGAGACGACGTGAACACCGCAGCGGACGACCTACGCATCAACGCAATCCGTTTTCTCGCGGTCGACGCGGTCCAGCAAGCCAATTCCGGGCACCCGGGGCTCCCGCTCGGCGCGGCGCCGGCCGCCTACGCGCTCTGGACCCGGCACCTGCGCTTCAACCCGGCCGACCCGAAGTGGTTCGACCGCGACCGCTTCGTGCTCAGCGCCGGGCACGGCTCCGCGCTGCTCTACGCGCTCCTGCACCTGACGGGCTACGACCTCACCCTCGACGATCTGAAGCGCTTCCGGCAGCTCGGCAGCCGGACGCCCGGCCACCCCGAGTACCACCACACCGCCGGGGTCGAGGTCACGACCGGCCCGCTGGGCCAGGGCTTCGCCAACGCAGTCGGGTTCGCGATCGCCGAGGCGCATCTGGCGGCCGTTTACAACCGCGAGCAGACGATCGTCGACCATCACACGTACGTGATCGCCGGCGACGGCGACTTGATGGAAGGCGTCGCGTCCGAGGCCGCCTCGCTGGCCGGGCACCTCGCGCTCGGGAAGCTGATCGTCCTCTACGACGACAACAAAGTCTCGCTCGCCGGCGCGACGGACGTCACGTTCACCGAGGACGTGCGCGAGCGGTTCGAGGCGTACGGCTGGCAGACCATCGAGGTCGGCCCCGAGGAAGCGAACGATGTCGATGCCATCGACCGCGCGATCCAGCAAGCGAAGGCCGATGCGCTACGCCCTTCGCTGATCGCGGTGCGCTCGACGATCGGCTACGGTTCGCCGGAAGCCGGGACGTTCAAGACGCACGGCGAGCCGCTCGGCAAGAACATGGAGGCAACGCGCAAAGCGCTGCACTGGGACTACCCGCCGTTCACCGTCCCGGACGAACCGGCGTCGTTCTTCAAGGAAGTCGGCGCGAAAGGCGCGCCGCTGCAAGCGGAGTGGAACCAGCGCTACGACGCGTGGAAAGCGGCGAACCCGCAGCTCGCCGCGCAGTTCGAGCGCGCGCGCGACGGAAAGCTCCCGGCCGATCTGCCGTGGCCCGCGTTCACCGCCGAGAACGGCGGCGTGGCGACGCGCGAAGCAGGTGGCACCGTGATGAACGCGATCGCCGCGGCGCTCCCCGAGCTGGTCGGCGGCTCGGCCGATCTCGATCCGTCGACGAAGACGTACCTCAAGGATCAGGGCGACTTCCAGCCCGCCAACCGCGCCGGGCGAAACATCCACTACGGCGTGCGCGAGCACGCGATGGCGGCCGCCTCGAACGGCATCGCGCTGCACGGCGGGCTGCTGCCCTTCAGCGCGACGTTCTTCAACTTCCTCGACTACATGAAGCCCGCCGTGCGGCTCGCGGCGATCAACACGATCCGCGAGATCTTCGTCTTCACGCATGACTCCGTCTTCCTCGGCGAGGACGGTCCGACGCACCAGCCGATCGAGCAGCTCGCGATGCTGCGCGCGACGCCGAACGTCATCGACATCCGCCCGGCCGACGCGCTTGAGACCCTGGAAGCGTGGAAGATCGCGATCCAGCCGGCGACCGGGCCGACCGCGATCGTCCTCTCGCGCCAGAAGCTGCCGTTTCTCGGCGCCCGCAATGCCGATGTCGCGCGCGGTGCCTATGTGTTGCACGAACCGGAGCTCACCCTTCGACAGGCTCAGGGTGACATTGATGTGATTCTCATTGCGACCGGCTCCGAGGTGCATCTCGCGGTCGACGCGGCGAAGCTGCTCGCGGCGAAGGGGACGCGCGCGCGCGTCGTGTCGATGCCGTCCTGGGCGCTGTTCGAGCGGCAGGATGCGGAGTACCGCGAGCGCGTCCTTCCGGCCCAGGTCAAGGCGCGCATGTCCATCGAGGCCGGTGCGACGATCGGCTGGGCGAAGTACGTCGGCCCGCACGGGATCGCGTTCGGGCTCGACCATTTCGGCACGTCCGCGCCCGCCGCCGACATCGCCAAAGAGTACGGCTTCACCGCCGACAACATCGCCGGCATCGCCGCCGGGATGCTCGCGAACGTCTAGCTAGGAGAAAACCGAAGATCATGGGCGACCAGCTCAAGCAACTCGCATCGTACGGCCAGAGCGTCTGGCTCGACAACATCCGCCGCAGCATGTTCGCCTCGGGCGATCTGCAGAAGCTCATCGATCTCGGCCTGCGCGGGATGACGTCGAACCCGACGATCTTCGAGAAGGCGATCGGCTCGGGCTCGGACTACGACGAGCAGCTGCGCAGCCTGGTCGACGAGAACGACGCGACGCGCGTCTTCGAGGCGCTCGCGATCCGCGACATCCGGAGCGCGTGCGATCTGTTCGAGCCGGTGTGGGAGTCGACGAACGGGCTCGACGGCTACGTCTCGCTCGAGGTGTCGCCAACCCTCGCGAACGACACCGCCGGGACGATCGAGGCGGCGAAGCGTCTTTGGGACGAGGTCAAGCGCCGGAACGTCATGATCAAGATCCCCGGGACGCCGGCCGGGATCCCGGCGATCAAGGCATCGATCGCGGCGGGCATCAACATCAACGTCACGCTGCTGTTCTCGGTCGACCGCTACGAGGCGGCGGCGAACGCGTACATCGAAGGGCTCGAGGAGCGCGCCGCCAAGGGCGAGTCGATCGACCGCATCGCGTCGGTCGCCTCGTTCTTCGTCTCGCGCATCGACACCGCGATCGACAAGCAGCTCCAAGCGCGCATCGACAAGGGCGAGAAGCTCGAGAGCCTGCTCGGGAAAGCGGCGATCGCGAACACGAAGCTCGCTTACCAGCGATTCCTCAAGCTCTTCGGCGGTGAGCGGTTCGCCGCGCTGAAGGCGAAGGGCGCGCACGTGCAGCGCCCGCTGTGGGCGTCCACCTCGACGAAGAACCCCGCGTATCCCGATCTGATGTACGTCGAGTCGCTGGTCGGGCGCGACACCGTGAACACGATCCCGCCGCAGACGCTCGACGGCCTGGTCAGCCACGGCAACGTTCGCGCCGATACGGTCCTCGAGGACCTCGACGGCGCGCGCGGCGTGATCGAGTCGCTCGCGAAGGCGCAGATCTCGCTCTTCGACGTCACCGAAGAGCTGGTCAACGAGGGCGTGAAGTCGTTCGCCGACTCGTTCAACGCGATGCTCCACGCGATCGACGAGAAGCTCCAGAAACTCCGCGAGGGGACGCCGCCGAAGGTCGTCGTCGGCGCGTCGGACGACGTCTGCGCGCGGGTGGACGACGCGCTCGACCAGCTCGCGCGCGGCGACTTCCTGCACAAGCTATGGTCCCACGATCCTGCGCCGTGGTCGAGCGATCCGGCACACGTGGAGATCATCACGCACGCCTTGGGCTGGGTCGACATCGCGCAGCGGACGCACGCGCAGAGCGGCGAGCTGCGCGACTTCGCGCATGCGTGCGCGAAGCGGTTCGACCACGTCGTCGTCCTCGGGATGGGCGGCAGCTCGCTCGCGCCCGACATCCTGCGCGCGACGTTCGGAAAGACGCCGGGGTATCCGGCGCTGCACGTCCTGGACTCGACCGACCCGCAGCAGATCAAGACGCTCGACGACGCGATCGACGTCGCGAAGTCCGTCTTCATCGTCGCCTCGAAGTCGGGGACGACGACGGAGCCCGATGCGTTCTTCCGCTACTTCTTCCAGCGCGTGCAGCAGACGGTCGGTGCGAGCAACGCCGCGGATCACTTCATCGCGATCACCGATCCGGGGACGAAGCTCGAGAGCGAGGCGCGCGATCTCAAGTTCCTGCGCGTCTTCACCAACGACCCCAACATCGGCGGCCGCTATTCGGCGCTGTCGTACTTCGGGATGGTCCCGGCGGCGCTCGCCGGCTACGACGCGGGCGGGATCCTCGACCGCGCGATCAACGCGATGCACGCGAACGCGGCGACCGTCTCGGTGTTCGACGCGCCCGGCGTGCGGTTCGGCGCCGCGCTCGGCTCGCTGGCGAAAAACGGCCGCGACAAGCTGACGATCGTCGCGCACCCCTCGGTGCGCGCGTTCGGCGCCTGGGCCGAGCAGCTGATCGCGGAGTCGACCGGCAAGTCGGGGACCGGGATCGTCCCGGTCGACGGCGAGCCGCTCGGCGAGCCGCGCGCGTACGGTAACGACCGCGTCTTCGCGTACGTCGGCGCCAATTTGCCGGGCGACGACGACACCGTCGCAAAGCTCGCCGAGCTCGAGAAAGCAGACCATCCGGTGATCCGGCTCTCGATGGGCGAGAAGCTCGACATCGGCGAGCAGTTCTACACCTGGGAGATCGCGACGGCCGCGGCCGGCGCAATCCTCGGGATCGACGCGTTCGACCAGCCGAACGTGCAGGAGTCGAAGGACAACACGAAGCGGCTGCTCGGGGAGTTCGCCTCCGAAGGCAAGTTCTCCGAACCCGAGCCGCGCGTGCGCACGAACGACGCGCTCGTCTACCCGCTGAGCGGCTCGCACGGCGCGGCGCTCGGCACCGATCTGCAGTCGGCGGTCGCGGCGATCGCGGAGCAGATCAAGCCCGGCGACTACGTCGCGTTCAACGCCTACGTCCCGATGGACGAGGACGACGAAGCCGCGCTGCAGCGCTGCCGCACGACGGTGCGCGATGCGCTGCACGTTGCGACGACGGTCGGCTTCGGCCCGCGCTTCCTGCACTCGACCGGCCAGCTCCACAAAGGCGGATCGAACGAAGGCGTCTTCTTCCAGGTCACGTACGATCCGCCGTTCGATCTGCCGATCCCGGGGATGGTCGGGTTTCGTACGCTCCAGCGCTCGCAGGCGCTCGGCGATTTCGAGTCGCTCGACAAGCGCAACCGGCGCGGAATTCGCGTGCACTTCCCCGGCGATCCAAAAGCCGGTCTCGAAGCGCTCGCGTCGGCCCTCGAAGCCGCGGTCAGCGCGAAAGCCTAAGCGCGATGCAACTTGGGATGATCGGACTCGGCCGCATGGGCGCGAACATGACGACGCGCCTGATCCGCGGCGGCCACACCGTGGTCGCGTACGACCGCGATGCGGCGGCGGTGAAGCGCACCGAAGGCGACGGTGCGACCGGCGCGAGCTCGCTGAAAGACTTGGTGTCGAAGCTGACGCCGCCGCGCGCGGTGTGGATCATGGTGCCGGCCGGTGAACCGACGGACTCCACGATCAACGATCTGCTCGGCATCCTCGAGAAGGGCGATGCGATCATCGACGGAGGCAACTCGCGCTGGACCGACTCGAAGGCGCGTTACGCGCGCTGCAAGGAGCGCGGCGTCTCGTTCGTCGACGCCGGCACGTCGGGCGGGATCTGGGGACTCGCCAACGGGTATTGCCTGATGGTCGGCGGCGACGACGACGCGGTGTCGCGCGTCGAGCCGATCTTCCTGACGCTCGCGCCGGAAGGCGGTTACGCGCACGTCGGGCCGAGCGGCGCCGGGCACTTCTCGAAGATGGTGCACAACGGGATCGAGTACGGGATGCTCGCCGCGTACGGCGAGGGTTTCGAGATCCTCGAGAAGTCCGAGTACAAATACGACTTGCACGAGCTGGCCTCGATCTGGCGCTACGGCTCGGTCATTCGTTCGTGGCTGCTGGAACTGCTGGAGCTCGCGCTCAAGGAAGACCCCGATCTCACCAAGGTCAAGGGGTGGGTCGCCGACTCGGGCGAGGGCCGCTGGACGGTGCAGGCGGCGATCGACGAGGACGTTCCGGCGCCGGTGATCACGCTGTCGCTGCTCTCGCGGTTCGTCTCGCGCCAGGAGGAGTCGTTCAGCGCGAAGGTGATCGCCGCGCTGCGGAACCAGTTCGGCGGGCACGCCGTCAAGCCGGAATGACCGCGACCGCGGCCGGGCAGGCGGCGAACCCGCTCCGCAAGGGGCTCGCCGTGGACCGCATCACGGAGCCGTGCAACGTGATCTTCTTCGGCGCGAGCGGCGACCTCATGAAGCGCATGCTGCTCCCGGCGATGTGGAACCTGCGCCTCTCGGGGATCCTGCCGACGAACTTCGGAATCATCGGGTTCTCGCGCTCGCCGTACACCGACGAGCAGTTTCGCGAAGAAATGCGCAAGGCGGTCGAGCAGTTCTCGCGCAACCCGCCCAAGGACCCGCTGTGGAGCGACTTCGCCTCGCACATCTCGTACATCTCCGGCGACTTCGACAACGACAACTGCTTCCGCGAGCTCAAGGACGCGCTCGAGAAAAACGACCGCGAGCTCGGCACCGGCGGCAACCGCCTCTTCTACCTGAGCACGCCGCCCTCGGTCTTCGGGCAGATCATCGAGCGGCTCGACGCGGACGCGCTCGGCCCGCGCGACAACAAGACGGGCTGGACGCGCATCATCATCGAGAAACCGTTCGGGACCGATCTCGACTCGGCGCGCGCGCTGCAGACCACGGTCGAGAAAGTCTTCGACGAGAAGCTCGTGTACCGAATCGATCACTACCTGGGCAAAGAGCCGGTCCAGGACATCATGGCGCTGCGGTTCGCGAACGTGATCTTCGAGCCGATCTGGAACCGCCGGTACGTCGACTCGGTGCAGATCACGGCGGCCGAGACGGTCGGCGTCGAGCTGCGCGGCGGCTACTACGACAACGCCGGCGCGCTGCGCGACATGATCCAGAACCACGTGATGAACCTGCTCGCGCTGGTCGCGATGGAGCCGCCCGTCTCGGCGGACGCCGACTCGATCCGCGACGAGAAGTTCAAGGTGCTGCGCGCCGTGCGCCAGATCGACCGCGCGCGCGTCACGCTGGACTCCGCGCGCGGCCAGTACGACGCCGGGGCGATCGCCGGCAAGGCGGTTCCCGCCTACCGCGACGAGCCCGACGTGCGCCCGGACTCGAACACCGAGACGTACGCCGCGGTGAAGCTGTGGGTCGACAACTGGCGCTGGGCCGACGTGCCGTTCTACCTGCGCTCGGGGAAGCGGCTCGCGCACAAGATGTCGGAGATCGCGATCCGGTTCAAGGCGATCCCGCACAGGCTCTTCGGTGAAGCCGGCGACCTGCTCGAGAACAACGTGCTGGTGATGAAGATCCAGCCGGACGAGGGCATCTCGCTGCGCTTCAATGCGAAGATCCCCGGCCCGAAGATGCACCTGCGCTCGGTCTCGATGGACTTCAATTACGGGACCGGCTTCGGCGTGGTCTCCGCGCCCGCGTACGAGCGGCTCATCTCCGATGCGATCCGCGGCGATGCGACGCTCTTCACGCGCTGGGACGCGGTCGAGACGGCGTGGACGATCGTGATGCCGATCCTCGACCGCTGGCTGAACGAGGACGACGAAAGCTTCCCCAACTACAACGCGGGGAGCCAGGGTCCGCAGTCGGCGGACCGGATGCTCGTAATGGACGGTCGCGAGTGGCGGAAGATCTAGGCGTCGAGTCGTCGACCGTCTCGACCTCGGTCGAGGCGATCCGCGGCGAGCTCGCGCGCACGAAGGTCGCGACGACGACCCTGAACTTCATCGTGTGGATCGACGACGCCGCGCGGCGCGAATGGGTGCTCGAGCGCGCCGGGATGCTCGCCGAAAAACATCCGTCGATGATGCTCGTGTTCGACCATACCGGTGGGTGCCGCGGCGAGGCGACGGTGACGACCGTGCGGCACGACACGCAGGCGACGTACACCGTGCAGGGCGAGCGCGTCGACATCGACGTCTGCGACGCCGACGCGGCGACGGTCGCGGGGTATGTGACCGGGCTGTGCTCGCCGAGCGTGCCGACGGTACTGTGGTGGACCGGACGCCAGGAAGGCAGCCGCGAGATCTTCTACGCCGTGCTGCCGCACGTGCAGACGCTGGTGTTCGATTCGTCCGGCGGCGCGCGCGACGAGTCGGCGCTGCGGGCGCTCGTCGATTTCCATCGTCAGCATCCCGATGTCTGCCTGCGTGACCTCGCCTGGATGCGGCTGCTGCCGTGGCAGGACATGATCGCGGACTTCTTCGACGACCCGGGACTGCTCGAAGAGCTCTGGACGATCCGCGCGCTGCACATCTCGAGCGGCTCCGACTCCGAGGCGTTCTACTTGGGTGGCTGGCTCGCGAGCAGCCTGGGCTGGAAACCGTCCGGCCGCGACGCCTTCACCGACGCGCGCGGCAAGCCGGTCGCCTTCAAGCGCAAACGTCTCGGCGACATCCGCCGCGTGCAGAGCATCTGTCTCGACAGTGAGACGTCCTGGTACCACGGCGAGGTCACCGAGGACCCCGGCGTGGTGAAACTCTGGGTCGAAGGCGAGCACGCGCGCGAACCGCGGCTGTTCCCGCTGAAGGCGGTAGACAACGCATCGCTGCTCGAGCGCGCCGTCCTCGAACCGGGAACCGACGAGTTGTTCGAGACTGCCCTGCAAAGCGCCGGAACGCTGCTGGGCTGACCTCCAAGCGCGCCCGCGAGCGTTACGTCGCAGGCGTGTAGACGTAGGCGTGCTGGCCGTCGCGGATCGTGAGCGTCTTCGCCGCGGCGTCCTTGCCGACGACGAACTCGAAGCCTTCGCTGCCGGGATCGATCGTGATGAATGACATGGTGCCGTCGTCGTTCTTCCGCGACGCGACGTGGCTCTTGAAGGCGCCGAAGTTGAAGACGAGGCCGTCGGCGCCGCGCACGACGTCGATGTGTCCGAGATCCGCATTCACGTACCGCGGCGCGAGCAGCGCCGCCGCGTCCGACGCTGCCGGCACGACGAGCCGGGGGCGCTCGGCCGCGATGCGCGCGAACATTTGCTTCGTGGCAGTTGCGACGTCGTCGGCCGCTTCCGGCCGGCCGTCGTAGAGCACTTCGAGCAGACGCCGCATGAACGGGCGACGAATCAGCACGCCCTGGTCGGCGCTGGTCAAGATCACCGCTCCGACACCCGCGTCCGGGATCGCGTACCAATCACTGTGATAGCCCGCGAGGTCGCCGCCGTGGTGGACGATCGGGATCCCGTACGTCGTGTCGACCATCAAGCCCATCCCGTAGGTTCCCGTCTCACCGATCGGAACGGTCGGCACGCGGCGCTGCAGGAAGTTCTTCTCCGACACCAAGCGCGTGCCGTTGGGGAGGACGCCCTTGGCCAGCTCGAGCCGCACGCACTTCGTCATGTCGTCCACCGACGACCACGCACCGCCGGCCGGGCGATACGGCGCGATCGCGTAGTCGATCCCGAGATCGTCGGGCGCGGTCTTGCTGTCGATGTCGAGGCCGTACGGGTTCGCATGGTTGCCCGCGAGCGCGCGCGCCATGTCGAATGTGGTCTCGTTCATCCCGAGCGGGTTGAACACCATCGCCTGCATCGCGGCGTCGTACGCGGCACCGAGCTCACGGTTTGGATACACGACATGGCCGCCGATGTACCCGGCGGCGGTCGCCATGAGGTTGTTGTACTGGAACACTTCGCCGAACTTGCTGGTCGGCGCCGTCTGCGCGAGCAGGTCGAACGTCGAGGCGGCCGTCGTCGAGGGCGAGGTGTTGAGGATCCATTCCATATCCTTACGCGGGAGCCCGGTGCACGCGCAGACGAGGTGCTTGATCAGCACGCTCTTCGTCGTCGCGGCGTCGCCCAAGCGGAACGCGGGATAGGCCTGGACGACCGGCTCGTCCCAGGCGAGCTTGCCCTGATCGACCAGCTCCGAGAGGAGCAGCGTCGTCATTCCTTTCGTATTCGAGGCGATCATGAACATCGTGTGCGCGTCGACGGGTTGGCGCGTCGTCACGTCGCGGACCCCGAAGCCACCCTCGAACACCACCTTGTCGTGGTCGATCAGCGCGATCGCGGCGCCCGGAACGTTGAGCTGCTGCATCGCCGTCTGCACGAACGAGGTGAGCTGCGCGACACGCGCGGCGTCCAGCGGGTGCGCGGTTCGGGCCGCGAACGTCTCGCGGCTGTACCCCGCGGGGCGCAAGCTCTGGAACATGAGACCGACCGCCGCCCCGCGCTTTTCCGCCGTCGCTTGGCTGCCGTCGACGATAGCGACTGTCCATTTGTCGCCCTGCCGCAGCGCGATCGCTTGGACGACGGCGGTTTCGTTCGGTGAAACCTCGTAGTCGACGACGCTGCGCGCGTCCCAGCCGTTGCGTGCGGTCGCCGGAATGACGACCTTGACGGTTCGCTTCGCGTCCGGTCGATACAGTTGCCACGCGCGCGCGACTGCGGCGGCGGCGTCGGCAGCGGGGCCGACGTCGACGAGCGCGGCGCTGAGGTCGCCCTCGGGCGCGGTCACGACGACGGTCGACGGCGCTCGGCGCAACGACCACCCCTTCGGCGCGGTGAACGTCGCACCCGACGGCGTCGTCGTCGGCGTGTCGGCGGCGAGCACCGCGCCCGGTGGTTCGGCGGCCGGCACCGCCACGGTATTTCCCGCGACCAGCGCCAACACCAGAGCGAGTCGAGCAATAGCGGCAAACGACATGACAAGTCCCCTCCCGGCCGAAGTTCGCTCGGAGATTTGGCGTCCGGCGCGCACGCGCCTCCGCCGGGGTAAGTAGGAGTCGCATGCCCGAGCCGATCACGATCCTGCCCGACGCCGCGCGCCTCGCCGAGGCGTCCGCCGATCACTTCATCGCGGTGGTGCGCGCCGCGCTCGCCGAACGGGACTTCGCGCACGTCGCGCTCGCGGGCGGCTCGACGCCGCGCGCGGTGAACGCCTTGCTCACCGCGCCGCCGCGGCGCGACGCCGTCGACTGGTCGCGCGTGGTGTTCTGGTTCGGCGACGAGCGCTGCGTGCCGCCCGACGACGCGGACTCGAACTACCGCATGAACCGCGAGACGCTGCTCGAGCCGCTCGGGATCGACGCCGCACGCATCCACCGCATGCGCGGCGAGGACGATCCGACCGCGGCGGCCGCCGACTACGACGTCGTGCTGCGACGGGAGCTCGGCGAGCGCCCGCGGCTCGACCTCATCCTACTCGGGATGGGCCCCGAAGGGCACACTGCCTCCCTGTTCCCCGGGACCGTCGCCGGTATCGACAACGACAAGGCGTGCATCGCGCATTACGTTCCGAAGCTCGACAAGTGGCGCATCACGCTGACGCCGCGCGCGATCAACGACACGCGCAACGTCGCGATCACCGTCGGCGGCGCGGAGAAAGCCGACGCGCTGCACGAGGTTCTCCGCGGCGTCCGCGACCCCGACACGTACCCCGCGCAGATCGTCCACCCGCACGACGGCGAGCTGCGCTGGCTCGTCGACGCGGCCGCGGCATCCCGCTTATAGCGGACGCAAGGTCGCCCCGCCGAGCGATCCGAACCTAACGGCTGATGCTGGACTTCGAGCAACACCGGCCGCTCCTGCGCAGACCGTCGCAAAGCTACGGTGCGACTGCGCTCGGGACGCCGGTCGACGACCGGCTCACGCTCGGCTCACCGTCGGTCGTTCCGGACATCGACGTGCTGAGCCTGACGCGGCCCTCGGTGAACGACAACCCGCAGCACTCCGACGACGACCTGCCGCTCTTGGAGCACCTCCCGCGCCAGCCGCAGCCCAGCCGCTGGCAGCGGTTCAAGAACTGGGTGAGCTCGCTCTTCACGCGCGACGAAGCGACGTCGTTCGTCACCGCGAACACGCCCGGCCTCTACACGGGGGTGATCGGCGGCGGCGGGGTCGCGACCGGGATCGCCGGCGGCGACGCGCTCGCGAAGCACGTCAACGCGACGGCGCTCAACCGCGCGACGCCGGCGTTTTCGCTCGGCACGATGGGCGCCGACGTGCTGGGACTCTACGGCGCGATCAACGAGGCTCGCACCGGGCACAGCCAAGCCAACGCGCCGAACGCGCATCGCGTATCGCGGTACGAAGGGCGGAGCCGTCGCAAGCGCGGTATTTTGGACGCGCTCACGAGGGGAACGGATCTGCTCACGGCGCAAGGCGGCAGCGCGGCGAGCGGGATCTTGAAGGCGGCCGAGGTCGGCGGCGCCGCCGTCACGCCGCTCGCTGCCGTCGGCGGGATCGGCGGCTCCGTGGTGAGCAGCGCAGTTGCGGCGCGAAGCGGCTGGCGCGGCGGGCGCGCGCTCATGCACGCGTACCGCGGACGCCAGGTTCAGAACCGGATCGTTCCCGGAACGAGCGGCCCGGTCGGCAGCGCGGTCGCGTACCATCAAGCGCAGATGGGCAAACGCGCCGGCCGGCACATCCTCGGCGCTACCGGCGCCACGGCGAGCGCGGTCGGCGGCGCGCTTGCGACCGCGGCGTTGATCGGTGGCGCGGCCGCACTGGGACCGATCGGCTGGGGGCTGCTCGCGGCGGGCGGCCTGGTCGCGCTCGGGATCGGCGCGCACAAACTCTACCGGTGGTACCAGAAACGCAAGGCCGGGACGCTCCACACCGAGCGCGAGGGACACGCGGCGGCGATCGTCGATGCGCTGCACGGACCGTCGGGACCGGACAAGAAGACCGCCCGCGATCTGCTGCGCACGAGCTTCGGCGAGGACTATCTGAATCGAGTTCAGCGCACGCGCGACCCGCAGCACCGCCAAGCACTGATCGATTCCGTCGCACGCAAGCTCCAGGGCTGGTGAGCGCGACCGGCGTTCCCTATGTCGCGGTGTGTTCGTGCGGCTCGTGCGAGCAGACGTCCAAAGGAACGTCCCGGACGCGCTGCGCGAACGTCCATTGGTGGCCTTCGGGGTCTGCGGCCTGATAACACCGATCGCCCCAAGGCCGTTCCGTGAGCTCGAGAACGATCTTCGCGCCCGAAGCTACGGCGTGCCGATAATGCTGGTCCACGTCGTCGATGTAGATGTAGAGCATCGCGCTGACGCCTCGGCGCGGGCTCTCGCCGTGGACTGACGGCAGCCCGAGCGTGATCAGGCTATCGCACACCTCCATCTGCGTGCGCTGAACGGTTCCGTCCGGCAAGGTGTGCCGTGCCGCGGTGCGTTCGCGGAAACCGAACGCGCGCGTGAGCCATGCGATCGCGGCGACGGGATCGTCATAGATCAGATGCGGCCTGACACGCGGCGAACCTATCGGCGGATTGGCGACGGCGGCGGTTTGCTGGTCGTGCACTCTTCTCTCTCCTATGCCGTCTCGGCGCGCAGTGCGACGCGCGCGGGAATCGCCGCTGCCATCAAGACGAGCGCCGCGAGGAACCACGCCAGCCCGGGAACGCCGAGCGCTTTGAGCGGGCCGATCGCCGCAGCGAGCGTCAGCGCGAAGATCGACGGGCCGACCAGGAACGCGATCCCGCGGATGCTTCCGATCGCACCTTGCAATTCACCTTGCTCGTTCGGCGCGACGTGGCGCGTCATCACCTGCTGCGCGGCGGCGCTCGAGAGACCCCAGAACATCAGGATCGGCGTGGCGATCAGGAACAGCGCGCCGTTCGGCGCCCAGCCGTAGAGCGCGAGCCCCGCGGCGCCCGCGAACAACCCGGCGTAGAGGGCGTGCTTTTCGCCGAGCCGCTTCACCAGCGGTCCGGTCGCGCCGGCCTGGACGACCGCCGACGAGATCCCCACGAGCGCCAGCGACAGCCCGATCGCGCGCGCGTCCCAGCCGTAGCGGTAGATGACGTAGATCACGAACGTGCTCTGCAGACACGCCGACGCGAGAATGCTCAGAAACGAGACCGTCGCGAGTCCGGACAGCTCGCGGTGACGGCGCAGCAGCCGCAGCGAGCCGAGTGGGTTCGCGCGCGCGAGACTGAACGGCTTGCGATGATCGCGCGAGAGCGATTCGGGCAGCACGAAGGTGCCGTAGCACGCATTCGCGAGGCTGCAGACCGCCGCGGCCCAGAACGGCAGCCGCGGATCGATCCCGCCGAGAAAACCGCCAATCGCCGGACCGACGATGAACCCGAGCCCGAACGCCGCGCCGAACATTCCAAAGGCGCCGGCGCGCTTCTCCGGCGGCACGACGTCCGCGATGTACGCGCTCGCCGCGGTCGCGCTCGCCGAGGTGATCCCCGAGACGATCCGGCCGGCGAAGAGCCACCACAGATTCGGCGCGAGCGCCATGATCGCGTAGTCCAGCCCCAGCCCGACGTTCGAAAGGACGATCACCGGCTTGCGGCCGTAGCGGTCGGAGAGCACGCCGAGGACCGGCGCGCAGACGAACTGCATCAGCGCGAACGACGTCCCGAACAACGCGATGATCGCCGAGCCGCGCGCCGCGTCGCCGTTCAGAAAATGGACGATCAGCGGCGCGAGCACCGGCGCGATGATCCCGAGCGCGACCATGTCGAGCGCGACGGTGACCAGCACGAACACCATCGCGCCCTGCCGCACCGGCGCGGGCGTCATCTCAACGGTCGGATCGGCGGCGACGTCGGGCGTCGTCATCGGCGAGCACCTCCGGCTCGGGGATCGCGTCCAGGGCACGGATCCACAGCTCCACCGCCCGGTCGATGCGCGCGCGGTCGCGCGTCGCGAGCAGATCGAGCAAGAAGCCGCGGTAACCGGCGAGCATCAGCGTCGCGATCGCACGGGCGTCGCGCTTCGCGTAGCCGTCGTCGAGCTTGGACGCCGAAAGATAGGCGATCCAGTCGTCGACGGCGCCGCGCAGGAACTCCGAGTAGCGCTCGGGGTCCTGCAGCGCGAGCCCGTAGACCTCGAAGAAGAGCCGGAACACCCGCTCGTGCTCCGGCGCGCTCATCAGCCGCCACGCGCCGCGCACCGTGACCGCATACGAGGCCGCCTCACGCGGCAGCTCGGCGAACACGGCCCGCTGGCGCGCGCGCAGCTGCGCGAGCACCTCGCCGATCAAGTCCTCCTTGGACGCGAAGTAGTACAGCAGAACGCGCGGACTACTGCCCACCGCCTTCGCGAGCGGCCGCAGCGAAAGATCGGCCAGACCATTCGCCGCGACATACTCGGTAATGCGATCGAGAAGCTCGGCGCGGCGTTCGTCCGCGCTCCCTGCCATGCACGCAGTTTACCAGATTGAAACGATCGTTTCAAGGGGCGGCGGGCGGCGGGGGCGCCGGGGCTTGCACAATTAACCCGCCGCTAGGCGGCCTTTTGTGCAGGGGCGGGATTTTATGTGCAGCCGCGGACTAGCAGCGCAGCGAGGATCGCGTAACCGATCAGCTTTGCCTCATTCGCTAGGGCCTTAAGCACAGGGACCTCCCTTCCGGGAGGTCCACCGTTCCGGCGGCCTCTACTCGTCTTTGGCGCAGTTCAGCGCCGACTAGGACATATTACTCCCGCACCGGGCACGAGGTTTCAGGACGCCTTCCAGAACTCCGCCTGATCCGCCATTCAATCGCTTTCAAGCCGTTTGCGCAGCGGCGGGGTTTTATGTGCAACGGTATAGCCTCTGGTAACGCCCCGGTTGCGCTGCGTCTTTACCGCTTTTTCGGCACTGGCCGGTTAGTGGCAAAGCCGGGCGCGCGTCCAGTCGTTGGAGCGCGTCGGACCTCGCCGCCGCTAGCGAGGACCCGGGCAACCTCGCGCGGCTCGCCTACACCCCGGGGACGTGTTAAAGTGGCGATATGCATGGCGTTGTGCAGGGCGACCTAGAGCGCCGGGTGCGCGCGTTGGAGCGGCGGCTCGCGGCGCTCGAACGCGGGCGCTAACGCAGATGTACGAGCGGGCTGCTCGATTGGGATGGATCGCCGCCGCGTGCGCGGGTGTGATCGTTCTCGACGCTTTCATTCCGCATGCTAGGTGGCCGCCGGTGGTCCCGCTGATCGGAAAGATTGCACTTGCGGCGTTGACGTTTGCGGCGATGATGACACTCATATTCGGGGCGGCTGAGCGGTCTTATACTTTAGAACAACGTAGTCGCCCAATGTCGCGGCCACTCTCGACGGCGTTTGGGCTCGTTTTCTTGGCAGTGGCCCTGAGGCTATTTTTCGACGACCCGACTAAGTTCTTGAACTTGGCAGCACTTACCGCCTCCGGCGAAGCGGGCCTCGCATTCCTCGCTTACGCGATCCACCCGCGATTCGTTACGGTGTTCTTGATGAAGGGCAAGACGCTCGATGACGAGCCGTAGTCGTGAAAAGCCGTTGGTCGCTAGCAAAACTAAGATTTTTGTGCAAACCGCGTCTTTTATGTGCAGGCCGGTTTAATGTGCAAAGCCGGGCGGCGGGGCGGCAGGGCAGCGCCGCCACTTTCAAGGGGCGGCGCCGCCAACTCCATCAGCCGCGTCTCCGTCTCGTGGATCTCGCTGTGCGCCGCGTAGCGATCGTCGATCTTAGTCGAGGCCGGAATGCCGAGCTGCGCCCGATCGACGCCAAGGCGACGCGTGAGTTCTGGAAGGCGTCCCTAGATCGCGAGATCGCCTCTTTGAATTATCGAGATGTGCTCGACGTTTAAGCGCATCAGCCGGGGGACGCTTTCGTGGTCACCGACGAACGTCGCTGCTATGTCAGCGAATCGCCCGGAGCGCGCAGCTTTATCGAGCGCGCTCATTACTTTGGCTAGATTCTCGTCGTCAACTTCTAGAACGCAGCCCGACAGCAGGGTTAGTTTCGTCTTCGTCATCCCGACCCGTTCGACGTGACGCTTCGACGCTTCCCTTGCAGACGTCGATCCGTCTTTGCAATAGCCGCCGCTAGCCGGTCTCTCGCACCTCACGACCGCGACGGACGCGGCGACCTTGAGCGCCGCCTTCGCATCCGCGAACGGCCTCTTGCCGTGATGGACAGACTACTTAATCGCTCGGTCCTGCTGAACGTCCACACTTATGTCCATGAGGGCCGGTGCGTCGCCCTCGGCGCGGAGTACCTTCTTGCCCGCTTCACGGACCTCGGCGTCAGTGGGTTCATCGTCGGCGTCGATTATGAGCGTCGCATAGATCGTCACGCGTTTCTGCCATAGCATGGGGCAATCTTCGGAGCGACGAATGCACAGTCCGCCAGCGAAGGCCCTCAGTAGGCTCGCGGACAGGGCGGCGCGAAGTCGTCGAATGGTTTCGATTCCCCCCCACTCGCGGAGGTTCGGCCTTGCCCGCTACGATGACATGGACGTATGGATGCCCTGTCGGACACGATTCGCAGGACACGCTCGCGCTCGGCGTTACACCACTTGCAAAGAAGATATGCGGCATTCCCGACAAGCAGACGGGGGCGCCGTGCCCTCAGATCGCGACCGTTCGGTATCCCGGCAAACCCAATCCACCGGAGCCGTGACCGCTACGGCATGAAACCGCGAGGCCGCTGGTACTCTGCCAACGCGTGTAGAAGCCTTTCAGT
>DATHLN010000132.1:0-19312 GCA_035488115.1 Candidatus Limnocylindrales bacterium | reverse complement strand
GGCGGCGATCTCGGCGGCGACGGCGGCCGTCTCCTTCGCCTTGGGCCCGACCAGCCCGTAGCGGCGGTACATGTAATACTGCTGGCCGACGGTGAAGACGTTGCTCGCGAGCCAGTAGATGTACAGCGCCGACGCCCAGCGGTACTGGAAGCCGAAGAACGCGATCATCGCGGGCGATAGGATCGCCATCATCTTCTGCGTCTGCGCCTGCTGCGGATCGGTCGAGGGCGGGCTGCCGTAGCGCACCGTGAAGTACATCGAGATCACGTAGAGCACGAGCAGGAAGACGTCGGGCGCCGCCAGGCTCGTCGCGAGCACCGGGGTCTTCAATATCTCCAGATGGTGATCGGCGGCCCACGTCGAGACCGACGAGCCGATCCACAGCCAGTGCTCGGCGCCGAACTCCTTGATCTGACCCTGGATCGCCCAGAACAGCCCGATCAGGATCGGAAACTGGACCAGCAGCGGGACGCACCCGGCGAGCGGGTTGACCTTGTGCTCCTTGTACAGCTCCATCATCTTCTGGTTGAGGAGCTGCGGGTCGCCCTTGTGGATCGTCTGCAGCTGCTTGACCGCGGGCGCGAGCTTCTGCATCCCCGCCATCGAGCGGAACTGCACCGCCGAGAGCGGCCAGAGGAAGACGCGCAGCACCAGCGCCAGGATGATCATGTCCCAGCCGTACGACGGGACGACCTGGTGGAGACCGGTCAGGACCTGGGCGAGCACCTTGACCAGCGGGTCGAGGAAGTTCGCGGCGAGGAGCGGGGTCACGGGCGTCAGAGGGCCTTTCGGTGGGGGACCGGGTCGTAGCCGCCCGGGTGCCAGGGCCCGCAACGGGCCAGCCGGCGCACAGCGAGGGTACCGCCGCGCAAGATGCCGTGTTTCTCGATCGCCTCGCCCGCATACTCCGAGCAGGTCGGCGCGAACCGGCAGGCCGGCGGGAGTAGCGGGGAGACGAAGCGCTTGTAGCCGCGGAGCGCGCCCAGCGCGAGCGAGCGCGCCGTCACGCCGGCGGCCCGAAGACGCGCGCCAGCTCGGCCGCGAGCACGGCGGAGCGCTGCTCACCGGCGCCGGGCCGGGCGATCACGACGACGTCGCGCCAGGGCGGCGCGTGGAACGGATAGCGTTCGAGGATGGCTTTGATCCGGCGGCGGACGCGGTTACGGATGACCGCGCCGCCGATCGAGCTGCCGGCGGTGATGCCGACGCGGGTCCGCCGCCGGCCGTCGGCGACGAACGTGGTGAGGTAGGTCCCGGCGTACCGCTTCCCCCGCCGCGTCACGCGGGCGAAGTCCCCGCGTCGCTTGAGTGAATCAAATGCTCGCATTTCAGGGCGGACCGCAGCGCAGCGAGGACCGCGAAGGGTTCGGCGCAGCCGAACCCACTAAACGGTGAGGCGGTGGCGGCCCTTCTTGCGGCGCGCGGCGAGGACGCGGCGGCCGTTCTTCGTGGACATGCGTTCGAGGAAGCCGTGGACGCGCTTGCGGCGCCGGTTGTGCGGCTGATAGGTCCGCTTCACGAGGGAGTTCTCCTGGGGCGCGGGAACGGCGTGCCGGTCCCAAACGGTGCGACAAGACAGTATACGGGCCGGGCATGGCGACCGTCAAGGAAAAACGGCGAAGTGGGAAACGTTCCTGACTTGTCCACAGCGGTGGACAACGCTGTGGACGAGACCCTGCGCAGATACGCCGCCGAGCCAGGCCCGGCGCGGGTTTTCGGCCCGATTCGTGCGGGTGGGAAAGTCGTGGATACGCGCGACGGGCCTCGTCGGAACGCTACCGTACCGCCTGTGGAGAAGTGGACAACTCCGGGGGAAAACGGCGCAGGAAGCCACCCCCTCCGGGCCAATCCACATCGCTCATTCTCCCCCGGCGCGTACTCTCGGGCCGGTCCGGACTATGCAGCAGGAAACGGCTTTATGTATCAGACCAGCACCACGGCGACGGCCCCTCAAGACCTTTGGACCGCGGCGCTCGAGCGGCTCGAACCCCGCTACAACAAGCCGGTCTTCGAGATGTGGCTCAAGCCGATGCGGCTGGTCGACCTGACGCCTTCCGAGATCGTCCTCGCGGTCCAGACGACGTTCGCCCGCGACTGGGTGGAGAACCGTCTGAAGACGGACATCACTTCGGTGCTGCACGAGCTGCTCGGCGCGGAGATCGCGCTGCGGGTCGTCGTCGACCCCGGCAGCGCTTCTCAGCCGGCCGCCTCCTCGGTCACGCCGGCCGCCAAGCCGCCGGCGCCCGAAGAGCTGCGGATCGGAAACCTCAACCCGCGCTACACCTTCGACGACTTCGTCATCGGGAACTCGAACCGGTTCGCGCACGCCGCCGCGCAAGCGGTCGCCGAAGCGCCCGCGATGGCGTACAACCCGCTCTTCCTGTACGGGGGCGTGGGACTCGGCAAGACCCACTTGATGCACGCGATCGGCCACCGCGTCCTCGAGCGCAACCCGAGCGCGAACATCGTGTACGTCTCCTCGGAGAAGTTCACCAACGAGTTCATCATCGCGATCAAGAACAATCAGACCGTCGAGTTCCGCAATCGCTACCGGCACGTCGACGTGCTGCTGATCGACGACATCCAGTTCTTGGAAGGCAAGGAGCAGACGCAAGAAGAGTTCTTCCATACCTTCAACTCGCTGCACGAAGCGCAGAAGCAGCTGGTGATCTCGAGCGACCGTCCGCCCAAAGAGATCCAGACGCTGGAGAACCGGCTGCGCTCGCGGTTCGAGTGGGGCCTGCTCACCGACATCCAGCCGCCGGATTTCGAGACGCGCGAAGCGATCTTGCGCAAGAAGGCCGAGACCGAGAAAGTTCCGGTCCCCGACGAGGTTCTCGCGTTCATCGCGAAGGTGATCCCCTCGAACATCCGCGAGCTCGAAGGCTCGCTGATCCGCGTCGTCGCGTTCGCCTCGCTGACGAAGTCGCCGATCACCACCGATCTCGCCGGTGAGGTGCTGAAGAACGCCGTCGCGCAAGCACCGATGCACCGCGTCACGATCCCCGGGATCAAGGACCGCGTCGCGAAGCACTACGGGATCTCGATCAAGGAGATGGAGGCGCAGCGCCGGGATCAGCGCGTGACGCTCCCGCGCCAGGTCGCGATGTACATCTCCTGGCAGCTCACCGGCGCCTCGCTGCCGCAGATCGCGCGCGAGTTCGGCAAGAAGGACCACACCACCGCGATGTACGCCCGCGACAAGATCGCCGACATGATGGACGCGGACGAAGCGTTCCGCAACAAGATCCGCTCGCTGGTCGCGCAGATCCAGAGCGAGTAGGACCTCGATACGCCGTCACCGCGAGCGAGCGCGACGACCTTGGTATCATCGTAAGATTATCCGTACACAGCGTCCAAGAGGAATGCCTACGACGCTCCCTTGGCCGAAAGGGCACTAACGGGGCCGTCGCATCGCGGGGCCCCGTTTTTCACGCTTCGGAGGCCTTTCTTCTCGTATGCGATTCCCCCGTCCGGGCCCGTTGCTCTTGGGACCCGTCGTCCTCGCGCTGTCCGCGCTCGCCGCCTGTGCCGGCGGCGGCGGCAGCAGCAGCGTTCCGCCGTTCAACGCCGGAACGGCGACGCCGACCGCGCCGCCGTCCGTCCCGACCCTCGCGCCGGCGACCGCCGCGACGACGGTCCCGCTCAGCTCTTCCACCGCTCAGCCCCAGGCCGTGGCGATCCCGCCGGCCGCCGGTCTCTCCGGGTCGATCACCCTTCCCGCCGCCACCATTCCGGCGGGGACCAGCCTCGACGTGACGACCACCACGACGACGCCGGGCGGCGTCACGCCGCTGGCCTTCGGTCGCAGCCCGCAATCGGTCCGCGCGGCGCGCTCGAGCGGCCTCGAGGTCCTCTACTATCAGGGTCTGCGCTTCACGCAGACGCTCACGTTCCCGGGGTATCCCGCCTTCACGATCGGGCTTCCGGCCGGCTACGACCCCTCGAAGGGCGTCTTCGAGCTCGCGTTCTACGACGGGCTCGGCTGGACGTACCCGGTCGGCGGCCCCGGCACCGCGAGCGGGCAGCAGATCAGCTTCCCCAGCGCGCCCGGCCCCGTGACGTACCAGGCGAACCAGAGCTACTACTTCGCGCTGTACTACGCGCCGGCGCCGCCCGCGCCGACACCCACCCCGACCGCCTCGCCGAGCCCGACGCCGAGTCCTAGCCCGACCGCGTCGCCGACCTCGAGCCCGTCGCCCTCGCCGACGCCGAGCCCCACGCCGACGCCCGGCCCGCTCACCGCGAGTCCCTCGTCGCTGAGCTTCCTCGGCACCGGCTCGGATCTGATGCAGACCGTCACCGTCTCCAGCACCTATTTCACCGGCACGTTCGCCGCGTCGGCCTGCACGAACGCGCAGAACACCACCGTGGCGACGGTCGGCGCCGTCGATGCGAACGGCACGTTCACCGTGACGCCGGTCGCCGCGGGCGCATGCACGATCACCGTCACCGACTCTTCGAACCGCACTGCGACCGTCTCGGTCACGGTCGCGACTTCCAGCCTGCACGTCCAAGGAAAGAAGAACCGCTAGCATGGCGCGCCATCTCACTCGCGTCCTCGCCGTCACGGCGCTCGCCGCGGTCGCGGCCTGCTCGGGCGGCGGCGGCACGCTGCCGCGCAGCTCGTCCGCCGGCTCGGCGTCCGGCAACCCGGCCGGCGCGCCGGCCGCGCTGGGCAGCGCGACGCTCTCGTTCAAGCGCCTCGCCTCGAACGCCGGCACCACCTCCGAGCTCGGCTCGAAGCGCAGCACGCGCGAACTGTCGGTCGCGACGAACTCGCTCGTGATCGACGCCACCCAGACCGGCGCCGCGCCGTACCACGCCGTCTACGACATCAGCGGCGCGGTGCTCGGCAACGGCGTCACCTGCGGCGCCGACGTCTCCGGCATCTACCAGAACTGCTCGATGCAGGTGCGGCTCCCGCTCGGCAACGACACGCTGACCGTCGCGACCAACAGCGCGCGCGACGGCTCCGGTGCGACGCTCGGCAGCGCGACGATCCAAGTCACGATCAAGGACGCGCAGGACAACCCGATCTCGATCACGCTCGACGGCGCGGTCGCCTCGATGAAGCTCTTCGCCGCGGATCCCGCGCCGAGCACCGGCACCGCGGTGAACATTCCGCTGATCGTGCAGCTCTACGACGCCTCGGGCACCGTGCTGATCGCGCCGCAGAACTACACCCAGCCGGTCGTCATCACCGACAACGACACGACGTCGGGCTCCTCGCTCTACACGCAGGCGACGCAGAACTCGACGCAGCGCGCCACCGGGACCTCCCCCGCGAATACCAGCCCGTCGCCGACCGCGAAGACCGTCTCGGTCCCCGACCGCTACACGGTTCCGTACCTCTCGTACAACGGCGCGAGCGCGGCGGCGTTCACGATCACGGCGGCGTTCGGCTCGCTGACGTCGTCGGTCACCATCGCACCGTCCGCGCCCGCGGCGCGCACGGCCGGGAGCGGCGCGGCGACGCACAACCTCGCCAACACCGTGCGCAGCTACGACCCGGTCTACGACGCGACCGGAGCGCTGTGGGTCACGCAGACCGGCGGCAAGATCGCGAGCATCGACGGCTCGTACACGGTGACCGGGACGTACTCGGTCAGCACCGCTTCCGTCGTGCGCACGCTGCGCTCGCCGGTGCTCGGTCCCGACGGCGCGATCTACATGACGTCGGCCAGCGTCTCCAACGGCGCCGCGGTCGCGCCGTACTACGTGACGCGCTTCGACCCGGTCGCGCACACGTTCACCGACATCCCGACTCCGAACGACGAAGTGCTCCACCTGACGGTCGCCAACGGCGCGATCGTCGGCGCCGAGCGCAACGCGGGCAAGGTCTGGACGCTGCCGTTCAGCGGCACGACGCCCGGCACGCCGGCGGAGTTCGCCGTCTCGGTACCTGCGGTGAAGGACACCTCGCCGGTGCTGCTGCCGCTCCCGACGCGCGTCTTCCCGAGCGGCGACGGCAACCTGTGGGTCGTCGAGACGTCGTACGCCGCGGTCGACGGAACGTGGCTCGCGAAGTACTCGCCGAGCGGGACGAAGCTGAGCGAGACACAGGTCGACGCGCAGCACCCCGGCAAGATGCTCGATGCGCAGGCGTTCGACGCGGCGAACGGTTCGCTGTGGTTCGTCGACCTCGAGAACATGAACGAGTTCGTTCGCGACGATATCGCGACCGGCACGCTCACGCGGTACGCGGTGCCGCGCTTGTACGGCTCCGACTCGTGGAACGAGTTCACGCAGTACGCGGTGCTGGACCCGCACGGCAACCTGTTCTTCGTCTCGTACTTGGACAACCGGATCGGACGGGTCGACCGCACGACCGGACGTGCCGAGATGCTGACCGCCGGCGTAGCGGGCAACAACACCTACGGGATGGCGCTTGCGCCGAACGGTACGACGATCGTCGTCGCCGGGTACGGTTCCGGCCCGCTCCTGCTCACGCTGAACACGTAAGCACGACGGGTTCACCGGGATCGAACGAAAGCGGCAGGGAGGCGATCCCTGCCGCTTTCACAATCTCCATCCTCGACCCGGCCACAGGTCGGCATCCGGCCCGTGGAAAAACGGGATGCGCGCCCGGCTCGGGGATCGCGTGGACGGGACCTCGGAACCGTCCACAGCCCGAATCGTGCGCGAAGCCGTGGTACGAGCGGATCTCCGGGGTTCTCCCCGCTGTTCACCGCCTTACTGCTGGTACGACGATCTTTCTTCAAACCATGAGACGGACCACGGACGGTCCCGGAGCGGTGGATCAGTGAAGTTCACGTGTAGTACGAAAGACATCGCCTCCGCGGTCGGCGCGGCGAGCAAGGTCGTCAACGCGCACACCACGGTGCCGATCCTCTCGAACGTGCTGCTCAGCGCGGACGAAGGCGGGATTCGCGTCCGCGCCACCGACCTCGAGCTCACGCTCGAGCAGTCGTTCCCGGCCGAGATCGCCGAGTCGGGCGCCGTGACCGTTCCGGCGCGGCTGTTCAGCGGCTACCTCGGCAACCTTCCGGCCGGGCTGCTCGAGCTCACCGGCTCGCCGTCGCGCGCCTCGGTGAAAGCCGAGCGCTCGAACTACGATTTCCACGCGCTGCCGGCGGACGAGTACCCGCCGCTCCCCTCCGCGCAGAAAGGCCAGTCGTTCGCGATCGCCGCGAAGCGCTTCCGCGAGGGCGTCGCCGCGACGATCTTCGCCGCCTCCAACGAAGAGGCGCGCGGCGCCGTGCTGATGGGGACGCTGGTCGAGCTCGACGGCGAGAACATCACGCTGGTCGCGACCGACGGCTACCGCCTCGCGCGCTGGACCTCGAAGCTCGAGCGCGGGATCGACGGCACCGCCAAGTACATCGTTCCGTCGCGCGCGCTCAACGAAGCCGCGCGCAACCTCGGTGCCGCGGAGCTCGTCGAAGTCACCGCGCTCGGCGCCAACGCGAACCAGCTGCAGTTCACCGCCGGCACGACCTCGATCGTGGTGCGGCTCGTCGACGGGCAGTATCCCAACTACGGCCAAGTGATTCCGGCGAAGTTCGACCGCCGTGTCGTCGTCAACACGCAAGCGCTGATCGGCGGATTGCGCCGCGCCGAGCTGGTCGCCGGCGACCGCGCGTCGATGGTGAAGCTCGAGGTCTCGAACCAGACGCTGATGATCACCGCGAAGTCGGACGTCACCGGCAACGCGTACGAAGAGCTCGAGGTCGAGCAGACCGGCGAGGATCTCGCGATCGCGTTCAACGCGCGCTATCTGGTCGAGATCCTCAACCACGTCGACTCGCCGCAGACGGTGCTCGAGTTCCTCGGACCGCTCTCGCCGGCCGCGATCCGCCCGCTCGAAATGGGCGAGGAGAGCGGACAGCAGCTCTACGTCCTGATGCCGCTGCGGCAATAGCTTCCGGCCGCTCGTGAGGATCGAGCGCGTCCGGTTGGCGGATTTTCGGAACTACGCGAGCCTCGACTTCCAGCCGGCGCCCGGCCTCAATCTCCTCGCCGGCGCGAACGCGCAAGGGAAGTCGAACCTGCTCGAGGCGCTCGCGATGCTGGCGACGGGGAAGTCGTTTCGCGCGCACCGCGAGAGCGAGTTGATCCGGCGCGGTACGGAGCGCGCGGAGATCGCCGGTGAGGCGCGCATCGTCGCCGGTGAGATACGGCTGCGGTGCGCGATCGCGCGCTCGCCGGCGGGGACGCGGAAGAGCTTCGAGGTGAACGGCGGCGCGGTCGGGTTCGCGCGGTTTCTCGGGCGGACGCGCGTCGTCACGTTCGTGCCGGCGGATCTGCAGCTGGTGAGCGGCGGGCCGGCACTGCGGCGCTCGTTCCTCAACGGCGCGCTCGCGCAGCTCTCGCCGACGTACTACCGCGATCTGGCGCTGTACCAGAAGGTGATCCAGCAGAAGTCCGCGCTGTTGCGCGGCGCGATCGCACCGGACCGCGATCTGCTGCTCGCGTACAACGACGAGCTGGCACGGCCGGCGGCCGCGCTGATCGCGGCGCGGCGCGCGTTCGTCGACGAGCTCGCGGCCGCGACCGCGGCGATCTACGCGCGCTGGCGCGGTGCGCGCGAGCGGCTCGGCGTGAGCTACGCGCCGAATCCCGAAGGCGACGCCGGCGAAGCGCTCGCCAACGCAATGGAGAGCGAGTTGCGGCGGCGTACCACGCTGGTCGGCCCGCATCGCGACGACCTCCGGCTGCTGGTCGACGGCACGCCGCTCGCGGCGTTCGGCTCGCAAGGCCAGCAGCGCACGGCGGTACTCGCGCTCAAGGTCGCCGAATACGACGTGATGCGCACCCGCACCGGAGACGCACCGATCCTCCTGCTCGACGACGTCCTCTCCGAGCTCGACGCAGAACGCGCCGGCGGTTTTCTCGGCGCAGTCGAAGGCTTCGAGCAGGCCTTCCTGACCACGACCGAGCTTCCGAGCGGCGTCGGCGCGGCCGCGACGTGGTCGATCCGCGCCGCGACGGTGACACCGTGCTGAGGCTCGGCACGATCCTCGACGGCTGGCGACCGGCGCCCGGACCGGGCTCCGATCCGCTCGTCGCCGTGCGCGCGGCGTGGATCGAGATGGTCGGCGCCGACGTGGCTCGCGCGGCGCAGCCGGTCGCGATCGAGCGCGACGCGCTCATCGTGCTCACGACCTCGGCAGCGTGGTCGTATCAGCTCGCGTTCCTGGAGCCCGAGATCGTGCGCGGGCTGCGCGCGCTCCCCGAGACCCGCGCGCTCGCGCGGCTGCGTTTCCGGGTCGGAAAGCTGCGCCGGCCGCTCGCGGTCGCGAACGGTCCCCGCGGGCCGCGGCGCGTCTCGTCCGGCGCCGCCGGCGAACCGCCCGCGAAGACGCTGGACGACGCGCTCGCCCGGCTGCGCCGCGCGGTCGACAAGAACCGCGCCGCCCACCGCGCGCAGGGCGGCGCGTTCTGCGCGCTGTGCGAGGGGGCGATCGACGGCGGGACGACGTGCACGCCGTGCCGCGACGACACGGAGCGGCGGCGCCGCTTCGCGTGCGAGCGGCTCCTGTTCGAGGCGCCGTGGCTCGGCTCCGAGGAAGTCCTCGCGCTGGTCGACGGACTCACCCCCGAAGCCTACGACGCGATCCGCCGGCGCTTGCTGCAGAGCTGGTGGGACGAGCTCTGGCGCGCGAGCAAGCTCCACACCTTGCGGCAGCCGATCGACCGCGTTCGCGTGCGCAAGCTCGCGAGCTCGTTCGTCCTGCTCGAGACGCGCATCGATCCGCTTCGCCTGGAGATGGACTCGGCCGTCCGCAAGAACGCGCTCCGCGACCTCTACGATTTCGTGCAAAAGATCGAGACCGAAGCGACGTAGCCCGCATGTCATCCTGAGCCTGCCCGCATGTCATCCTGAGCCTGTCGAAGGATGAGCCGCAAGCCGAGATGCCGACCGTGGCTCACCCTTCGACAAGCTCAGGGTGACAATAGCGTTCGCGTCGAAGATAGAGACTCGAATGCCAGACGATTATACCGGCGATCAGATCCAGGTCCTCAAAGGCCTGGAGGCTGTTCGCAAGCGCCCCGGGATGTACATCGGCAACACGGCCGAGCGCGGACTCCACCAGCTCGTCTACGAAGCCGTCGACAACAGCGTCGACGAAGCGCTCGCCGGTTACGCCAAGAACATCTCGGTGATCCTCTACAAGGACGGTTCGGTCTCGGTCGAGGACGACGGCCGCGGCTTCCCGGTCGACATGCATCCCGAGGAGAAGATGCCGGCGGTCGAGGTCGCGATGACGATCCTGCACGCGGGCGGCAAGTTCGGCAAGGGCGGCTACAAGGTCTCGGGCGGGCTGCACGGCGTCGGCATCTCGGTCGTCAACGCGCTCTCCGAGTGGATGATCACGCGCGTGAAGCGCGACGGCTGGGAGTACGAGATCCGCTTCGTGCGCGGCGTCACGACGCACAAGCTGAAGAAGCTCCGCCGCGTCGAGGGCACCGGCTCGCTGCAGCACTGGAAACCCGACTCCGAGATGTTCGAGACGCTCGAGTTCTCGTGGAAGATCCTCGAGGCGCGGCTGCGCGAGCTCGCCTTCCTGAACCGCGGGCTCTCGATCAAGCTGCGTGACGAGCGCGGCGAAGAGATCAAAGAGCGCACGTACATGTACGAGGGCGGGATCATCTCGTTCGTCGAGTGGCTCAACGAGAACAAGGAGTCGCTCACGCCGGTGATCTCGACCAACGGCGAGCGCGACGACGTCGTCGTCGAGTGCGCGTTCCAGTGGCAGGACGGCTACAACGAAGTCGTCTACTCGTACGCCAACAACATCAACACGATCGAAGGCGGGATGCACCTGACCGGCTTCCGCACCGCGGTCTCCGGCAAGGTGAACGAGTACGCGCGCAAGCGCGGGATGCTCAAGGAGTCGGAGCCCAACCTTTCCACCGACGACTGCATGGAAGGGCTCACCGCGATCGTCTCGGTGAAGCTGCAGGAGCCGCAGTTCGAGGGCCAGACCAAGACGAAGCTGGGCAACGCGAAGATGCGGCCCATCGTGAACGGGCTGGTGACGGAACGGCTCGACTTCTTCCTCGAGGAGAACCCGAAGTTCGCCCGCGCGATCGTCGAGAAGTGCATGCAGGCGCAGCGCGCCCGCGAGGCGGCGAAGAAAGCGCGCGATCTCACCCGCCGCAAGAACGTGCTCGAAGGGAGCGGCCTCCCCGGCAAGCTCGTCGACTGCAAGACCACGAACCCGGCGGACTCGGAGATCTTCCTGGTCGAGGGCGACTCGGCCGGCGGGACGGCGAAGGGCGGGCGCGATCCGAACACCCAGGCGATCCTCCCGCTGCGCGGCAAGATCCTCAACGTCGAGAAGGCGCGCATCGACAAGATGCTCGCGAACGAAGAGATCCGCACGATGATCACCGCGCTCGGCGCCGGCTTCGGCGACGACTTCGACGTCGTGAAGCTGCGCTACCACAAGATCATCATCATGACCGACGCCGACGTCGACGGCTCGCACATCCGCACGCTGCTGCTCACGTTCTTCTACCGCAAGATGAAGCCGCTGATCGAGCAGGGCTACGTCTACATCGCGCAGCCGCCGCTCTACGGGGTGAAGAAGGGGAAGAAGCAGTGGTGGGCGTTCAATGAGGCCGAGCTGCAGCAAATCTTCAACGGCGACGATCCCAAAGAGTTCACCATTCAGCAGTTCAAGGGGCTCGGCGAGATGGACGCCGAGCAGCTCGCCGAGACGACGATGGACCAGGGCTCGCGCCGCCTCAAGCGCGTCGAGCTCGACGAGGCGGGCGAAGAGGCGGAGAAAGTCTTCACCGAGCTGATGGGCGAGAAGGTCGAGCCGCGCAAGCTGTTCATCCAAGAGTACGCCCGCACCGTCCGCAACCTGGATCTGTAGTGGCTTCGCCGCTCTAGACGAGCGGCGAACCCGTCGCGTGCCACCCGGACTGGGAAATCCCTTGGAACGTTGAGTGAGCCATAGGCGAACGAAGGGCTCCGCTTGCGGAGCCCATACGTTTGTGAAGATGCCTGCTCGGGGACGAGGGAAGCGATGTTTGGCGTGAGAGCGTCGCGTCGCGCGGTGATCGTCGCCGCGGCCGTCGCGGCTCTCCTCGTCGTGGTGATCGCGGCCCGCCACGCGATCACGCGCGCGGTTCTGCAGACCGTTCTCTCCGCCGCGACGGGCTACCAGGTCTCGATCGGCGACCAGACGCTGGGGACGCGCCACGGCGTCCTCTTCGACGTCCACGTCGTCAAGAACGGCGACCCGGTCCTCGACGCGCAGCGGGTCGACGTCGACTACGCGCTGCGCGACATCTTCCCGGGCGGCCAGCACCGCTTCGGCTTCGCCGCGATCTCGATCCAGAAGCCGGTCCTCACCATCACCCGCCACGCCGACGGCACGCTGACCTTCAACCGCGCCGGCGGCACCTCCGGGACGCCGCCGGCGCCGACGCGCAAGGCGGCCGCGCCGTACTACTTCACCGCGCGCATCCGCGGCGGCGTGATCCGGTTGGTCGACGCCGCGCCGCTGCAGCCCGACCTCGCGAACCAGACGATCGAGGACGTCTCGATCGACGCGTCGGTCAAATCGGACGCGCGCACGACGGCGAAGGTCGACGGCGTCCTGGTCGGCCGCCCGGCGCCCGGCGCGCCGATCGAGCGGTATCCGCTCTCCGAACGCACGGTGATCGACGTGCAGCGCGGGATCGCGCTCAACCGCATCACCGCGCGCGAGCTCCCGATGCGCGGCGCGCTCGGCTTCTTCATCCACTCGAAGACGTTTCGTTTCGACGCGGGCGTCCTCGACGGCGTCGACGCGCGCTACTACGCGCTCGCGCCGAAAGCCGGCGAGGAGTTCGCATACAAGCTCGGCGGCGGGGCGCGGCTGCACGGCGGCGCGCTCTACGTCTCCGCGCTCGCGCACGAGATCCGCGACGTCGAGGCGCCGCTCGTCATCACCGACGACATGCTCGCCGCGACGACGATCGGCGCGACGCTGAACGGAATCCCCGTCCACGGGCGCGGCGCGCTCTACGGCCTGTTCACGGACCCGACGGCCCGCATGGCGTTCACCGGGAGCTCCGATCTGCATGACGTGCGCACGCTCTTCACGTTCCTGCAGAGCATGCCGCTGCACGGCGGCTCGCACTTCGAGACGCTGTTCGCCTCGAGCCTCGCGAAGCCGCTGATCCGAACGCGTTTCAGCGCGCCGCAGCTCAGCTACGACAAGTATCCCGCCGAGGGCGTCGACGGCCTGATCGACTACTACGACGGCGCGATCACGTTCGGCGGCGTGCGCGCGCGCTACGGCAGCGCGAACGTCGGGCTCGGCGGCCGCGTGATCCTCGGCGACAACAACAAGAACGACATCCTGATCGCCCTCAACGCGAACGGCTCCGGGTCGGCGCTCCCGTACGCCGACATGCTCGCGCCGGACGCGAACGTCATCGCGACCGTGCTCCTGAGCGAACCGCCGGGCGAGCAGTTCAACGCGCGCGGGACGATCGGCGCGGTCGGGCCGACGAGCGGCGCCGGGACGTTCAGCGTCGACCAGAAGGGCGTCGGCGAGTTCGGGCCGCTCGCGTTTTCGCGCGCGAACGGCGAGTCGTTCGCCGGCGGGTTCGAGCTCCAGCGGCCGATCTCGCAGAGCGCCGGCTGGATCCACGCGCGCAACTTCCGCCTCGCCGACGTCCGCAAGGCCGAGCTGCCGGGCGGGATCGTCTCCGCGATCCCGCCGATCTCCGGCGTGATCGACGGCGACTTCGCCGGCGGCGGGAGCCCGGACGTCTTCGGGCTGGCCGGCGCGATGCGCGGGCGCGACCTGCGCTACGGGCCGTACGCGCTCGGGAGCGGGAGCGTCCGGCTCGGCGGGACGTTCAGCGACATCCGGCTCTCGTCGATCGACTTGGCCGGCCCGCTCGGGCGCTTCGACGGCGCCGGCGCCTACGACGGGAACGTCTTCGCCCTCGAAGGCCAGTACGACGGGCGGCTGGAGAACCTGCGGCCGTTCATCGCCGACGCGAGCGCGCAGGGCGAGGTCCACGGCCCGGTCCGCGCGACGATCGCGCAGAACCGCATCGTCGTGCAGACGACCGGCGCCGACCTGCCGGGCGCGCGGATCCGCGGCATCGCGGTCGACCGGGTCGCCGGGACGCTCGCCGTCGACGACGGCAAGACGCTGCGCCTCCTCGCCGCCAACGGCTCGATCGGCGGCGGCCAGGTCGTCGCCGCCGACGCCGGCGGCCCGTTCCTGGTCTCCGCGCCGGCGGTCCCGGTCGCGGCGCTGCGCGGCGCCGGGCTCCCGCTCCAGGCCGGGACGCTGGCGTTCTTCGGGCTCGCCGACATCCGCGGCCGCGCGCCGACCTTCGACGGGCTCGTCTCGGTCGAGGACGGCCGTGCCGCGGGCTACCCGATCAGCGGCGGCGCCGACGTCGCGCTCGCGGACGGAACGGCCGACGTGCGCAGCGGCGTCGCGGCGCTCGGCTCGACCTACGGCAACTTCAACGGGCGCGTCTTCGGGATCGGCTCGAGCGGGGCGAACGCGCTCGCGTACGACCTGAGCGCGCAGGTTCCGATCGGCGACGTCGGCGAGGTGCGGCGCGTGCTGCGGCTCCCGGTGAAGTACCTCGAAGGCAGCTTCTCCGCCGACGTGCAGGTCCGCGGGAACGGCGCGCGCCCGCGGATCGGCGGCACGGTCGCGGTGCCCGAAGGCTCGTACAACGGGCTCGACTTCCGCGACGCGCGCGCCGGCGTCGCGATCACGACGCGCTCGCTCGCGGCGAACCACGGCGTCGTCACGGTCGGCTCGACGCGCGCGAGCATCGACGCCGCGCTCTCGGTCGCGCGCGGCGCGTTCGCGGTCGACGTGCGCAGTGCGAACGCGAACCTCGCCGACTTCGACGACTACTTCGACGAAGCGGAGACGCTCGCGGGCCGCGGTCCGGTCGCGCTGATGTTCTCGAACGACGGCCTCACGACGCGCACCAGCGGGCACGTCGACGTCACCGGCTTCCGCTACCGGCGCTTCAGCTTCGGCACCACGAACGCCACCTGGTCGCAGCGCGGCAGCACGGTCGTCGCGGCGCTGAACGTGCGCGGCGCGCACGGCGCGCTGCGCGCGAACGGCTCGATGATCCCCGCACGCGGCGGCCCGGTGCGCGCGATCGAGCAGGCGTGGTACCGCGCGAACGCGAGCGCGCAGCAGGTCGACCTCGCGACGTGGCTCCCGCCGTTCGGGATCACCGCGCCGCTGCTGGGCCAGGTCAGCGCGAGCGGGACGATCGCGGGGCGCTGGCCGCGGCTCGGCGTGAACGGCGACGCGACGCTGGTCAACGGCTCGCTGTTCGGCTACAAGGTCGTTGCAGCGACCGCGCACGCGCGCGGCGACGGCGACCGCGTCGCGCTCTCGAACACCGATCTCGATCTCGGCTTCGCGCGTTTCGACGCGAGCGGCTCGTTCGGATTCGCGCCCGCCGCACCGCTCGCGCTCTCGGTCCGCGCGCAGTCGCCCGATCTCGCGAAAGCGCTCGTTCAGCTCTTCCCGAAAGGTCCGCGCTACGACGTCGGCGGCGCGGTCACCGCGAACGCGCTGATCGGCGGCTCGTTCGCGAAGCCGCGCGCGACCGTCGGCTTCGAGCTCGCGAACGCGCGCTACGCGTCGCTCGCGATCCCGCGCGTCCTCGGCAACGTCGCGTACGACGGCAAGACGCTGAACGTGAACGACGCCGAGGCGACCTTCGCGAAGGGGACCGCGGTCGTCACCGGCCTGCTCCCGCTCACGCTGCAGCCGCTCGGCGTGACGCGCGATGCGCCGCTCTCGTTCTCGATCGCGCTGAGCGGCGTCGACCTCGCGCCGTTCGCGCCGTTCGTCCCCGGCGCGCACACGAAGCTCGGCGGGACCGCGGACGGCCGGCTCTCGATCGAAGGGACGCCGGCGGCGCCGCACGTCGCGGGGACGATCGCGCTGGCGAACGGCTTGTACGTCTCGGATCTCGACCGCGCGGCGATCACCAACGCGAACGCGCGGCTCGCGTTCAGCGGGACCAGCGTCGCGCTCGAGGCGCTGCACGCGAACGTCGGCGGCGGGACGCTCGACGGCGGCGGCCGGCTCGACCTCCCCCTCCCGGGTGCGCGGACCGGCAATTACGCGATCGGCCTGACCGCGCACGGCGCGCGCGTCGACTCGCCGACCTACGGGCGCGGCGTCGTCGACGGCACGATGCAACTGCGCAGCGACACGCCTCGGCCGGTGCTTTCCGGCGACGTCACGCTGACGAACGCGTCGATCCCGATCCTCTCGATCTACCGCAGCGCGAGCGGCGGCGGCGCGAACGGCGGCGGTGCCGGCAGCGGGCTGCCGTTCGACGTCGCGCTCGCCGTCACGGCGCACGCCGGGAAGAACGTGCGCGTCCAGGCCTCCTCGCCGTACATCGACATCGGGACCAGCGGGACGCTCGACCTCACCGGCTCGCTGTCCTCACCGAAGCTCGCCGGCGTGCTGACCGCGACGCCGGGCGGCGTCTTCTCGACCTACAACCGCGCCTTCCGCGTGCAGCAGGCCGCAGTCGCGTTCAACCCGCAGAACGGGCTGCTCCCGTACATCGACCTGCGCGCCTACGCGCACGTCACGAACCCCGATCCCGACCCGACGCGCAACGCGGTCGGCAGCGCCGACATCACGGTCACCGTCGACGGACCGGCCGACGAGCTCGCCGCCGGAACCGGCTCGGTGATCAACTACTCCTCGAACCCGCCGTACTCGCAGGAGCAGATCATCGGGCTGCTGCTCGACGCCTCGGTCTTCGGCGCGGTGAACTTCGGCCAGCAGCAGAACGGCACGACGCTGCGCGGCGCGCCCGGCGAGTCGAACGTCCTGCTCCCGCCCGGCGTCACGGCGTACCAGACCGGGGTGATCAACTTCAACCAGGAGGCCTTCTCGGTCCTCAACGGCCAGCTCACGCAGCGCTTCCTGGCGCCGGTCGAGCGGCTGTTCACGGGGCGCTTCGGGCTGACCGACTTCGAGCTGACCGTCGACTACGGCGGCGGCGTCGGCTACAACGCCCTCAAGCAGATCGGGAAGCGCGACGTCTACGCCAGCTTCGGCCAGACGCTCTCGCGGCCGGTGCGGACCCAGCTCGGCTTCACCGCGCGCCCCGACGCGACGACCTCGGTCCAGTTCAGCTACTTCACCCAGAACGGGCTGCCCGCGATCACCAACAACGCGAACGGCACCTCGGCGTTCACCGGGCCCCAGCGGCTCCAGGGGATCCAGCCGCTCTCGAACCGCACAGGATTCACCTTCTCGATCGTCCGCAAATACCCGTAAAGACACGGTCGCCTGCGAGGGGCTGCCGCGACAGTGTCGTACCCTGGGTCGCGGGAACGCGGTTGCAGCGACACGCGTTACGCCCATATCAGCGACCCGGCGGTCCCTCTGACCGGTGACGGGTCGGAATCTCGCACGAAGGACGTCTTTCGCTTGTTCCATCGGTTCCGCCGCACGCCGGGCATCGTGCTCGCCGTGCTCGCGCTGGTCGGCCTGGCGCTGCCGGCCAACTCCGCGCCGGCTCCCGCGCCGACGGTCGTCTCGGTCTCGGTGACCGGGAACGCCCACATCCCAACCGACCGCATCCTCTCCGTCGTGACGACGAAGGTCGGCGACCCGTTCGACCCGGCGAAGGTCCAGGCCGACCTGCGGGCGATCGCGGACCTCGGCTTCTTCGCCGACCAGGCGCCGCCGATCATCAAGCAGCGCCCGGACGGGGTCGCGGTCACCTACCGCGTCATCGAGAACCCGGTCGTCACCTCGATCCGGTTCGACGGGAACAAGAGCGTCTCGGCCGACACGCTGATGGCGCTGATGGACACCGCGCCCGGCCAGGTCTTCAACATCAAGACCTACCAGCAAGACGTCCTCAAGATCAACAGCTACTACGACAAGATCGGGTTCGGCGGGCAGCTCCCCTCGCACGTCACCGACGTCAACATCAGCCCCGAAGGCGTCCTGACGCTCAAGGTCCAGGAAGGGCTGACGGTCCGCAACATCATCATCACGCCGTTCCCCGACGCCGACCCGCTGCTCCGCCCCGACCTGATCAAGGCGGCGCTGGTGACGAAGCCGGGGCAGCCGTACTCCGAGGCCGAGCGCGACAAGGACTACGACGCGCTCAAGGCGCTCTACGAGAAGTACGACCTCAAGGTCGGCGACGTGGAGGCCGGCGTCGACCCGGCGACCGTCGACACGAAGGCCGGGACGGCCGACGTGCGCTACTCGATCAGCGTCCTACGCGTCGGCGCGGTCGAGATCACCGGCAACACCAAGACCCAGGACGCCGTCATCCGCCGCGAGCTGCGGCTGCGCCCCGGGATGGTCGTCACCGAGTCCGGGCTGCGCCGCGACTACGACCGGCTCAACAACCTGGGCTTCTTCGAGAAGATCGACTTCCAGGGCAAGGCCGGACCCGATCCCAAGCGGCCGGGGCTGATCACCGTCAACTGGCAGGTCAAGGAGCAGCGCACCGGGACCGCCTCGGTCGGCGCCGGCTACTCGGGCGGGATCACGGGGACCGGGCTGACCGGGACGGTCTCGTACCAGGAGAACAATATCAACGGCACGGGGAACGGCGCTTCGGTCCGGCTCGAGCGCGGCTCGCAGGTCAGCGACGCGCAGCTCTCGGTGACGATCCCGTACGTCGGGAAGACCGAGCAGTCGCAGAAGTATAGCCTCGGCGCGACGCTCTTCACGCAGCAGCAGACGAACTTCTACCCGGTCTACTTCGCCTGCACGAGCGACACGACGACGGCCACCGCGACGACGGCCTGCCCGACCAGCGGCAACATCCCGGTCACCCTCGTCCCCCTCGACGTGACGAACCCGCAGCTCGTCAGCGGCGTCGTCTCGACGTACAAGGCCCGCTCGACCGGTCTCTCGCTGACCGTCGGACGCCGGCTGACCGACGTCTACCACGTCTCGCTCGGCGCGAACGTGCAGCAGGTCTCGGCATCGGCGAACCTGCCGTCCGGCTACACGTTCCCGACCAGCGCCAGCACCGGCATCGTGACCACGACCGCCAACTGCACGGACCCGACCTCGGCGCTCCTCGGCTCGACCTGTAACACGCTGAACAACGCCTACGGGATCAGCGCGCCCTCGATCGCGACCATCGACGCGAGCCACCCGTACAAAGTGCGTAGCGGCTTGCTCGGCTTCGGCGCGGACTCGCGCGACGACGTCTTCAACCCGCGCCGCGGCGTGCTGCTGAACATCAGCGACGAGATCAGCAGCCACGGCTTCGGCTCGGACTTCAACTACCAGATCCTCACGCTGGACGCGGCGAAGTTCTTCCCGGTGATGCG
>DATHLN010000131.1:0-12159 GCA_035488115.1 Candidatus Limnocylindrales bacterium | reverse complement strand
CGTCGACACCCGCTACATCGCGCACCGTTTGATCGAAGGATTCGGCATCCTGCGGCTCGGGCGGTCTGACACGAAGCCGCAAGCTCCTGTGGTCGTGGACGTATGGTGACGCGATGATCTTGCTCTTCACCACCGCCGTCGGCGAACTGTTCAAGCAGCTCGTCCTCCAAGCCATGTGCTATCCCAAGGGCTACGTCCTCGAAGAAGTTCCTTGGGGTCTGAAGCGCGCGCCGGATTTCGAAAACCCCGCTTCCCTGACCGACCAAGAGGCGCTCGTCGTCTACATCGAGTCACGCGCGGGGACGATGGGTCAGCCGGTTCCCGTCTTTCTGCCGTTGCGGGTCGTCCGTATCAAGAAGGCACGGAAATACGCCGGAAAACTGCTGCTCGATCTTCGGCTCGATGAGTTCCCGTACTATTCCGACCAAGTCGTGCAGGGCTACGCAGAAGACCAACTGGTCGATGCACCTCTGCCGGGGCCCCGTGAATGGCCCTACTGGAACCGGACAATGTATGCGTTGCCGGGCCGTCCGTATCCCGAGCCGCAAACGGCCGGATCGATGATGTACCTCGTCCATCCCGAAACGTGGCGGACTGCTGGTCTGTTGATACTCGAATGCGACATGACCATCGAGGATCTGATCCGCCCCGCTTCTGTTTCGCCGCAAGTGCGCGAACAGCATGACGACTGGAAGAGCGTGGTCGACTGGCTCGCCGAGTGCACGATGATGAACGAGCCTGATGTCAAACTGTTCTATCAGTTCGAGCTGCACGGGCGAGACGCGGAGGGCGTCGTTCGCTCGGAGACGCCGGAGCGATACCTGGAGCGTCAGGTCTACGGTCTGCGGTCGGGTGACAATCTCGACCTTATCGTTCATTTCTATCACGGCGAGCGCGCTCGTACGCGAGACCAGCAGCAGCTCGAAGTCATTACGGAATCTGCATTTCTCGAAACGGTCGGAAGCTCGCTCATCGAAGCATTTCCGGACCAGCCGACCGGAAGGGTCGAGCGCGTGAGTTTGATCGCAAAGCGCCAGATGGCGAGCGACATCACCCGGGTGCAGCTACGCGGACGTCCGCCGGCCAATCCGGGGCCCAAGCTGCGGCGCCGCGGGCTGTGGTGGACACCGAGTCCGGCCTCGCCGCCCTCGCCACCGTCGCCGCCCTCGCCGCCCTCGCCGCTATCGCCGCCGTCGCCGCTATCGCCGCCCGCTGCACCGCTCTCGCCGCCGGCTGCAACGCTCCCGCAACCCGCCACGGCCTCGCCGATGGCGACCGTGGAACTCTATTTCCGCATCCAGCCGCGCCGAATGTACATCTTCGGGGTGCTCGCGCTCTTCGCGGCCGGCTCGTTCTTGAACGCGGTCCCGGAAAATTTCGGGCCGCCGGAGCTCTCGCTCACGTGGGTGTCGAAAGTCGTCGGCTCGCTCATGATGGCCGGCGCGTTCTGGATCGGGTTCTCGAAGCTGCCCTCGAAGGGCGGCGAGTGAGGCCCTAGGTCTTTGGCTTCTTCGGTGGGGCGAACCGGAATGCGACGATCGCCGCAACGACAACCGTGAGGACCCACGCAGCCGCCCAGGTGCGCGCAATCTCCAGACTGTAGCCATTCGGCGACGCCTTGTCCTCCGACTTCATCGGAGCTCCGGTGGCATTGGGGTCGGGTGTTTTCTGATTCGTAGCAACTTGGGCCACGATCCGCACGTCGTCCGACGAATGAACGCCGTTCGCGGACGCCGGTGCCGCAGCGGCGCAGAAGGCGGTAATCGCGAAGGCCAGGACCCCGGCGCGTGAGATGCAGTGCTTCATCGTATCGTTCACCATGCTCAGGGGATCAGCGCGCGGAGCTTCTCGGGCTCGGTGACGACGACGTGGGCGGTGCGCATGTCGACCAGGCGGTCGTCCCAAAAGCGGTTCAAGGTGCGGTTCACCGTCTCACGGGTCGTCCCGATCATGTTCGCCATCTCTTGGTTCGTCAGGCGCAGCGTGATGCGGGTGCCGTTGTCGACCGACTCGCCGAACTGCTCGGCGAGGTTCAGCAGCAGCGAGGCGAGGCGCGCGCGAATGTCCTGCGACGTCGTCGCGGCGATCAGCGCGTTCGCCGCGCGCAGCCGCTCGGAGAGCTCGATCACGAGCAGCTTGCCGATCTCGGGGTTCTTGTCGATGAGGCCGAGGAAGTCCGATTGGCGGATCGCGCCGAGCGCGACGTCGGTGAGCGTCTTGATCGACGCCGAGCGCAGCGACGAGTCGAACATCGACATCTCGCCGAAGAAATCGCCCTCTTTGAGGATCGAGAGGATCGTCTCGCGGCCGTCGGGGCCGACCCGGACGACCGCGACCGAGCCCGACGCGATGACGAAGAACGTGTCGCCCGGCTCGCCTTCGCGGACGACGAACTGATGCTTCGGCAGGCGCCGCTCGGCGACGGTCGCCAGCACCTGCGACAGCTGCTCGTCGTTGAAATCCCGGAACAGCGGGATCCGGCGAAGCGTCGAGAGGTCGATCATAGGTCCTCCACCTGTTGGAGCCTGCCCGCTTGGCGCCCTCCGTGGGGTAGCTTGGACTAGGGGTTCCGGCTCCTCGCAAGTGCGCTCGGTCATAGCATCGGCCCGCCGGGGGCACCGTCCGCCGCATGACGGGTGACGACGAGGCCGTGCTGCACGCGCTCTCCGCCGAGCCGCGCAGCGCGCGGGCCGGCGAGACGATTCGAGTTCTCTTTCGCACGCGGAACGTCGGGACGACGCCGAGCCCGGCCGGAACCGTGCGGTTCATGCTGGGCCACGGATTGGAGGCGCTCGATCCGCTCGACGTCGCGGTCGACGCGGTCGCCCCCGGGGAAGACGTCGTCGCCGGCGTGCGGGCGCGCGTGGCGCCGCCGACGGCCGAGCGGACGGAGATCGTGGTGCGCGCTGCGTTGCACGTGACGGATGCCGTGCTGCCGACGAACGCGTGCAGCATCGTCGTGTTCGGACGGCCGGTGTTCGACGGCGATGCGAGCGGGACGTACGTCGAGGCGTCGAACGCCGATGCCGTTCGCGTGCGCGCCGTGGTGACGAACGAAGGCGACGGCCCCGCGAGCGGCGTTCGCATCGTCGTTCCCGTGCCGCTCGGGTGCGTGCGCGACGACGGCCGCGCGGAAGAGATCCTCGAGGTCCCGCGGCTCGAGGTCGGTGAGCGCGCCGAGGCGGCGTTCGCGGCGCGGATCGTCGCGGTCGTCGGCGAGGTTCGCGCGGAGGGTGGCGTAGTGCATTTCGGCGAGGGGTGGCGCGTCGCGCTACCGGCGCGCGGCGGTGTCGCCGCAGAGCCGCTCGTCGCGGCGCCGAGCGTCGCCGTCACGCCGGCGCGGCGACGCGCCGACGTGGCGATCGGCGTGCGGAACGACGGCTGGGCTGACGCGCGAGAGGTTCGCATGCGAGTCGAGCTGCCCGCCGGACTGCGATGGATCGCGGACAGTTTCGCGGTCGAAGGCGCGATAGCCGGCGGCCGCGGCACCGGCGCGGCGGCACTCATGCGCGTCGAGCGCGACGGCGACGCGCGCGTCGTCGTGGTCGCCGCGGTACCTGCGCGACGGACCGTTCACGTGACGTTCGGCGCGACCTACGGTCCGGCGTGCGCGGACGGCACGATCAGCGTGCGCCTCGGTGAGCACGTCGCCGAAGCACGCTTCGTTCCGGTTCGCGTGCGCGACGTGCGCGTCCACCTCACGGAGACGATTCGCGCCGCTTCGCCCGGCGAAGTCGTGACCGTCACGGCGCGGGTCGAGAACGCTGGCGACATCGCGGAACGGTTGTCGTTCGGGATCTCCGGCCTGCCGTTCGCCGAGCAGTCGTTCTCCTCGCGGATGGTCGCGGCCGGTTGTGCGACCGAGGTGAACCTCGGCGTCGCAGTCCCGCACGATGTTCCGGAAGGGGCGCCGTTCACCGCCGTCTTCGTCGCCACCGCCGACGACGGCGAATCGGCCCGTGCGGACTTCGTGCTGCACATTCGCCGTCGCATCGCTGTGGAGCTCGAAGAAGGGTTGCTCGAGACGGCGCCGCGACGCGTCGCGCCGTGCGTGCATGGCGAGCTGCAAGTACCGGACGCGATGATCGCAGGCGCGCCGTTCGGCGTGCGCCTCGTGATCGACGTGGACGATGCGGTCGACAGGCTGGCCGTCCGCGCTCCCGCACCCGAAGCGACGGCCTACGCGCAGGGCACCGCGACGCTCGACGGCCGCGTGCTGCTCGACGGGACGGCTTCGGGCGCGCTCTCGCCGTTCGACGGTGACGGCATCGTGGTGCGCGGCGTTCCGGAGCGCACGCGGCTGGTGTTCGCGTGGTCGCTCCGGTCGGCTGCGGACGAGATTGCTCCGCGGGTCGTCACCGTACGGGTCGATGCGGACGGCGAGACCTCCATCCTGACGTCGCCGAGCATCTCGATTCGCGCACGAGAGAGCTTCGCTGCGCGGCCGCCCGGCGTTGCATATCACGTCGAAACCTGCGCGACCACGCTGCCCTTCGAGGCAGCGCCGCCGGACTGGACCGCTGCAGCGCCGCTCACGGCCGAGATCGTCGCAGCCGAGCAAACGGGTTCACCCGAGAGTGCGACCGTGATCGACGAAGCGCCGCTTACCCCACCCGTCGCGTCCGCGTTCGAGCCGTCGATGCGGCTCGGCGCCGAACGGCTCGCGGAGATCAGACGGCTATTCGTAACCGCGCGGTTCGAGGGGCTCGTCCAGCATCTCTTCGTGCTGCGCTTCTTCTTCCCCGATCGGATCGACGCGGATGGCGATTGTTCCGCTGCGCTCGAAGCGGTGCGTGACGCACTGCGCGACGTGTTCGACCGGTTGTTCGTGAAGCTCCGCATCCCCGGGTTCGACGTGAGCTCCGACGATCTCGAGGATCCCCAGCTGCGACGGGCCGCGATCGCGTTGTTCGAACATCCCGTCTTCCGCGCGCACGACGACCACCGTTGCGGCGACGGCGTGCGAGCGGTGTTCGAGGACACCGCGTTTGGAGCACCGGCGGTCCTGCGTGCGCTCGTCGGCCTGCTTCCCGCGCGCTGCGACGATGATTCCGGCGTCGGCGCCGCGCTCGCGCGGTACGCGAGCGCCCTCGATGCCGCGCTCTCGCGTTACGAAGGCTTGCCGCTCGAGCTCTTCGACGATGCACTCGCGCGTCGCGGCGACGCGGCGCTCGACGTAGCGCGCACCGAGCTGCTCGGCGCGCTGCGCCCGCACCTCGCCCCGGTCGCGCTGGCATGCTGATGTCGTATCTTCCGATCGCCCTGGCGGTCGCCGGCACCGTGCTGATGGCCGTCGTGATCTTCGCGCCGGTTCCGGTTCCCGCCACCGTCACCGTTTCGTTCGCCCCGCCCGCCGCGCCGCCGTGCGACCTACCGTTCACCGAAATGTGGTCCAACCCCGCGCCGTTCGAGCCGGCCGCGCCGCGGTGGCCGGCGCTGCTCGATCCGAGCGCGGCGGATTGCGATGCCGCGACACGACTCGCCCTCGTCGACGCGTTGCGCGCGGTGCGCGCGCCGTGGGCCGACGAGATCCTGCGGCGAGCGCTCGACGACGAGCACGACGGAACCATTCGCGAGGCGATCGGTTCTCTCTGAAACCGTCGCGCGGACGCCGAGTACTAACGCTCATGGCAACGGTCAGCGTTCAGGACGGCAGCGTCCGCATCGAGTTCACCACCTCGGAAAAGCTTCTCTCGGTGCACGGCTCGTTCACGATCCCGATCGAGAACGTCGCAGGCGCGTCGGTCGAGAAACCGCCCGGGTTCTGGGACGCGCTCAAGTTCTTCGGCACGCAGTCGCCATGGCCGTTCAAGATGGCGGGCACGTTCCTGTACCACAGCGAGGTCGTGTTCTTCGACTACCAGCGCGAGGACACGGTGCTCGTGATCGACCTGAAGCCGGGCGCCTCGAGCTACAAGCACATCTTCGTCCACGTCGACGAGCCCGACACCCCGGCGGCCGCCGCGGGACGCATCCTGGCCGCGAAGGCGGGCACGAACGTAAACGCCGGGTAAAGCGCGGCCGGTTTCGCGCCCGGTTCGTGTGACGGGCGTCAAAGAAGCGTTAGGTTTGGGCCTTACGGGCAGGGTGTGTGGCGCTCGCTTGCCGATCATGCGAGAAAGCAGATGCAGCTCTTCGACTCGTTCTTCGGCCGGCGCGAGCAGCGCTGGTTCGAGAACGGCGCCGCCGGCGCTCGTCACGGGAAGTTCCAGGCGCACGCGCTCAGCGACGGGCGGAAGATCCCCGTGCTCGGAACGACGGTCTCGCGCGAAGGTGTCGCGTTCGTCTCGCCGCGGCAGCTCGCGGAGACGGAGCTGCAGTTCACCTTCGTCCTGCGCGAGCGATCGATCCCGAGCCGCGTCCACGTCGACGAGAGCGAGGCGATGCAGGCGCCGGAGCGCGTCGTGCACCGCTACTTCTGCACCTTCACCGCGATCGCGGCCGACGACTGGGACGCGGTCGTGCGCTATGTCGAGAACAAGCCCGAGCCGCCGAAGCTCGCGGTCGCGAAGAAACCCGACGACGAGTTCCGCGCGCTGCCGAGCATCGTGCAGAACGCGATCGTCGATCAGCTCGTCCGCGCGAAGCGTCTCAACGCGCCCGCGCCGGGGACCATGCCGCTGATCCGCATGATCGCGGGCAGCGTTCGCGACGCCGGACAGGGGCGCACCTCGCAAGACGTCCTCATCCACAGCCGCGTGAAGATCGGCGACGAGATGCGCTCCTACGACACGCGCTTTCGCGTCTTCTCCGCCCAGCGCGTCGAGCTGATCGCGTAAGCTAGCACGAACGGCACCGTCGTCGCGAGCAGCGCGGCGGCGGCGAGCGGCAGCGCAGCACGGTACGATCCCGTGCGAACGGCGACGTGCGTCGCGAAGAGCGGTCCGGCGATCTGACCGACGCCGTACAGCGCGGTGAGGACTCCCGCGGCGGCGTTGCTTCGAGCGGGCCAGTACGTGCGGCCCAGCGTGAGCGCGAGCGCGGAGATCGCGATGAACGTTCCGCCGATCCCGATCGCGACCGCGAGCGCGCCCGTGAAGCCGCCGGCGGCCGACGGGATCAGCAGCGCGAGCGCTTGCGCTGCGAGCGCGAGCGTCAGCGCGGCCGCCACGCCGATCCGCCGCGCCGCCGCGGTCCACAACGCGGCGGACGGGACCGCGATGAGCCCGACGACGACCCAGGTGAACGGCGCGATCGGTGCGAGCGCGGGCGTCTCGGCCATCATTGCGACGAGGAACGTCGCGGGGATGATGTACGCTCCGCCCTCGACCCCGTAGACGAGCGCGAGCAACCAGAACACCCGCGACGGCCCGGTACGCGCGGCGGTTCCGATCGGCTCTGCGTCCGCATGCGCCGGCTCGTCGCGCGGAACCCAGCGCGCGACCAGCGCGACCGCGATCCCGCTCAGCGCACCGATTCCGAGCCAGGCGGCGCGTGAGCCGCCGAGCGGCGCGAACGCCGGCACGAGCAGACCGCTCGCGGCGATGCCGAGCCCGACGCCGGCGAACAGCAGCGCCGCACCCCACGGCGAGCAGTGCAGCTTCGCGTGGTCGAGCACGATCCCGACCGTCAGGACGAATACGAGCCCGCTGCAGATCCCCGTCAGCGTGCGGGCCGGAATCCACAGCCACCCGGGGCCCGCCATGGAGGCGGTCAGCACGGCGATCGCGGCGGCCGCGCCGATCACCACGGCGACCCGGCGGCGGTGCATCGCGGGAAGCGCAGCGGCGAGCGCACCCGCCAGGTAGCCCGCGAGATTCGCTGAGGCAAGGATGCCGGCCAACGTCACGCCGAGACCCGCGTCGCCGCGCATGACGACGAGCAGCGGCGTGTAGGCGAAGCGGCCGACGCCCATTGCGACCGCGAAGAGCACCGTCCCGGCGAGATACGGTCGCACCGAGGCGAGCCGCTCCGCCGCTGACACGCTGCGCGCCGCTGTCGGGGTCACCGCGATCCCTCTCGGCGCGCGCGGTGGTCCGGCCTCTCGCCGTGCGCGGTTCTGCTCCCAGGTATACAGGACGGTATACGGAGCGGGACCAAGGCTGCGGCATCATGCGACTGCGCGGACCCGCCGGACAACCGATCGCCGACTACATCGCGGAGGTCGCCGGGGAGCTCTTCTACCGCGACGGCCTGCACGCGGTCGGCGTCGACCGCGTCGCGGACACCGCCGGGCTGACGAAGCGGACGATCTACCGTCATTTCCGCTCGAAGGACGAGCTCATCGCCGCGTCGCTGCGGCGCGCTCCGCGGATGCGGTTCCCCTCGTCGGGCTCGCCGGCGGAACGTATTCTCGGCGCGTTTGACGTACTCGAGGCGTTTCTCACCGAGTCGCAGTACCGCGGCTGTCCGTACATCATCTACACCGCGGAGCTGACCGATCCGGGGCATCCGGCGCGCCGTCTGATCGAGACGTACATCGCGAAGCGGCGCGCGTGGTTCCGCGACCGGGCCGCCGAGGCCGGCGCGCGCGACGCCGACGCGGTCGCGGAGGAGCTGGATCTGCTCTTCGACGGTGCGCTCGCATCGGGCGCGAAGCGCGGAAACGTGATCGCCGCGCAGACCGCGAAGCGGATGGCGCGCATGGTGTTGAGCGCCGCGACGCGGGCGCGCGCGCCCGTCGCGGCCGCCTGAACGCATCGCCGTAGCGCGTTATGCCGTCGCGGCCGCCGCACGGTAGCGGATCGGCAGGTTGACGGCGGCCGCCGCGTAGCCGACGACGACCGTCGCGATCCACACTGCGGCGTACGAGCCGGTGAGCTGCAGCGAGACGCCGCCGAGCCAGGCGCCGAGGAACGAGCCGACCTGGTGGCTGAGGAACGTCACGCCGAAGAGCGTGCCGAGGTTGTGCAGACCGAAGAGCCGCGCGACGACCCCGTTGGTGAGCGGAACGGTGCCGAGCCACGTCAGCCCCATCAGCACCGCGAAGACCAGCGTCGTGAGCGCGGTCGGCGGCGTCGCGAGAAACGCGAGCGTGCTCGTCGCGCGGATCGCGTAGAGGACGGCGAGCAGGTTTTGCGGCTGATAGCGGTCCGCGAGCTTGCCGAACCCGAACGTTCCGATGATGTTGAAGAACCCGATCGTCGCGAGCGATGCGGCGCCGATGCCGACCGCCACGTGGCACATGCTGAGATACGTCGGCAGGTGGACGCCGATGAACGCGAGCTGGAATCCGCACGCAAAGAAGCCGGCGGTGAGGAACAGATAATCGCGGTCACGCAGCGCGCGCCAGATCGCGGGCCATGTCGCGCCGGCGAGCTGCGGTGCAGCGGTATCGGCGGTCGCCTTCGCTTCGCTCGCGGCGCGCGGGCGCGCGAGCAAGACGCCGAGCGGCGCGGCGACGACCGCGACCAGCGCCAGCGCGATCAGCGCGCGCTGAAAGCCGCTCGCGCCGATGGCGAGCTGTGCGATCGGGACGAGCGCGACTTGGCCGAGCGATCCGCCGGCGGCCGCGATCGCGACGGCGGTCGCGCGCTGCGCGTCGGACGCTGCGCGGCTCACCGCCGAGATCACGACCGCGAACGTCATCCCGCTCAGGCCGACGCCGACCAGCACGCCGAACCCGAGCACGACCGACACGACGTCGGGATGAAGTGCGACCGCAACGAGGCCGAGCGCGTACGCTACGGCGCCGGCGGCGACGACCGGTGCGGGACCGAACCGGTCGGCGAGCCCGCCCGCGAACGGCTGCGCGATCCCCCAGATGAGATTCTGCAGCGCGAGCGCGAACGCGAGCAGCGGCAGCGAGACGGCGTGCGACGCGACGATCGGTCCAACGAACAACCCGAAGCTCTGTCGCGCGCCGAGCGCGACGGAGATGACGAGCCCGCCGGCGACGAGCAGGACGGCGAACGGAACGGAGCGTTTCATGCGCGCGCCGTTGTGCGCGGCTCGTATACCGGCCTGTGGCGTTGCGCGAACCTCGCGGGTACTTCCGCGGTACACAGGCGAGTCTACTTTGCGGCCGCAACACGCGCGCATGCCGGTTGATGTGAAGTCGACGGTTCGAGTAGCCGCCGCCGCAGCGGCGTTCGGAGCGGCCGGAGCGATGGCGTACGAGATGCAGCTTCTTCTGCCGCGGCTCGTCCCGTACGAGGCACCGTCGGTCTCCGCGTTCGACGGTGCGATCGTGGCGCACCGGCTCGCGCGCACGACGCTCGTCTCCGACGACGGCCGGCGCATCGCGATCGGCGCGGGGACGCAGCCGGCGGTGATCGTCCTCGGCTACACACGCTGCGCCGACCGCTGTCCGACGACGCTCGCCGCGCTGAGCCATGCCGTCGAAACGACGCCGCGGACGCGGAGGATGCGCGCGCTGTTCCTCACCACCGATCCCGAGCACGACACGCCCTCCGTGCTCCACCGGTATCTCTCCGCGTGGCGCCACGCGGTCGGCGGCATCACGGCCGCGCCGGAAGTCGTTCGAAACGTGCAGTCGCAGCTCGGCGCCGGAACCGGCGCGCGAGACGACCACGATACGCGGATCTTCGTCGTCGACGCGAGCGGCGACGTGGTCGTGCAGTTGCCGCCGCAGACCTCGGTCGCCGAGCTGCGCGCGGCGCTCGCCGCCCCGCGGTAGCGAGCGCCGCGCCCGTTTCTACGCGCGCTTGCGGCGTCCGAACAGGAGGCCCAGGATCAGTCCGATGCAGCCGGGACCGCATCCGCCGCCGCCGGGCTTGCCGCCGCCGTGGTCCCCGCCGTGACCGTTCTTCGGCCCGCCGCCGGAGTCGCCGCCGAGGGCGTCGACGCGTTGCGCGATCTGCTCGGTGTAGCGCTCGAACGGCAGATACCAACGGTTCTCGCGCGGAATCGACCGCAGGATCGAACGCACGACGGTGAGCGCGCGTTCCTCGCGCCCGAGGATCGCTTCTTTCCGGGTGACCGGGATCGTGATCTGGAACGAGCCGACGACGCGGCGCTCGTCGACCTGCGGAAGCTCGGAGGCGGCGAACGTCCCGCGATTCATCCGGCTCACTGCGTTCGTCTCGCGCGCTTCGGTGCGTGTCGCGCCGAGCAGCGCTCGCATCTGCTCGCCGGGGACCGGCGGCCGGACGACGAGCTTTTCGGTGGTGAGCTGGCGGACGACGATCGTGAAGACGTTGCCGTGGCGCACGTTGTCCGGAAGCTCGACCGTGAGCAGGCCGGCGAACGAGGGGCCGGCGCCTGACGGAATCGGCAGGTACGTCACCTCGCCCGTGCGCGCGCGCAGGGTGTGGTCATCGACGCGCTCCAGCAGGGTCGTCTCGTACATGCGGCCGGCCCAGTCGAGGATCTCCGACACGCGCAGTCCCGGGAAGTAGAGCGTCGCGATGCTGCCGCGCGGCGTCGATCCCCAGACGATCATCAGTTCGTCCGGTTTCTGGCCCGCGGGCAGCGGCGTGCGCGTCGGCCGCATCTCGAAGGTGTGCTGGATCGTGTGCGACGCGGCGCTGCCGGGGTTGTCGGACTCGACGATCGCGAGGTTGCGCTGCGCGAGCTTGTCCGACGTGCCGGTCGTCGCACCATTCGGAATCGGATCGGGGTCGAACGCGATCTCGGCGACCAGGCACTGGTGCAGTCCGCGCACGAGCTGCTGGATCGGCTGCCGTCCCGTGGTGTAGGGGCCGTCCTGCGGCGACGGCTGCACGGGGAACTGCGGCTGCGCGGGCTGGTTGATGTCGAGCCAGCAGCCGAAGTAGGCGTCGACCTCGACCCCGCTCGCGTCGTGCGCGATCGTCTGCACGTTCGCGGGATCGGTCTGCGCGTTGAGCGAGACCGCCGACGAGTCGACGCGCGGCTCGGCGAAGAACGGGATCGTGACAAGCTCGCCGCCCATGATCCCGAGCAGCGGGATCACGACGCCGGTGAGGCCGCCGCGGCGGTACGTCGTCGCCTGGTCGTAGTCGGTGTACGTCGCCGCCGTCTGGAACGTCCGGAAGAACACGCGCACGTTCTGCGCGTCGAGCGCGAGCGCGTGGTAGCGGACGCGGCAGACGGCGAAGTTGAACACCGGGACGCCGGCGACGGTCTGCGAGAGCTCGAGCCACGAGGTCTGCTCGTCGGTCGAAATCCCGTCGAACGGGTTGTTCGTCGTCCCGAACGCCGTGAGTGCCGCGATCAGGCTATTGATGAACGCCGATGCGTCGGCCGGCGTGTTCCCCATCGTCACGGACGGCATGC
>DATHLN010000130.1:0-17089 GCA_035488115.1 Candidatus Limnocylindrales bacterium | reverse complement strand
ACTTCGTCGCCGACGAGAGGTACTTCGTCCGGCGCAGGTGCGAGCTGGGCTTGTCCTTCGGGAAGGTGAACACGAACGTCGCGGTCGCCGACTGGACCGGCGCGCCCGGGACTTGCTGGCCGGGTGCGGTGGCAGTGGCCGGGAGCGTCCCGTGGGAACCGCCTCCGCCGCACGCGCTCAGCACGACCGTGCCGAGGAGGACGTACGCGAGCGAAGACATGGAGCGAATCCGAAGCATGAAGGTCCCTAACCTCGTCCGTTTCACCTAGAACAGGAAGCCCGGCCGTGAGAAATCGCAGGGGCAAAGCATGAACCCGCGCCGCTCATGGCGGCGTGGGGCGTGACCCTACGACATATCGGCTGTACGACGTGTGAGCTTGCGTTCCTGGAACGCCCACCGTGGAACCGAGCGGCGCGGCGTTAAGAGTGAGCAATGCTCGCCGCGCGACCCGGACGGACCCGAGCGCGCGCGAAGCGAACCTGAGCGGGTCATGCCAACGGACCGGATCGACATCCGCCACGTCGCGCGGCTGGCGCGGCTGGCGCTGAGCGACGAAGAGATCGCGACCTTCGGGCCGCAGCTCAGCAGCCTGATGACGCACGTCGACGCGCTCGCTCGGCTCGACACGGCGAACGTGCCGGCGACCGCGCAGGTCGTCCCGTCGCGCAACGTCCAGCGCGAGGACGCGCTCCGTCCGGAGACGATGCTGACCCGAGAACAGGCGCTGGCGAACGCGCCGCAGACGCAGGGACCGTACTTCCGCGTCCCGCGGATCCTGGCGGAGGAAGGCTAGCGTGGACCCGATCCGGGACTCCGCCCGCGCGATCGCGCGGGAGGTCAACGCGCGCCGCACCAGCGCCGCCGAGGTCGCCGAGGCGCTGATCCCGCACGCCGCCGCGGCGGACGCCCGGGTGGGCGCCTACCTCCAGCTCACCCCGGAGCTGATGCGCGAGCGCGCCCGGCGGGTCGACGAACGGATCGCCGCCGGCGAGACCTTGCCGCTGGCCGGCGTCCCCGTCGCGCTGAAGGACAACATGTGCGTCGAGGGGACGCGGACGACGGCCGGCTCGAAGATCCTCGAGAGCTTCGTCGCGCCGTACACCTCGACGGCGGTCCGGCGGCTGCTCGACGCGGGCGCCCTGCCGGTCGGGAAGACGAACCTCGACGAGTTCGCGATGGGCTCGTCCGGTGAGAACTCGGCACTCGGGCTGACCCGCAACCCGTACGACCTCGACCGCGTCCCGGGCGGGTCGTCGGCCGGGAGCGCGGCGGCGGTCGGCGGCTTCACGGCGACGCTCTCGCTCGGCAGCGACACCGGCGGGTCGATCCGCGAGCCGGCCGCGTTCTGCAACGTCGTCGGCTTCAAGCCGACCTACGGCCGCGTCTCGCGCTACGGGCTGATCGCGTTCGCCTCGAGCCTCGACCAGATCGGGCCGTTCGCCCGGACGGTCGAAGAGGCGGCTCTGGCCTACGACGTGATCGCCGGGAAGGACCCGCTGGACGCGACCAGCGTCGAGCGCGAGGTCGAGCCGGCGGCGGACCACCTGCGCGAGGACCTGCGCGGCGTGCGGGTCGGGATCGTCGCGGAGTTCGGGCTGGACAAGCTCGACGCCGCGAGCCGCGCGTCGTACGAGGCGGCGTACGCCGAGCTGGAGCGGCTCGGCGCCGAGCTGGTCGACGTCTCGCTTCCGACGGCGGACTACGGTCTGGCGACGTACTACCTGATCGCGCCGGCGGAGTGCTCTTCGAATCTCGCGCGGTTCGACGGCGTGCGCTACGGGCTGCGCGCGGACGCGCCCGACGTCGGCGAGATGTACGAGCGGACGCGCGAAGCGGGTTTCGGTGCGGAGGTGAAGCGCCGCATCCTGATCGGCACGTACGCGCTCTCCTCCGGCTACTACGATGCCTACTATTTGAAAGCGCAGAAGGCGCGGACACGGATCGCGGAAGACTTCGCGCGCGCGTTCGAGCGCTGCGACGTGATCGTCTCGCCGGCGGCGTCCTCGCCGGCGTTCCGCTTCAACGCGAAGAGCGACCCCGTGACGATGTACTTGATGGACTACTACACGATCCCCGGCTCGCTCGCCGGCCTGCCGTCGCTCTCGGTCCCCTGCGCTCCCGCAGTCCCCGAAGACGGCACGCGCCCGATGCCGATGGGCCTGCAGATGACGACGCCGCTCTTCACCGAGCGCGCCCTGCTCGGCTACGCCCACGCCTACGAACGCGCCACGAGGTATGCCGAAACGGTGCCGCTACCGGCCGCGGAGATCGTCTCTCATGCTTCGACAGGCTCAGCATGACAAAAGCTGTTGCCACCCTGAGCTTGTCGAAGGGTGCGCCACGATGATGACCGCAGAGCGAATCGACTCCGCGCTGCTCGAGAAGTACGAAGCCGTCATCGGCATCGAGTGCCATGTCGAGCTCAAGACGGTCAGCAAGATGTTCTGCGGCTGCCCGAACGAGTTCGGCGGCGAGCCGAACACGAAGGTATGTCCGGTGTGCCTCGCGCTGCCGGGCGCGCTGCCGGTGCCGAACGCGAAGGCGATCGAGCACATGATCCGTGCGGGCCTCGCGTTCGGCGCGACCATCCCCGAGCACTCGAAGTTCGACCGGAAGAACTACTTCTATCCGGACATGCCGAAGAATTACCAGATCTCGCAGTACGACATGCCGCTCACGGTCGGCGGTGTCGTGCGCTACTGGCTCGAGGACGGCCGCCGCGGCGAGTGCCGGCTCACCCGTATCCACTTAGAGGAAGACACCGGAAAGTCCACGCACGCGGGCTCGGCCGACGGGCGTCTCGCCGGCTCGACGTCGTCGCTGGTCGACTTCAACCGCGCCGGCGTTCCGCTGATGGAGTGCGTCTCCGAGCCCGACATCCGCAGCGCCGACGAGGCGGTCGCGTATCTCGAGACGCTGGCGCGCACCTTCCGCGAGCTCGGCGTGAGCGACGTGAAGATGGAGGAAGGCTCGTTGCGCTGCGACGCCAACGTCTCGATACGCTTGCGCGGCGCGCCGGAGTACGGGACGAAGGCCGAGATCAAGAACATGAACTCGTTTCGCAGCGTCCGCCGCGCCATCGAGAGCGAGATCCGCCGCCAGATCCAGGTCGTCGAGGGCGGAGGTCGCGTGATCCAGGAGACGCGCGGCTGGGACGAGGCCGCCGGCGAGACGCACAGTCAGCGCTCGAAGGAACAGGCGCACGACTACCGCTACTTCCCCGACCCGGATCTCGTCCCGCTCGACGTGACGGCCGACATGGTCGAACGCGTGCGCACGACGCTGCCGCCGACGCCGTACGAGCGGTACGTGCGCTACGTCGACGAGTACGGGATCGACGTGAAGCGCGCGACGCAGCTCGTCGACGACCACGAGCTCTCGGCGTGGTTCGACCGCGCGGTGAGCGCGGCGTCCGGCAACGCCAAGGCGGTCGTCGCGTTCGTCCTCGGGGATCTCTCACGGCTCGCGAACGAGAGCGCGACCCACCTCGCGCACGGCAAGGTGACTCCGGAGTCGCTCGCCGAGCTGGTCGCGCTGACGTCGTCGAACGCGATCAACTCGAAGGCTGCGAAGCAGGTGCTCGAGACGCTCTGGAACGACGGCGGCAGCGCGAAGACGATCGTCGAGCGCGAAGGTCTCGCGCAGGTCAGCGACCGCGGCGCCGTCGAGACGATCGTCGCCGAGGTGCTCGCCGCGAACCCCGACGCGGTGAGCAGTTACAAAGCCGGTAAGACGAACGTCCTCGGCTTCCTCACCGGCCAGGTGATGAAGCAGTCGCGCGGCAAAGCGAACCCCGCGCTCGCCCAAGAGCTGCTCAAAGAGAAACTCGGAAGCTGAGCGCGATGCGGGCGGCGCGCGCAATCGTCTGCGGATTCGTGTGCGCGTCTGCCCTCGGTGTCGCCGGCTGCGGCGGCGCCGGCGGCGCCGGCTCGCTCCCGTACATCTGTCCGCAGACGGCGGCCGGCGTCGTCTCGTCCGGCGCGCTGATCTCGCCCGCAAACGGCGCGACCGGGGTCTCGCCGAGCGTCGGGCAGATCACGTTCACGGTCGGCTCGCCGGACCTGCAGGGAACGGCGCCGGGGACCGTCGTTACGCTGACGCCGGCAAGCGGCGGCGCGGTGCTCAGACAGCCGGACAGCGTGATCACGACGAACGGCGTCTCGAGCTCGGTGATCCCGCAGCTCCAGAGCGGCACGACGTACGCGGTAACGGTCAGCGCCACGCCGGCGCTGCCGGGCGGGTGTGCGGGCTCGGTGAGCGCGTCGCTGGGCTCGTTCACGACGCAGTGATACAGCGCCGCCGCTGAGGACGGAGGCGGTGCGGGAGAAGGCGAAGCGGGGCCGGTCGTGAGCGCGTTGATCGACGAGCGAGGGCTCGAAGTCCTCGACTTTCAGCGGATCCGGGAGCGGTATGCGGGGCAGACGCATGCGCCGCGCTCGTATGCGCGCGCGCTGGCGTGCGAGCCGGAGAGCGCGTTCGTGCTCGTGCGCCGGCTGGTCGGCGAGACGACCGAGATGCGCGCGCTGATCCAGGACGCCGGGTTCTCGATGCAGCGGATCGACGACGTCGACGAGGCGGTCGCGACCGCGGCGCGCGGCGTGCCGCTGCCGGCGCGCGACTTGCGCGCGATCGCCGACGCGCTCGCCGCGGCGGCCGCCGCGGTGAAGGCGATCCGCGAGGCGGACACCGATCTTCCGCTGCTGCGCGAGCGGTGCGCGGCGTTTCGCGCGCTGCCGCTGATCGTCAACCGCGTCACCGACGCGATCGACGAGCGCGCGAACGTCCTCGACCGCGCCTCGCCGGCGCTCGCGCGGATCCGGCGCGGGATGCAGCAGGCGCAGGACGACGCGCGCGAGCGCGCCGCGGCGATCGTCCGCTCCTCACGCTACGCGAACGCGATCCAGGACGCGATCGTAACCGTGCGCGACGGCCGCTTCGTCGTCCCGGTCAAAGCGGAGTTCTCCGGCCAGGTCCAGGGCATCGTGCACGACACGAGCTCATCGGGACAGACGCTCTTCGTCGAGCCGCTCGAGACGCTCGAGGCGAACAACCGTTTGCGCGCGCTGCGCGTGCAGGAAGAGGTCGAGATCGCGCGGATCCTCGCCGAGCTCTCGGCGATGGTGCAGCGCGAGGCCGAGCAGGTCGCCGCGAACGTCGACGTCTACGTCGACCTCGATCTCGCCGCCGCGCGCGCGGCGATCGCGCACCGCATGCAGGCGGTCGCGCCCGAGCTGGTCGACGAGGCGGTGATCGAGCTCGTCGACGGGCGCCATCCGCTGCTCGACGAGCGCGCGGTGCCGCAGTCGGTCAGGCTCGACGACGAGATCCGCATCCTGATCGTCTCCGGGCCGAACATGGGCGGGAAGACGGTCGCGCTGAAGCTGGTCGGCCTCGCGGTCGCGATGGCGGCGTGCGGGATGCACGTCCCCGCCGCCGCGGCGACCATCGGGCGCTTCGAGCGCGTCTGCACGGACATCGGCGACGAGCAGTCGATCGCGCAGAACGCCTCGACGTTCTCCGCGCACCTGCGGCGGCTCGCGGAGATCGTCGCCGCCGCGAACGCACGGACGCTGATCCTCATCGACGAGATCGGGAGCGGAACCGAGCCGAACTCCGGCGCCGCGCTCGCGGTCGCGGTGCTCGAGCGTTTCCTGGAGAGCGGCGCGCGTGTGCTCGCGACGACGCACGCGACCGAGCTGAAGCTGTTCGGCGCCGACCATCCGCACGTCGCGAACGCGAGCGTGCGGTTCGATCCGGAGACGTACGAGCCGACGTACCAGCTCGACGTCGGCTCGCCCGGCCAGTCGCTCGCGTTCGCGCTCGCGCGGCGGATGAAGCTCGACCCGCACGTCGTCGCGCGCGCCGAGGCCCTGCTCTCGACGCAGGAGCGCGACTACGAGCGCGCGCTCGGGGAAGTCGCGGAAGAGCGGATTCGCGCGACGCGCGAGCGCGAGCAGCTCGACCGCGAGCGCGCCCACCTCCGCTCGCTCGAAGACAACGCGCGCCGCCGCGCCGAGTCGCTCGAGCGCGAGCGCCGCGAGCTCGCGAAAAAGGCGGACGCGCAGCTCGCCGAGACGCTGCGCCGTTTCACCGCCGAGCTCGAGCGCCGCGCCGCCGATCGGACCGAGCGCGGGACGAGGGCGCCGCGCGTGACGCCCGGGCAAGCCGATCTGCTCGCGCGCACGCTCGACCAGATGCACCGCGAGCTCGGCCTCGAGGCGCGTCCGTCGCGCGCGCGGGACGGCGACGCGCAGGTGCCGGTCGCGGCCGGCGACCGCGTCCACGTCGCATCGTGGGACCAGGACGGCACGGTGCTGGAAGATCTCGGCGAGAACGCGCTGGTGCAGATCGGCGCGATGCGCATGACGGTACCGAAGTCGGATCTCGTACGACGTGGCGGCTCCAGCGTCACCCTGAGCTCGTCGAAGGGTGAGCGACGTGAGGGGACGGGCGAGGCGGCGCTGGAAGCCGCTTCGACCGCGCAGACGGAGATCGACGTGCGCGGCAAACGCTTCTTCGAGGCCGAGCCGCTGGTCGAGCGCTGGATCGACGACGCGATCCTGCTCGGGCACTCCCCGCTGCGGCTGATCCACGGCAAGGGGACGGGACTGCTCGGAAAAGGCTTGCAGCAGTATCTCAAAGCACATCCGTTCGTGCAGAACGTGCGCTACGGCAACGCCGACGAGGGAGGCGGCGGCGTTACGGTGTTCGAACTGCGCTCGCCGACCGCCTGACGATGGAGACGACGACGACACCGCTCACGCCGCGCGAGCGCGCGCACATGCTCACCGACGGCTGCGACCACGTCGAGACCATCGCCGAGCTCGCCGACCGCCTCGCGCTCGGCCGCCCGCTGCGCGTCTATCTCGGCCTCGACCCGACCTCGCCCGATCTCCACGTCGGCCACGCCGTCGTGCTGCGGCTGCTGCAGCGCTTCGTGGACGACGGCCACGACGTCATCCTGCTGATCGGCGACTTCACCGCGCGGATCGGCGACCCGAGCGGCCGCAACGCGCTCCGCCCGCCGCTGAGCGACGAGCAGATCGCGACCAACATGCGCACGTACGCCGAGCAGGCCGGCAAGGTGCTCGACATGAGCCGCGTGCGCCTGGTCTACAACAGCGAGTGGCTCTCGAAGCTATCCTTTGCCGAGCTCTACGAGCTGCTCTCGCTCACGACGGTCGCGCAGATGCTCGAGCGCAACGATTTCCGGCAGCGCTACGAGAACGGAACCCCGATCGCGCTGCACGAGTTCGTCTACCCGGTCGCGGTCGCGTACGACTCGGTCGCGATGAACGTCGACGTCGAGCTCGGCGGTTCGGATCAGCTCTTCAACTTGCTGATCAGCCGGCCGTACCAGGTGCACGCGGGGCAGCTCCCCGAGATCTGCATCACCGTCCCGCTGCTGGTCGGGATCGACGGCAAGAAGAAGATGTCGAAGTCGACCGGCAACCACATCGCGCTGACCGATCCGCCGAACGACATGTTCGGGAAGACGATGCGCATCCCCGACGACGTCCTGCCGGAGTACGCGCGGCTCGCGGTCTGGTGGCCGGCGGAGCAAGTCCGCGCACTCGAGACGGGGCTGCGGAACGGCGCCGTCTCACCGATGGACGAGAAGAAGCGTATCGCCGAAGATCTGGTCGCGCTGTACCACGGGCGCGACGCCGCCCGCGCGGCGCGCGACCGGTTCGAGCGCACGATCCAGCGCGGCGAGATCCCGGCCGAGATGCCGGAGCTCCCGCTCGCCGGCCGGAGCAAGGTCGCGGACTTGATCGTCGCAGCCGGCTTCGCCGACTCGAAGCGCGCCGCGGCGCGCTTGATCGCGGAGGGAGGCGTCCGCATCGACGGCGCAACGGTCACCGACCCCGCCGCCCGCTGGACCGCCGACGGTAGCGCGGTGCTCCAGGTCGGCTCCCGCAAGTTCGTTCGAATCGTCCCTTCAGCGGAGATAAGCACCACCTGATGGCGTCCCATAAGCCCGCGGCCTCGGCGGCCGCGATCACCTACACCCCCGCGAACCGCGTCGAGGGCCCGACCTTCACCTGCCCGCGCTGCGACCGCGTCTACCCGTACCCGTCGGCCGACGGGGCGCCGGTGCGCTGCGAGTGCGGCTGGTGGTACACCAACCGCGGCCGCGGCCGAATCGCCGAAGAGTTCCGCCCACGCATCGGCGGCGCGAAACCGAAAGGCCCCGAAGCCGCAACCGCCCCCGGCGCGAATCCCCGTTGAGCCGTTGGCGCATGCTTCGACAAGCTCAGCATGACATAGCGGCAGTGTCACCCTGAGCCTGTCGAAGGGTGAGCCGCAGCCCTAGCCGAGCCGCTCCGCCAGCCCGCGCACGTCGTCGGCGCTGAGCACGTACGTCTCGCCGCAGAAGTCGCAGGTGGCCTCGGTCTCGGGCTGCTCGCGCGCGATCTTCGCGAGCTCGTCCTTGCCCAGACCGAGCAGCGCGGTCTCGACTTTCTCGCGCGTGCAGCGGCAGTCGAAACGCACGCCGTACGACTCGAAGATCTTCACGTCGAGATCGCCGGCGACCGCGCGCAAAAGCGCCTCCGCGTCGGCGCCGTCGACGATCTGCTTGGTGACCGCGTCCATCGCGGCGGCGTTGCGCTCGAGCGTCGCGATCGTCGCCTCGTCGGCGCCGGGGAGGACCTGCGCGATGACGCCGCCGGCGGCGCGGATCCCGTTCGGATCGGCGAGCACGCCGAGCGCGACGACGCTCGGGATCTGCTCGGAGTTCGCGAGGTATGCGGCGACGTCGTCGCCGATCTCGCCCGAGACGAGCGGGACGATCCCGCTGTACGGCTGTCCCACTTCGTAGGTCTTCGTCACTTGCAGCTTGCCGTCGCCGACGACGCGCGCGACGTCGAACTTTCCGCGCGCGTTCAGCGGGAGGTCGGCGCGGCCGTTCCGCGCGTAGGCGCGCGCGCCGACGACGCGGTCGCCGCCGTTCCAGGCGTCCGCGGTGAGCGCGCCGATCGGGCCGTCGCCGACGATCTGCAGCGTCAGGCGCTCGCGCCCGGTGAGCGAGGCGCCGAGCAGCGCCGCGGCGGTGAGCAGGCGGCCGACGGCCGCGCTCGCGGTCGGCGCGAGGTCATGGCGCTCGCGCGCCTCGTGCACGAGTCCGGACGTGACCCCGGCCGCGAGCGATACGGTGCCGCGCGCGGCCGAGGCGGTGACGATGCGATCCATCGCACTCCATGACCGCCGCGCCGGGAGGAGGGTGTCGCATGCAAGCGTATCCTCTCCCGAGCGAGCGGCGCCGTTGGGCGTACGGAACCGTTTCGGTACGATGTTTCTTCGAGGTGCAAATGAGAACGTGACCAAAGCCGATATCGTCGACTCACTGGCCAACGAGCACGAGCTGTCGAAGCGTCAGGCCGGCGAGATCGTCGACCTTATCCTCGACGAGATCACGTCCGCGCTCAAGCAGGGCGAGAAGGTGCAGCTCATCCCGTTTGGCAGCTTCGTGGTCCGGGAGCGCCGCGCGCGCACCGGGCGCAACCCGCAGACCGGCGAGGTGATCAAGATCGCCGCCCGCAAGATTCCGGCGTTCAGCGCCGGCAAGGGTTTGAAAGACGCGGTCGGCGGCACGAAGCGCGGCGCAAAGAAGTCCGGCCGCAAATAACCGCACTCATCCCGATCATCGGCAGCGAGCTCTCCAACGAGAGCTCGTTTTTCTGTTCCTCGGGTGCTACGCGGTGCGGGCGGCGAGGACGGGTTCGTAGACGCGTTTGGCGATGAAGAGGTCGAGGAGGTCGCGGTCGACTTTGCCGCGGTTCGCGAACTCGTCGACCAGGATGTCGAGCGCGCGCTCGACCGAGATCGCCGGTTTGTAGGGGCGGTCGTTCGCGGTCAGGGCGTCGAAGATGTCGCTGATCGTCAGCATGCGGACCTGCGGGACGATCTGCGCGCCCTTCAGGCCGCGCGGGTAACCGGTTCCGTCGAGATGCTCGTGATGGCCGTACGCCATCTCCGGGACGTGCTGCCACGGTGTCTTCGTCCACGGGATCTCGCGCAGGAAATAGAACGACTGCGTGACGTGCTGCTCCATCTTGCGCCGCTCCTCGCCGGAGAGCGAGCCGCGCGCGATGTGCAGGAAGTCGAGCTCCGCCTCGTCGAGCAGCGGCCGCTCGCCCTCGAGATCGCGGTACGTCATGCGCGCCAGCACCGCGAGCGCGTCGCCGATCTCGACCGGCACGACGCGCGGCTCGTTCGCGTTCTGGACGGTCGAGAGCAGTTCGCGCAGCGCGGCCCGGCGCCGCTCGTCGGTCGTCTGCTCGATCGCGAGCAGGAAGCGCAGCCGGATCGTGTCGAGGCGCCCGTCGGGAAGCTTCTTCGCCTTGCCGAAGATGTACTCGGGGACCGCGACCTTTCCGAAGTCGTGCAGCAGCGAGGCGTAGCGCATCTCGCGGATCTGGTCGGCGTCGAAGTGCAAGTCGGCGAAGACCCCGGTCTGCACCGCGTTCACCGCTTCGGCTTGGCGCACGGTCAGCTCGGCGACGCGCGAGGAATGGCCCTGCGTCGACTTGTCGCGCACCTCGATCGCCTTCACCGACGCGCGGACGAACTGCTCGAACAGCTCCTGGATCGAGTCCAGCAGCGCCTTGTTCTCGAGCGCGACGCCGGCCTGGGAGGCGAGCGAGTGCAGCAGGTGCTCGTCGCGCTCGTTGAACGGCTCGACGACCTCTTCGGTGTGCGCCGTCGACGTGAGCACGAGGTTGAAGTCGGGCTTGCGGTTGATGAGCATGATCACGCCGACGATCGCGTCCTTGTGGTCGCGCATCGGGACCGCGAGGACCGACATCGTGCGGTACCCGTTCGCGTCGTCGAAGCTGCGGTTCACCCGGTACTCGGCACCGGGCGGGATCGCGTACGCGTCGTCGATCCGCACCGTGTCGCCGCTCAGCGCGACGTAGCCGGAGATCGAGGTGCGCGAAAGCGGGAGCACCGCGCCGAGGTACGTGCCGTCGTCGCTCGGCCCCGTCTGCGCGACCGCGAACCGTAACACGCGCTCGCCGTTCCGGCCGTCTTCGAGAAGGTACAGCGAGCCGGAATCGGCGCGCGTGAGCTGGCGCGCGCTGTGCACGATCGTCTGCTGCAGCTTCGTGACGTCGCGCTCGGACGAGAGCGCGAGCCCGATGTTGATCAGCCGCTCGCTCTCGCCGTGCGCGGCGCGGAGCGCCTCGTTCGCGGCGACGGTAGCCGCGGCCGCGCGAACGGTCGCGACGAGCGCGGCGCCGTCGGCAGGCGCGACGATCCAGCCGCCGACGTGCGGGTTCGCGGCGAGCCAGGCATTCCGCGTCTCGCGCTCGGCCAGGACGACGGTCGTCGCGGCCTGCGCGCGTGCGATCAGCTCCAGCGCGCTCGCGACCGTGTCGCGCGAGCCGAGCGAGAGCAGGCGGGCCTCATCGATCAGGTAGACGACATAGGCGCCGGGGTCGTCGCCGGCATACGGAAACGCGCCCTCGCGGTACACGATCCCGGCCGCATCGAGCGCCGCGAAGGATGCCGAAGCAAGCTCGAGACCCTGCGGGTACACGAGAACGAACGCCGCGTCCTTGGCTACCGTGCCGGCGATCAAGGCGAAATGGCCCTCCTCCTGAGGTCTTCGACATCCTACCCACCCGACAACAGCGGCCTAACGGTATCCCGGGGGCGCTGTGAGCCTGCGTCGAACCGCTCGCCGGATGACCGAAGACGTGATCGCGTCGCGCGCCCGCGCGCTCGCCGGCGCGCTCGCCGAAGCGGGGTTCGCCCGCCTCCGCGTCCGCGAGGGCGACACCGAGATCGAACTGCGGCGCGCTCCGCGCAACGGCGCGCACCCCGCGCTCGCGCCCGCGAGCGTCGCCGGGGACTCCGCCGCGGTGCCCGGGGCGGAGCGGGCCGAGCCGGCGGAGCGGCGGGCCGACCTGATCTCGAGCGAGGTCGTCGGCGTCGTCCGGCTGCTGCGGCCCCCGGTCAGTGAAGGCTCGGACCTGGACGGCGACCGCGAACTCGCCTATGTCGAGACGCTCGGGATCCGCAACCCGGTCCGCTCCCGCGGCGGCGGCCACGTCACCGCCGTCTTCGTGACCGAGGGGCAGCCGGTCGAGTACGGCCAGCCCCTCTTCGCGATCGAGCGCTGATGCTCAAGAAAGTCTTGATCGCGAACCGCGGCGAGATCGCGCTGCGCATCAACCGCGCCTGCCACGAGCTCGGCGTCGCGACCGTCGCGATCTTCTCGGATGCGGACCGCATGTCGCTGCACGTGCGCCACGCCGACGAAGCGTTCTGCGTCGGGCCGGGCCCGGTCGTGCGCTCGTATCTGAACGTCCCGAACATCATCTCCGCAGCGCTGATCAGCGGCTGCGACGGGATCCATCCCGGCTACGGGTTCCTGGCCGAGAACGCGCGCTTCGCGGAGATCGCCGCCGACCACGGGCTCACGTTCATCGGGCCGAAGCCGTCGGTGATCAACGCGATGGGCGACAAGGCGACGGCGAAGCGCCTCATGCGCGAGGCCGGCGTCCCGACCACGCCGGGGAGCGACATCGTCGCCTCGGTCGATGAGGCGCGCGCGGTCTGCGAGCAGATCGGCTATCCGGTGCTGCTCAAAGCGACCGCGGGCGGCGGCGGCAAGGGGATGCGCGCGGTCACGGCGCCCGAGGAGCTCGCGACCGCGTTCGCGACCGCGCAAGCCGAGGCGGAAGCATCGTTCAAAGACGGCCGCATGTACGTCGAGAAGCTCATCGTCAACCCGCGCCACGTCGAAGTGCAGGTGCTCGCGGACGAGCACGGCGGCGTCGTCCATCTCGGCGAGCGCGACTGCTCGGTGCAGAAGCCCTCGCACCAGAAGCTGATCGAAGAAGCGCCGGCGCCGGAGCTGGACGAAGCGATCCGCGCGCGCCTGCACGACGTCGCGGTGACCGCCACGCGCGCGGTCGGCTACACGAATGCGGGGACGCTCGAGTTCCTGGTCTCCGGCGATGACGTCTACTTCATGGAGATGAACACGCGCATCCAGGTCGAGCACCCCGTCACCGAGCTGATCTACGGCGTCGATCTCGTCAAGGAGCAGATCCGCATCGCCTCGGGCGAGCACCTCGGCTTCATGCAGGAGGATCTCCACCCGCACGGCCACGCGATCGAGGTGCGCGTCAACGCCGAGGATCCGAACAACAACTTCGCGCCGGCGGCGGGGACGCTCTCGACGGTCGTCTTCGCCGGCGGGCCGGGGATCCGGGTCGACACGCACGTCTACGGCGGCGCGATCGTCCCGCCGTTCTACGACTCGATGCTGGCGAAGATCATCGCGGTCGGGCGGACGCGCGAGTCGGCGATCGTGCGCATGGAACGTGCGCTGAGCGAGACGCGTATCGAAGGCGTGAAGACGACGGTCGACTTCTGCCGCGAGCTGATGGAGGACCCGGAGTTCCGCGCGGGCGGGATCGGCGTCGGCTGGCTGCCCGCGTTCCTCGCCCGGAGAGACGCGGCCTGACCCGATGCCAGCGTACTCACGGCGTCACGGGCGCGAGGTCGCGCTGCAGGCGCTCTACGGTGCGGAGGTCGGAAAGCGTCCGCCGGACGAGATGCTCACCGAGCTGCTCGCGCGCGACGACAGCTCCGAGGGCCGCTCGTTCGTACGGGACCTCGTCTTGGGCACTCTCGACAACGAAGAGGAGTCCGACTCGCTGATCGCGCCATTGCTCGAAGGCTGGACGCTCGACCGCCTCCCGACGATCGACCGCATCATCCTGCGCATGAGCGCCTTCGAGCTGAACCACCGCAAGGAGACCGATCCCGCCGTCGTGATCAACGAAGCCGTCGAGCTCGCCAAGAAGTTCTCGACCGAAGACTCCGGCCGCTACGTCAACGGCGTGCTGGGTCGCGTCCTGGCGAGGGTGAGGTCCGTACCGCAGCTCCGTCGAGGAACGGACCTGTGAGCCGCAGCATCGCGCGCCCCGGCAGCGCGGTGCGCCGGCGCACCGTGCAGCGCCGCCGGAGCGGCGGCGGCGGCGCGTGGCGGATCGTCGGGCGGATCGTCAAGACGATCCTGGTCTTGCTGCTGTTTGCGGTGCTGCTCTTCGTCGGCGTCGTCGCGGGGATCGTCGCGTCGTACTCGCGCAACCTCCCCGACATCAACCGGATGGCGGACTACCAGCCCTCGCGCTCGACGCGCGTCTTCGCGCGCAACGGGATCGCGCTGGCGAACCTCTACCGCGAGAACCGCATCTGGGTGCCGCTCGACCACGTCCCGGTGATGGTGCGCAACGCGTTCCTCGCCACCGAGGACGCGCACTTCTACCAGCACCACGGGATCGACGTCACCGGGATCGTTCGCGCCGCGCTGGCCGACTACCGCCACCAGCACCTCCAAGGCGCTTCCACGATCACGCAGCAGCTCGCGCGCGGGCTCTTCCTCTCGAACGAGGTTTCGTACTCGCGCAAGATCCAGGAAGCGCTGCTCGCGATGGAGATCGAGCGCTACTACACCAAAGAAGAGATCCTCGAGCGCTACCTCAACCTGATCTACTTCGGCGCCGGGTCGTACGGCGTCGAGGCGGCCGCGCACACGTACTTCGGCACCGACGTCGGACACCTCACCCTCGCGCAAGCGGCGATCATCGCGGGACTGCCGGCGGCGCCGTCGGACTACTCGCCGTACGTCAGCATCGAGCGCGCCAAGGACCGGCAGCGGCACGTGCTGCAGCGCATGGTCGAGGCGGGGTTCATCACCGGCGCCCAGGCCGCGCACGCGGAGCGCGCGCCGCTGCACCTGCTCGGCGAACGCCCGCAGGGGCTGCAGTCGTACCGCTATCCGTACTTCACGACGTACGTCACGCATCTGCTCGAGCAGCAGTTCGGGACGCAGGCGACGTTCGAGGGCGGGCTTCAGGTCTACACGACGCTCGATCCTTCGATGCAGGACGCCGCGCAGGACGCGGTGAGCTGGGGGATCGAGCGCGCCGGCGCCGAGGGGATCGGCGCGCACCAGGGCGCGCTCGTCGCGATCAAGCCGTCGACCGGCGAGATCCTCGCGATGGTCGGCGGCGCGACGCCGTTCTCGCTGAAGAACCAGTTCAACCGCGCGTGGCAGGCGCACCGCCAGCCGGGCTCCTCGTTCAAAGCGTACGTCTACACCGCCGAGGTCGACGCCGGCCATCCGCCGACGACGATCGTCGAGGACACGCCGGTCAGCTATCCGATGGGCGACGGGACGCGCTGGGCGCCGATGGACGACGACATGCGGTATCTCGGCGCGATCACGCTGCGCTACGCGCTCGCGCAGTCGCGCAACGTCGTCGCGGTCAAGCTCGCGCAGGATCTCGGAATCGACAAGGTCGTCGAGTACGCGCACCGCATGGGCGTCACGGCACCGCTCGACCCGACGCTCTCGCTCGCGCTCGGCTCGTCCGGCGTCTCGCCGCTCGACCAGGCGGCCGGCTATGCGACGCTCGCGAACCAGGGCGTCCACATCCCGCCCTCGCCGATCAAGATCGTGCGCGACTCGCTCGGGACGCCGATCCTCGACAACACCTATCCGCAGCAGTCCGAAGTCGTCAGCGCGGGCGTCGCGTACGTCATGACCTCGATGCTGGAGTCGGTGATCAAAGAAGGGACGGGGTATCCGAACGCGGAGATCGGGCGGCCCGCCGCGGGCAAGACCGGGACGACGTCGAGCTTCCGCGACGCGTGGTTCGTCGGTTACACGCCGGATCTCGTCGCGGCGGTCTGGATCGGGAACGACGACTACTCGCGGATGAACGAGTCGTACAGCGGGAACATCCCGGCGCGCATCTGGGCGCGCTTCATGAAGAAAGCGCTGGAGAAGGTGAAGCCGCACGACTTCACGCTCCCGATCGGTGAGGTCCACAAAGTCCGGCTGTGCGGCACCGGCAAGGACGAAGTGTTCCTGACCGGCACCGAGCCCGAGCGCACGTGCGGGACGGTCGACGACTCCTCGCCGGCGCCGTACTCGCGGTACTCGCGCCGGCACGCGTACGCGCCCGCGCCGCCGGCACCCGCGGCGGTGCCGATCGCGAAAGCGGCGGTTCCGCGCATCCCGCCGCCGATCGTCCCGCTGACGCCGCCGCCCGACACGATCGGCGACGGGCAGAGCTTCCAGCCCCTCGACCCCGAGGCGACGGCCGCGCCGGCCGGCCCGCCGCCGCCGCGCGCGCGATGACCGCCGGCGAGCGCGCCGAGGTGCGCGTCGTCGCCGTCTCGCGGCTCGCGAACTACATCGCGGGGCTGTTCGCGCGCGAGCGCGCGTTCGCGCGGCTCGGCGTGCGCGGCGAGATCTCGAACCTGCGCGCGCAGCCGAACGGGAACACCTACTTCGATCTCAAGGACCGCGACGCGCTGCTGAACTGCGTCGCGTTCAGCGAGGCCGCCGCGACGTTCCCGGCTCTGTCGAACGGCGACGAGATCGTCGCGTACGGCAGCGTGGTGACGTACACCAAGGCCTCGCGGTACCAGCTGCGCGTGCTCGACGTCGTCGCCGAAGGCGGCGCCGGTGCGCTGCACCGGCGCTACGAAGCGCTCAAAGCGCGGCTCACCGCGGAAGGGCTGTTCGCGCCGGAGCGCAAGCGGCCGCTGCCGCCCTACCCGTTCCGCGTCGCGCTGGTGACATCCGAAGCCGCCGACGGCGCGCGCGACTTCCGCATGCAGGCGGCCGCGCGCGCGCCGCACGTCGAGGTGATCGTCGTCCCGACGCCGGTCCAGGGCGAGCGCGCCGCGCCGGAGATCGCGCGCGCGATCGCGCGCGCCTCCGCGATGGACGTCGACGTGATCGTCGTCGCGCGCGGCGGCGGCTCGTTCGAGGATCTATTCGCGTTCAGCGAGGAGCGCGTCGTGCGCGCGCTCGCGGCGGCGCAACATCCGACTGTCTCCGCGATCGGGCACGAGGCCGACGCGCCGCTGACCGATTTCGTCGCCGACCACCGGGCCGCCACGCCGTCGGCCGCGGCGCAGACGATCCTGCCGCGGCGCGACGATCTGCTCGCGCTCGTCGGCGAGCGGCGGCGCACGCTGATCCGCGACGCCGACCGCGCGCTCGCGACGCGCCGCCAGCACGTCGACGTCGCCGCGCGGCATCTGCTC
>DATHLN010000129.1:0-10345 GCA_035488115.1 Candidatus Limnocylindrales bacterium | reverse complement strand
AACCTACCTCACGCCGATGAGCTTGTGCGTCTGCAGCGAGAGCCGCAGCCGCCCCGGATGCCGCTTCGCGGCCTCGACCGCGAGCGCGACGTTCGGCGGTTTGTTGCCCTCCGGCTGCAAGAACAGCGGGGTGGTTTGCGGGAATTCGGCGATCCATTCCTCCGGGACGCGGCCGTCGACGATCAGCTTCGCTTCATCGGCCCGCCGCGCCATCGCCGGCGCGAGCCGCTCCTTCGGCGAGACCGTCAGCCAGACGTCGTCCGGCAGCTCGGCCGGGATCGTCCCGTTCGATTCGATGTGCACCCGCCGCCCGTCGGCGCGCAGCGCATCGATCAGCGCCGCGGTCTCACGCTGCGCGAGCGGCTCGCCGCCGGTGAGGATCACCATCGGGCACGAGCCGCCCTCCGCACGCACGTGCTCGACGACCTGCGGGACGCTCGCGAAGAACTTCAGCGCGTAGTCGGTGTCGCAGAACGCGCAGCTCAAATTGCACCCGGCGAGGCGGACGAAGACCGCGGGTGTCCCGGTCCACGTCCCCTCGCCTTGGACGCTGTAGAAGATCTCCGCGAGCTGGAGCACGCGCCTCCGTTCAGATCAGCGCGAGGCGCCGGCCTGACGGCGAGCGCGCAGGACCTGGACGGTGACCGGCGTGTTGGCCGGGATCGTCACGTTCTGCTTCGCGTTCTTCGCGTACAGGTAGCCGCCGGCGGCGCCGAGCAGCCCGCCCGCGTTGGTGCCGAGCTTCTTGCCGATGATGTTGCCGACGATCATCCCCGCGACCGCGCCGCCGGCCTCGTTTACCGCGTTGCTCTTCGTGTTCACCTGCGCCGCGGTGATGCGCCCGTCGAGCGCGTACGAGTTCCCCGAGCGCGTGTGCAGCTTGTCGACGCACAGCTGCAGCTTCCCGGGCCGGCCCTGGCCGGCCGACTGCACGTCACAGACGTGGCCGTACACCGTCGCGCCGTTGATGTTGTTGTCCAGCGAGTGGACGTTCGACATCGTGAACTGCTGGCCGACGACGGCGTTCTTCGAGTCGACCGGCTGGTCGATCGTGCCGCTCAGCTCGGTCCCCGGGCCGACATCGGCCAGCGCGGCGAGCGGGACGACCGCCAGCGCGGCCGCGGCGGCGAGGGTGGTGAATCTGCGGATCATGTAGGTTCTCGCTCCTATCGTTTGCTTGGACCCTCCTAGCCCTTACCCGGTGTCGCTCGGAGAATCGTCCTCATCAGGAACGACGCCGAAGGCTCCGGCGTCCCGTGCTGAAGGACTCGCCGACCGGGACGGCCCACCGAGTCCGCCGTGAGGACCAACCGCTCGCGGCTCGTCGCGCAGGTGCTGACGGGCGAGGTGGCGCCGCCGCAACTGAGCCCCGGCCTGTACGACGTCGGCGCCGACGGCGTCCCGCGCATCCTGCCCTCGGTCGGCGGGATCGCGCTGAACGTGCACGCCGGTGACGGCGCGTTCGCGTTCGAGGCCGATCACGTCGAGCCGGGCGTGAGCGTCCGCCACGCCGACGACAAGATCAACGCGGCGTTCTGCACGTTCGCGTGCATCGGCAACGTCGCGACGGTGGCGAGCGGTGAAGCGAAGGGCGAGCGCGGTGTCGTCACCGGGAAGCACGGCGGCGTCGAGCACGTGATGATCGACTTTGCCGAGCGCGTCATGGAGCGGATGCAGATCGGAGACACGATCGGGATCCGCGCCGTCGGCGTAGGTCTCGCGATCGAGGACGCGGGCGACGTGAAGGTGTTCAACTGCGACCCCGACCTCTTCGAGAAGCTCGGCGCCGAGCGGAGCGGCGAGCGGATCGCAGTGCGCGTCGCGCGCACCGTCCCCGCCCGCGTGATGGGCTCGGGGCTCGGGCGGCAGACGGTCGCGCGCGGCGACTACGACATCCAGTGCTTCGATCCCGCGACGGTGCGCGAGTACGGGCTCGACGAGCTGCGGCTCGGCGATCTGGTCGCGATCGTCGATGCGGACAATTCGTTCGGGCGGATCTACCGGCAGGGCGCCGTCACGGTCGCGGTCGTCTCGCACGGGGCCTCGCACATCGCGGGCCACGGCCCCGGCGTGACGACGCTGCTGACCTCCGCGAGCGGCGCGATCGAACCGCTCGTCGACGCGCGCGCGAACCTCGCCACGATCCTCGACCTGCGCCGGTGAGGGCGGTTCGCCGATGAAGAAGTTGGGATGAGAGACCGCAGCGTCGATCCGATCTCGCCCGAACAGCGCGCCGAACCGGTCATCGTCGTGCCGTACGACCCGGCCTGGGTGACGGCGTTCGAGCTGCTGCGCGACCGGATCGCACCGGTGCTCGGCGAGCTCGCCGTCGGCATCGAGCACATCGGCAGCACCGCGGTCCCGGGACTGGACGCGAAGCCGATCGTCGACATCGACGTCGTGATCCGGCACGCCGAGGATCTCGACGAGGTCGCGGCTCGTCTGGCGATGCTCGGCTACGAGCGGCTCGGCGATCTGGGGATCGTCGGGCGCGAGGCGTTCCGCGCGATTCCGGAGCTGCCGCGGCACCATCTGTACGTCTGCGCCGCGGGCTCGGCGCCGCTGCAGGCGCACCTGACGCTGCGCGACGCGCTGCGCGCGGACCCGGCGCTCGCGGCCGCCTACGCCGCGCTCAAGCGCGAGCTCGCCGAGCGCTTCCGCGACGACCGCGACTCGTACACCGAGGGGAAGAGCGGCTTCATCACCGCCGTCTTGCTGCGCGAGCGCGGCGGCGACCAGCGCGCGCACCGGCACGGGCCAGGGTAAGGGAACCGGGCCGAGCGGGCGAAGGGACGGCCATGCAGCTGAGCCCTCATTTCACGCTCGAGGAGCTGACCACGACGTCGACCGGACTCGCGAACACGGCGACGGTGGCGGAGATCGAGCTCTTGCGCAAGCTGGCCGAGTTCATGGAGAAGGTCCGCACGGCGCTCGACGGCCGGGCGATCCACGTCAACTCGGCCTTTCGCTCAGCGGCCGTAAACGCCGCGGTCGGCGGCGTCTCGAACAGCGCCCACCGGCTGGGATTCGCCTGCGACTTCGTGTGCCCGGAGTTCGGGACGCCGTACGAGATCTGTATCGCGCTCGACGCCGCGGAGAAGGCCGGCCGCATCAAGTTCGACCAGCTGATCCAGGAAGGGACCTGGGTTCACATCTCGCGCGATCCGAAGCTGCGCGGCCAGCGGCTCACGCTCTCCGGCGCCGGAGAGTATCTCGCGGGGATCCACCGCACGTAGCGAGCGCGCTCAGCGCTTCGCGCGCCTGATGTACACCGCGTTCGCGCGGTAGTCGAACCACAGTTCGTAGGTGCGCAGGAAGTCGGTGCCGACGATCCCGTCGACGTCCTCGGTGCCGAGGTCGGCGTTCGCGACGTCCGCCATCGCGCCGTGCGTCCAGATTCCGCCGATCTCGAAGGCGGGAAGGCGAGTCGCCTCCGCGCTCGTGAACCCGCCCATCCCGCGCACGTGCATCGTGCTCGCGACGCGCTGCGGCGTGAAGTCGCCGCGCTCGGCGAACGCAGTCTCGAAGACGGTGCGGTTCGCGCCGGTGTCGAGGACGACGCGACCGCTCGCAGCGCCCGCGCGCGCCGCGACGGCGGGGGTCTTGTCGTCGAGGCCGACGCCGACCGCGCTCGCGTCGGACGGCGCCCGGAATCGTTCCGGCGCGATCGCCTCCGCGAAATTTTTGTCGATGTTCAGGTGCACGACGGCGTCGGCGAAGAACTCGAAACCCAGCAGTCCCGCGACGTGCGTGCGGTCGTCGACGCGGAACGGCACCTTCACCACGCGCGAGACGACGTTGCGCATCCGCAGGCCGCCGATCGTCATCTGCGGGACGATCGTCGTCGTCTCCGGGAACGTGCCGAGCGTCGCGCCGACGCGCTGGCCGTAGCGCTCGAGACCCTGCTGGTCTACGACGCTCGGGTCAACCACGATCCCCGCCGCGCCGGAGTCGAGCAAGAAGTCGTACGCGCCGCGCCCGACGATCACGCGCACGACTGCCAGCCCGTTGACGAACCGCACCGGGAGCCGGACCGCCGTCTGCTTCTCCGGGAACTCGACGACGCGGCGCTGCGGCGGCATCTCGACGTCGCGCGGATCGGGCGTGTAGTCGAGCGAGCGGCTCACCAGGATCTGCTCGCGCTCGTTCCCGAGCGAGTCGACGGTTCGCACGCGCGAGGGCTCCGGGACGCCGTCGGCGAGCCGGTAGTCGTCGTAGGTCGTCGTGTAGCGGCGGCGGCGCTCGACGTACTCGCGGCGCACGACGTGGCCGGTCCGCTTGTCGACGTAGAACCATTCGTGGCGCCCGCCGGGCGGGTTCACCTCGACGACGTACGCGCTCAGCGCGAGCGAGTCGCCGATCAGCCGGACGTCGCGGTCGTCGCTCGCATCGCGGAACGCGTGCTCGCTCACCGCGTCGCGCTGCTCGTGCACCCCCGGATAGGTGAAGACGATCCCGTTGCGGTTCTGCTCCCAATGCGTGCCGTGCAGCATGCCGCGCTCGTAGGTGAGCGGGCCGAGCACGGTCGTCTCGCGGACATCGCGCCCGAGCCGGTTCACGCGGTACGCGCCGACCGTGCCGTCCTGGAAGAGCCGCCAGTCCTCGATGATCGTGACGTTGCGCGCGTGCTCGCGCGGATGCGCGCGCTCGTACAGCGCCCGGACCCGCGCCAGCGACATCGTCGACTGGACGAGCCCGCCCGGCGCCTCGTCGATCGCCGCGAGCGCGGGGGCCGTCGCAATGCAGAACGCGGCGAGGAGCATCGCTCCCCGCCGCGCGGCGTTTATAGAGATCCGGTCGGACCCATCGCTTCGAGCCGCTTCTTGAGATCGCTCAAGAAGCCGCTCGCGACCGCCCCGTCGACGACGCGGTGGTCGAGTGACATGCAGACGTTCATCATCGAGCGCACGGCGATCGAGTCGTCGTCGCGAACGACCGGCCGCTTCACGACCGCTTCCGTGGTCACGATCCCGGTTTGGCCGGGGACGAGGATCGGCGCCGAGAGGATCGCGCCGTTCGCGCCGGTGTTGTTCACGGTGAAGGTACCGCCGGCGAGGTCGTCGGCGCCGAGCTTGCCGCGCCGCGCCTTGTCGATCAGCTCGGCCGCGGCGAGCGCGATCCCCTTGATCGAGAGCTGGTCGGTGTGGCGAATCACCGGGACCACGAGGTTGCCGTCGGCGGCGATCGCGATCCCGACGTTCACGTCGCGGTGGACGCGGATCCCCTCGTCGGTGAACGAGGAGTTCATCAGCGGGAACTTCGCCAGCGACTCGACGACGGCGCGGATGAAGAACGGCAGCAGCGTCAGCTTCGCGCCGTAGGCCTTCTCGAACGCGTCCTTCTCGCGCGTGCGCCACTTCCACACGTTGGTCACGTCGACTTCGACCATCGTCCACGCGTGCGGCGCGGTGTGCTTCGACTCGACCATCCGCTGGGCGATGATCTTGCGCGCCTGCGTCAGCGGGATCAGATCGCCCGGCTGCGCCGCCGCGTACGACGGCTTCGCGGTGCTCGGCGTCCGCGGCGGCGCGCTAGCCGCCGCAGGCGGCGGCGCGACGGCTCCCGCAGCGGCGGGAGCCACCACGTATTCGGCGTTGTCCGCGGTGATCGTCGCGGCGACGCCCGCGCTCGGCCCGGCTTTCGCCGCGGCGAGGATGTCGTTCGCGGTGATGCGGCCGTGGTCGCCGGTCCCGCGGACGCGCGCGAGGTCGATGCGGTGCTCGCGCGCGAGACGGCGCACCGCCGGGGAGACGCGGATGCCGTTTACGCTCGCGCCGTCGCGCGTCACCGCAGCGCCGTTCGACGCGCCGCCGGCGGGTGCGCTGTACGAGGGTCCGCCGAGCCCGACGTTCCCGCCCGGCACCGGATCGTCGCTGCCTTGGCGATTCGCTTCAGCCGACAGATCGTCGCCGTGCGCCGAACGGTGTCCGCTCGCCGCAGCGACCTGCTCGCTCGGGGATGCGCTGCCGTTCGGCGCCGGCGTCTCCGCAATGTCATCCTGAGCCTGTCGAAGGATGATCTCGTCGATGATCGCGATCGGCGCGCCGGTCGGGACCGTCTCGCCCTCCTGCACGATCAGCTCACGGATCACGCCGGTGACCGGCGCCGGCACTTCGGCGTTGACTTTGTCGGTCGAAACCTCGACGAACGCCTCGTATTTCTCGACCGCGTCGCCCGGCTTCTTGAGCCACTGGGCGACGGTCCCTTCGGTGACGGTCTCACCGAGCTGCGGCATCGTAATGGTGGTCGGCATCAGAATTTCGCCAGCTCTCGCATCGCCTCGGCCATCTCGTCGGTCGAGATCATGAACTCTTCTTCGAGCGGCATCGCGTAGCCCATCGCCGGCACGTCGGGCCCCGCGAGACGGCGGATCGGCGCGTCGAGCTCGAAGAGCGCCTCCTCCGCGACCATCGCGCTGATCTCGGCGCCGATCCCGCCGAACTTGTTGTCCTCGTGGACGATCATCAGCTTGCGCGTCTTGCGCACGGATTCGAGGATCGTGCCCTTGTCCATCGGCCGGATCGAGCGCAGATCGATGACTTCCGCCGAAACGCCGTCATTCTGCACGCGGTTCGCCGCGTCGAGCGCCTGGTGCAGGTTGTAGCCGTACGAGACGACGCTCAGATCGGTCCCGGCTTTCTTCACGTCGGCCTTCCCGATCGGGATCGTGTAGTAGCCGCCGGGGACCTCGCCCTTGACGCTGCGGTACGTCTTCTTGTGCTCGAGGAAGAGGACCGGGTCGGGACACTCGATCGCCGCGTTCAGCAGGCCCTTGATGTCGGCCGGCGTCGAGGGCGCGAGGATCGTCAGGCCCGGGACGTGATAGAACAGCGCCTCGATCGAGACCGAGTGCGAGAGCGCGCCGCGAACCCCGCCGCCGTACGGCGTGCGGATCACCAGCGGGCACGTGTAGTCGCCGTTGCTGCGGTAGCGCGTCTTCGCCGCCTCGCCGACGATCTGGTTGAACGCCGGATAGATGAAGTCGGCGAACTGGATCTCGGCGATCGGCCGCAGCCCTTCCATCGCCATCCCGATCGCGATCCCGACGATCGACGCCTCGGCGAGCGGCGTGTCGACGACCCGCTGCGGCCCGAACTCTTCGAGGAAGCCTTTGGTGATCAGGAAGACGTTGCCGCGCGCGCCGACGTCCTCGCCCATGATGAGGACCCGGTCGTCGCGCGCGAGCGCGTCGTGGAGCGTCGTGCGCACGGCCTCGACGTTGGTCATCGTCGTCGTGCCGGTCTGCTGCGCCGTGGCGGTCATCGGTGCGATCACTCCTGCCACGGGCGGTAGTCGCCCGCGACGACGTTGGTGTAGAGCGACTCGGCGGCCGGGTACGCCTGCGCCTCGGCGGCGTCGGTCGCCTCGTTGGTCTCGCGCAACACGTCGCGCTTGAGCTCCTGCGCGCGCGCATCGTCGATCACGCCGGCCTCGATCAGCACCTGCTCGAAGCGCGGGACCGGGTCGAGCTTGCGGCGCTCCTCGATCACCTCGCGCGAGCGGTAGGTGCGGTCGTCGTCGTCCGTCGAGTGCGAGAGGAAACGATAGCACTTTGCCTCGACGATCGTCGGGCCGCCGCCGGAGCGCGCGCGCTCGAGCGCCTCGTGAATCGACTTGTACGTCGAAACCGGGCTGAAGCCGTCGCAGACGACCCCCGGCAGCCCGTACCCCGGCGCCTTGTCGGCGACGTTGGCGACCTTCATCTGCATGTCTTGAGGCGTCGAGATCGCCCACTCGTTGTTCTGGACGAGGAACACGATCGGCAGGCAGTGGACCGCGGCGTAGTTCACGGACTCGTGCCACTCGCCTTGCGAAGTCGCGCCCTCGCCGTTCGAGACGAGGACCGCGCGCCCGGCTTCGCCGCGGTACTTGAACGCCGCCGCGACGCCGACCGCGTGCGTGCAGTGCCCGGCGATGATCGAGGAGATCGAGAGCACGCCCAGGTCGTGGTTCGTGTAGTGGTTCGGGAACTGCCGCCCGCCGGAGCGGTCGGTGACGCGCGCGAAGAGCGAGGAGAGGATCTCGATCGGCGTCATCCCCACGCCGAGCGCCAGCCCGAGGTCGCGGTAGTACGGCACCAGCACGTCGGCGCCGCGCTTGAACGCGGCGGCCGCGCCGGCTTGCACCGCTTCGTGCCCTTCGGAGCCGAGCGCGAACGGGATCTTGCCCTGGCGGTTCAGCTGAAAGCCGCGGTTGTCGAGCTGGCGCTGGAGCAGCATGTTCCGGAGCATCGCGACGAGCTGCTCGTCGCTCAGACCGGCGCGGTCGAGCTCCCGCCCGCGCGTCGCCGTGGTTTTCGCCATCCGCAAATCCCCCGAGTGGAATGAGAACCGCGGGTACTCGCGCGCCTGAGCCCGCGACTCCTGCGGAAGCCGCCGGGCGCCGGTAAAGTGACCGCCCGCGCCAGGAAACGGGGGACTTCACTGACAAGCAATTCCGTCCGGGCGGCTGCTTCGCCGCCCTCACGGACGAGGACCGCTCGGCCGTGCGCACGGGCTCGCACGTCTTACGCTTCCTTTGCTCAGCGATTGAGGAGATTTGCGTATGGGCGGCTTGCCCTGGACCCCAACTCGCATCCCCGGACTCGCAGGCCGCCTCATCGGCGCCGCAGTCATCGCCGCGCTCGCAGCCGGCTGCTCCGGCGGCGGCGGCACCTCGGCCGTCCCGTCGTCCCCAACCGCGCCGCAGGCGCCCGCATCGGCCGGGATGGCTTTGGTCACCTTCACGATGAAGTGGAACGGTACGACGACGACGTCGTCGGTCCGCACGCCGCGTTACGTTCCCCCGACGGCGCGCAGCGTCTCGGTCACCGTGAACGGCGGCACCCCGCAGTACTTGAACGCGCCGGCGAGCACCATCACGATCGACGCGCCGGTCGGCACCGACACCTTCGTCTTCCAGACGTACGACGAGCAGAACGGACAGGGCAACGTGCTGAGCCGTGCGTCGGTGACGCAGACGATCGTCAGCGGTGCCGCGAACTCGGTGACCGCCGTGCTGAACGGCGTCGTCGCTTCGGTGACGGTCTCGCTGAGCAACGCGGCGCCGAACGCGGGCGTGCCGGCGACGGTGAACGTGAACGTCGCGGCGCGCGACGCCGACGGCAACACGATCGTGGGCCCCGGCGACTACAGCGTGCCGATCCACCTCGCGGTGAACGACCCGACCAACAGCGGGACGCTCTCGCTCTCCACCAACAACCTGCAGAGCCCGTCGAGCACCGCGACGCTGACGTACAACGGCGGAACGCTGAACAGCGGCCTGCCGGCCGGTCCCACGGCGACGGTCGCCGTGACCGGGACCGGGATCGCGCCCGTCTCGACGGCCTTCACGCCGAAGCCGACGATTTACCAGTTCTCGATCCCGACGGCGAGCAACAAGCCGCGCTACATCGCGGCCGGCAGCGACGGCAACATGTGGTTCACCGAGCAGCCCGGCAACGCGGTCGCGCGCATCACGCCGGCCGGCGTGGTCACCGAGTTCCCCGTGCCGACCCCGAACGCGTTCGATGCGCCGAATGGCGTCGGCCCGCATATCATCGGCGCGAGCGACGGCAACCTATGGTTCACGGAGTCGGGTGCAACGGCGAACAAGATCGCGAAGATCACGACGACCGGAACGATCACCGAGTTCAGTACGCTCTTCGCGCCGCCGCCGGCAGATCAGCCGTTCGGGCTCGTCGACCGCGGCGACGGCAACATCTGGTACGTCGCCCACGGCAGCTCCCGCGTCGGGTTCGTCAGCTACAACGGCTCGCAAGCCGGTGAGACCAGTGTCCCGACCGCGAACTCGGGGCCGTTCGGCATCGCGACCGCGCCCGACGGCAATCTGTACTACACCGAGCAGAACGTCGACAAGATCGGCCGCGTCCACGACCTGTTCACGCCGCAGAGCGAGATCTCGCTGACCGCCACCAGCAGCCCGCAGGACATCGTGCGCGGGCCCGACGGGAACCTGTGGTTCACCGAGAACGGCCGCGGCCAAATCGGCCGGCTCTCGACGTCGTTCTCGCTCACCGAGTTCCCGGTGCCGACGCAGCAAGGCGCGCCGTGGTCGATCACCGTCGGCCAGGACGGCGCGCTCTGGTTCACCGAGCAAGGTCAGCCGCTCTCGGTCGTCGACAAGATCGGCCGCGTCACCACCGGCGGGACGGTGATCGACTTCGCCTCGCCGATCAGCGGTCTCGCGCTCCAGGGCATCGCGACCGCTCCGGACGGCTCCATCTGGTTCTGCGAGCCGGGCTCGAGTCCGGCGACGCCGGGCCGTATCGGAAAGCTGGTGTACTGAGATGCGCGCAAAACGCAACGCCACGCGTCTGTCCGCGCGCAACGCGATCGCCGCGACC
>DATHLN010000128.1:0-2138 GCA_035488115.1 Candidatus Limnocylindrales bacterium | reverse complement strand
CCCGATGTTCTGGACGAAGATGGCGCTGTTCGTCATCGTCGCCCTGCTCTCGATCGTGCCGACGGTGATCCTCGCCTGCTCACCGGCGAAGGGTTCGGAGAACACGCTGCTGGTCTTCGAGAAGTCGCGCTACGAACGTCTGCGCACGTTCCTCTGGGCCCAGGTCGCGTTCTTCCTCTTCATCCCGCTCGCCGCCGTGCTGATGGCGCGCGGATTGTAGCGCCAATCTCAGCGCAACACTGCGACCATGGGCTTGGACCGAAGATCCCCATTGGCGCACAGCTTCATGCTGCTTGGAGCCGGAGCGTCGGTCGACGCGGGAGTCCCTCCCGCGAATTACCGGTTTGTCGACCGCATCGCGGAGCATCTACGCGGCCTGCGCGAACCGAGCGGCGAGGCGGCGGTCGCGGAGCTCGAAGCAATCCGCGTGTTCGTGCGCGGGCGCACGGGCCAAGACCCGGGCCTCGAACCGGTGTACGAGTGCGTCGACGAGTCGCTCGACGCTCGCTTTCAGAGAATAGAGGGCGCGTATCCGGCCTCGCGCGCGGTCGAACGGATCGAGTACGAGACGCGCCGGGTGATCCAAACGGTGTGCAGTATCACCGACCCGGCACGCGTCGAGTGGCTGCTGCCGCTCTTTCGCAGACTGCGGCGCTTCTCGCCGTATCCGATCGTTTCGTTGAACTACGACAATGTCGTCGAACGCATCTGCGCGCGTGCGGGCCTTCGCCTCGCCGAAAGCGTCGTGGGCGAGGATACCGCGCGCTGCGACATCGAGTTGGTGAAGCTGCACGGCTCGGTCACCTGGATGCCCGGTCCGGGATCGCGCATGGAACGCATCGGCCGAGGCGCGGACGTCGTACGAAGGCTGGGCGCGGTGCGCTCGCCGATCCTCGAAACGCCGATGGTCTATCCATCCCGCCGAAAGATGCCGCTCTACGAGCCGTTCATGCGCAATGCGGCTCGCTTCCAGCAGCTTCTCGCGGACCGGCGCTACCGCCAGGTCATCGTCGTCGGCTATCGTTTTCCGGACTCACATGTTCGGAGGTGGCTCGAGACGGCGCTGCGCGCACGTCCTGACTTACGCGTCTGCCTCATCGGTCCGGATCCCGAGCTGCCGGATGAAGCGCTCGACAATCTGACTCGAAACCTGCCTTCCATTCCGTGGACGGAGCGTTTGACGATCGTCAAAGCAAAATTCAGACAGGCAATCGGCGATAGCCCTCGTTGCTTCGAGCGCGCCGTAGCAAACGGCCAGCCTTTCGGTCCACGCGTCGCATACGGGACGGCCCCGGCGACAAACCGTACGCCGCTCATCTGCTACACCGGCCGCGCGAACGGTATCGCAGCGTCCGTGGACGGTGCGTCGTTGTTCATTACCGAGCCGGGCGGCACGTCACTCCGCCACGTCCATCTCGACACCGGCCGAATATCGACCGTATGTTCCGGGCTGCACGATCCGCGCGGTATCGCCGCCGCGCGCGACGGAACGGTACTCGTCGTCCAGAACGCCGCGCTGCCGCGGTTCCCCCGTGGCTTCGGCAATGTCGTCGCTGTCGGACGGAACGGTTCTCGGCGCGCGCTCAACGGACCCGCGATCGGCGACGTTTTCACCATCCTACGAGCACTGCGAGCGGGAAAGCGCGGCGATGCGCTATGGTCGGAGCTGGCCTCGATTCTGCGATGGCCGACGGAGGTCGTCGTCCTCCCGGACGGCTCCGTCTTCGTGACGGAGGCGCGCGCGTTGACCGAATTGCGGCGTGGCCGGCGCCCAGACCGCATCTGCGAGCCGGAACTCGTCTTCAACCTGCACGGGCTCGACGCGGCAGCGACCGACGCGCTCGTCGCAGTCGAGGAAGGCGTCGCCCGAGACTCCGCCTGGGGACGCGTCGAGTCGTTCGTGCTCGGAACGAAAGTCACGGTAAAGCGCAGCACCGCGCTGGAAGGGCTGCCCCGAATGATGGGGGTTTGTTTCGTCCCGCCGCGACAGATCGTCGTGGTGACACAGTGCTTGACGTGGCCGCACGGCCGGCTGATTGCGGTCGACTATCCGTCGCTCGAAAACGCACGTTTCGTGGCGGGGTTCGATCTGCCGCAGAAGATCGCGTACGTCCCTGCGCGCGATCAACTTGCGGTCG
>DATHLN010000127.1:0-7073 GCA_035488115.1 Candidatus Limnocylindrales bacterium | reverse complement strand
GGTCGCGGCGATCGTGTTCGCGCCGGGCGTGTTCAGCACCAGGATTCCGGCGCTCGTCGCAGCATCGACGTCGATCGAGTCGACCCCGGCGCCGGCGCGCGCAACGACGGCGAGCCGCGGCCCCGCCGCCAGCAGCTCGCGGTCGACGCGCGTCTCCGAGCGGACGATCAAGCCGTCCGCGTCGGCGAGCGCCGCGATCAGCTCGGCGCGCGAGCGCCCGACGCGCGGGTCGACCTCGATCCCCGCCTCGCGCAGCACGGCGACGCCCGCTTCGGCGAACGGCTCGGCGATGACGACGCGCTTGCGCGCGACGCCGCTCGGGTTCATCCTCAGTCCACCTCGACGATCCCCATCATCCCGGCGTCTTCGTGGAACAGCATATGACAGTGGAACACGAACTGCCCTTTGTCGACGTTGCGGAAATCGATCTTGATCTTCGTGACCGACGGCGCGAGCAGCGGGTTCGGGCCGTACGGCGGCGTCCCGATGATCTTTGCCGGCGGCAGCGCCACCGTGTCCTGGTAGATGTGCACCTTCCCGCCCTCGAAGTCCGACTGTTCGGTGACGAAGGTGAGCTGGTGGATGTGAAACGCGTGGATCTCCGGCGAGGCGTTCACCAGATACCATTCTTCGACGGTGCGGCGCTTGACGTGGATGTGCGGTAGATAGCGCCCCTGGTCGCCAGCGGCCGCGGGCTGCAGCCAGAACGGCTGCTCGTGGAACGGGAGCACGGGAGCCGCGGAGGGTGCGACCGCGGGACCTTCGCCGATCTGCGTCACGTACCACGCGAGCTGCGAGAGCTTCGGCGGACCGCTGGGCTGCGGCGCCGGCGACGCGTACTGCGTGAAGGCGACGGAGCGCCGGTACGTCGCCGGTACGTCGCGCAGGAATCGCTCCGCAGCCGTGACGGTCAGCGGTTTCGGGCCGGCGGTGCTCGAGAGCATCGCGCGCGGCGCGCGGCGCACGACCAGCGGCATGATCTGCGCGATCGTGCGGTGCGGCTCGTAGAGCCCCGCGTAACCCGTGCAGACCTGTCCCGAGACGATACGCTGTGCGCTCTGCGCGCCGGTGACCACGATGTCGACGCGCCCGCCGGGCGGCAACAGCACGTTGGTGCGATCGGTAACGGCGCCGCCTTCGGGGTTCGAGCCGTCGCCGACGGGATGGCCGTCGCGCCCGACGATCACCAGAGGCTCCGGTTTTCCGGCGCCGTCGAGAACCTGCACGTTGACGTAGTCGTCCGACGCAGCGTCGGCGATGCGGAACAGCCGCTTCTGCCCGGGCTCCAGGATCGAGAGCGCGGGCGCGGTCTTGACGTTCACGCCGTCGGGGATCGGATAGCCGTTCACCATCAGCCCGTTCGAGTTGCCGGCGCTGGGGCAGTACTGCGCGCCGGCGTTGATCGGCCAGCCCGAGGGCCACGGCGGCGGCGAGAACGGATCAGCGCGAGGCGCGTGCGGCGCGGCGGCGCCCAGCGTCTTGCGCGGGCGCAGCGTGCCGGCGTTCGGCGCGGCGAACGCGCGCGGCAGCGCTTGCGGCGCCGCTTCGCGCAGATCCTTGATGAGCAGCACCTGTTCGGGGATCGGCGTCGCCGCGGGGACCGGCGAGGGATCGACGATGAAGACGCCGGCGAGACCGCCGCCGACCTGCGCGAACGCCTGTCCGTGCAAATGCGCGTGGTACCAGTACGTCCCGGCCGGCTGCGCGCCGGACGGCGAGGCGCCGGAGCGCATCGCGAACGTGAAGCTGCATGTATTGCCGCGCGTCATCGCGAGCGACTTGAAGACGTTGTCGATCTCCGGCGAGCCGTGCCAGCCGTGCATATGCAGGTTCGTGTCGGGCTCCATCGAGGGCATCGTCTGGTAGATGCGGTCGTGGCCGAGGTAGCTGTTCGGGCGGTTCGGCGGCAGCGGGCTCGGCTCGAACGGGAGCAGCGCGCACCCGTCCGGCGAGGTCGGCATCGGCATCGGCCCCGGCGACTCGCCGAACGTATCGACGAGCACGAGGTTCAGGGACTGCCCTTGCCGCACGCGGAAGGTCGGCGCGTCGACGTACGGGCCGGGCGTCCCCGACGCCGGAGCGACGCGGTAGCAGTAGTTGTCACCGTCGTGCAGCACGTACAGCGTCGTCGTGCCGCCGGCGGCGATCACCGGCGGCTGCTGCCGCGCGAGATCGCGCGAGAGCACGTGCGGCGTGCACGGGTGCGCACCGAACTGCGCCGCCGTCGCGGCATCGCGGGCGGGCCGGCTCATACCTGCCGACTGCAGAACGACGACGCCGGCGAGCGCGGCGACAACGACCGAAGCGCCGGCGGCGAGGCGCTGAGACGATTTCAATGCGACACCCCTGTTTCAAGGAGAGCAGTAGGCCGGTCGCCTTCTGAGACGAACGGGAGGCTCCTCTGAACGAGCGGGCGTAATCCGGCGCGTTGCCTGTTCGCCGGTCGGTCGTTCTCACGGTAGCGATCGCGTTCGCCGTCCCGCTCGTCGTGCTGCTCGCGTCGGTGCGCACGTCGGTCGGCTTTTGGGACATCGGCGACTTGCAAACCGTCGCGTGGATCGCGGGGATCCCGTACCCGACCGGATTTCCCGGCTACGTCATGCTCTCGTGGCTATGGACGCATCTGCTGCCGTTCGGGTCGGTCGCCGCGCGGGTGAACGCGCTCTCCGCCGTCGCGATCGCCGGCGCGAGCGGCGCGCTCGCGGCGCTCGCGCTCGAGCTGGACGTGCTGCCCGTCGTCGCGGTGCTCGGCGCGTGGACGTTCGCGTTCGCGCGCGCGGTGTGGCTGCGCGCGACGTACGCCGACGTCCACCCGCTCGGCTTCGCGGTCGCGCTCGTCGCGCTCGTCATGGCGGTGCGCTGGGCGCTGCACGGCGACCGGCGCGCGCTCGCGATCGGGATCGTCCTCGCCGGCGCCGCGGTCGCGATCGACAACACGACCGTCTTGATCCTGCTCGGCGGCGTCGTCGCGACGCTGGCGCGGCCGTGGCCGGCCGGGCTCGTCGCGCGCTGCGTCGCGGTCGCGGCGGTGATCGTCGTCGCAGCCTACGCATATCTTCCGCTGCGCAGCGCGTACGTCACCGCGCACCGCGCCGATCCGACGCTGGCGCTCGGGATCGAGCCGGGGCGGCCGTTCTGGGACGATCACCATCCGTCTACGCCCGACGGGTTTCGCTCGCTGACCGCGGGGACCGAATGGAATGCGGGCGGCTCGGTGCTGCGCGTGTTCACGCCGGACGCGGTGGTCGCGGCGGTGCAGCGCTTCGGCCCCGGGCTGCTCGAGGACGCACCGCAAGGACTCCTGGCCGCCGCGCTCATCGGGCTCGCGCTCGCGTTCGCGCGCGCGCCGGTCGCGCTTACCGGGCTGATCGTCGCCGCCGCGGTCCCCGCGCTGTTCGGCGCGTCGTATCCCGCCGAAGCGGATCCCGGCCGCTACGCGTTCATGCTGTACGCGGCCGTCGCGCTCGGCGCCGCGGTCGCCGCGGACCGCACCATCCGCGCGTTCGGCCGTGAGCGGCCCGGCGTCGCGCTCGGCGCGGTCTGCGGACTGCTCGCGCTCGTGCTGATCTACGACGCTTCGCGCGGGCGCGAGGTGCTCGCGCTGCGCGGCAACGCCGAAGCGGCGGAGCTCGGCGAGCGCGTCGCGGCGAGCACGCGCGACGGTGCGGTCGTCGTCGCGCCGTGGGACTTCGCGACGCCGCTCGCATATCGCGCGTACGTCGAGCGCGGGCTCGGCGGGCGCATCGTCGTCTGCGCGCTCCCGCACGACCATCTCGACGAGTACCGGGCGTGGATGCGCGCCCGGCAGGTCGCGATCGTCTCGGACGGCGTCCCCGATCTGCCGGGCTACCGCATCCGCACGCTGAGCGGAGGGAGCCCGCAGGTGTACGAGATCCTCGCGCGATGACGCGCTGGAACGCGCTGCTCGCGGGCTCGCTCGGCGGAATCCTGGCCTTCGCGTTCGCGCATTTCCGGCACACGCCGTACGACAACTACGTCCTGCTCGCGTACCAGATGCTGCACGGGCACCTGTGGATCGATCCGATCTGGCCGGGGCCGGAGATCGACGCGGTGCTCTTCGACGGTCACCGTTACATCGTGAACGATCCCGTGCCGGCGCTGCTGCTGATCCCGGCCGTCGCCGTGCTCGGGGTCGCGACGAATCAAACGGTTCTCGCGTGCTTGCTGTGCGGCGTCGCGACCGGTGCGGCGTGGGTGCTGCTCGAGCGGATCGGCGTGACCGCGCGCGTGAGCGTCTGGCTCGTGGCATTCTTCGTGATGGGAACCGACCTGCTGTGGTGCTCGATGCTCGGCGACGTCTGGTTCATCGCGGAGACGTCGGCGGTCGCGTTCGTGCTGCTCGCGCTGTGCGAGCTCGCGGGCGAGCGCCGCGGCTGGCTGGTCGCGCTGTGGACCGCGCTCGCGCTCGGCTCGCGCTTCACGCTGGTGATGGCGCTCCCGGTGATGCTCTGGTGGGCGTACGCGGGCTTCGGGCGCGACGAGCGCAAGCCGCGCGCGGCGCTCGCGTTCGTCGGCACGATGGTTCCGTTCTTCGCACTGTGGGTCGCGTACAATCTGGCGCGCTGGCACGTTCCGTGGGACGCGGGCCACACGGTGTTCTATCATCAGGACCCCTTCATGGGATCGCCGTCCGGCTCGCCGTTCGCGCTCGCCAACGTGCACGTCGAGCTCTATTCGTTCTTCGTCGTCCCGCCGTGGCTGCACCCGACGTTCCCGTACGTCGAGCCGCCGCGTTTCGGCACCGCGCTGTGGTTCACGAGCCCGGCGCTCGTCTTCGCATTCTTCGCGCGCGAGCCGCGCCGGCTCGTCGCGGAACTGTGGATCGCAGCCCTGCTGGTAGCCGGTCCCTCGCTTTTGTACTACGCCAACGGCGGCTCGCAGTTCGGGATGCGCCACGCGCTGGATTTCGAGCCGTTTCTGCTCGTGCTGATGGGACTTGCGGCCCGGTCGTTTTCGAGGTCCTGGGTTTGGGCGGGCGCGCGCGCGCTGATCGTGTGGAGCGCGGCGGCGGGTCTGTACGGGTGCTGGTATTGGGACACGTACGTGCGCCCGGGGATGTTGTGATCCGCGTCGTCCGCCGCGCACGGTACGAATTTTTCATCCCTGGGTACGATGAGAGCCGCAAAACAACCCCAGGGAGATATCGATGGAAGAACGCAACATCTCGGTCGACCGCGAGAACGGGGGGTCCCTCGCGACCTTCAGTTTGGTCGCCGTGATCGTGGTCGTCGCGTTGATCGCGCTCTTCGTGTGGCAGCCGTGGAACTCGACGACGACGTCGCGCACGAACGGCACCACGACGATCCAAAGCACCACGAGCGGCAACTCGGGCACCAACGGCTCGACGAGCGGCTCGACTTCGGGAGGTACGACGCCCTGATGGAACGCCGCGATACACTCGACACGATCAAGGGTGACACGCACGACGCGCTGGACGAAGCGAAGCACCGCGTGAAAGCGGGCGGCGAAAAGATGAAGCGCGCCGCCGAGGGCGACAGCATGCCGCTCGGTGACCGCCTCGCCTCGCACGTCAAAGAGATGGGTCACGACGTGAAAGCGGACTACGACAAGTCCAAACGCGAAGTCCGCCACGAGGAGGGTTAGGACTCAGCTGAAGACTCGACCGCAAGACCGGCTCGCCGAGTACGTCCGCAAGCGCGACTTCTCGGCGACGCCGGAACCGAAAGGCGAAACGCGCAAGCGGGCTTCTTCCAAGAAGCTCCGCTTCGTCGTGCAGCAGCACCGCGCGACGCGGCTGCACTGGGACTTCCGGATCGAGGTCGCGGGCGCGATGCCGTCGTGGGCGGTCACCAAGGGCCCGACGCTGGTCGCCGGCGAGAAGCGGCTGGCGATGAAGACCGAGGACCACCCGATGGACTACCGCACCTTCGAGGGCGTGATCCCCGAGGGGAACTACGGTGCGGGAGAGGTCATCGTGTGGGACGAGGGCTTCTACACGCTCTACGAAGGCGACGACCCCGCCGAGCAGATCGCGAAAGGGAGGCTGAAGATCGTGCTCGCGGGCCACAAGCTCAAGGGACTCTTCACGCTGGTGCGGATGAAGCCGCGCGAAGGCGAGCACGGCGAGCCGTGGCTGATGTTCAAGGACCACGACGAGTACGAAGATCCGGCGTGGCGCACCGAAGATCACGCGGAGAGCGTCAAGACCGGGATGACGCTCGCGCAGCTGCAGGCGAAGCGCAAGGACGCGCCGATCTGGAAGAGCAACCGCGCCGCCTCGACCGACGGCGTCGCCGTGAAGCGCGCGGCGCGCGCGAAATCGGCGCGCGCCGAGCCGATCCCGCGCGATGTGAAGCCGATGCTCACGACGCTGGTCGACGCGCCGTTCGACGATGACCGCTGGCTGTTCGAGCTGAAGTGGGACGGCTACCGCGCGATCGCGGTCGTCGAGAAGGACGGCGTCACGCTGACCTCGCGAACCGGCAAGGATCTGTTGCACCAGTTCGCCGAGATGAAGACGCTGGCGCGCGCGTTCCGCTCGATCCCCGTCGTCGTCGACGGCGAGCTGTGCGTCTTGGACGAGCAGGGCCGGCCGGATTTCCAGGCGCTGCAGTCGCGCGACAAACCCGAGCTGCGCGGGATGAAGCGCCGCAAGCCCTCCGCGGTGACGTTCGTCGTCTTCGACCTGCTCTACGCGGACGGGCGCGATCTGCGCGAGCGCCCGCTCGAGGAGCGGAAGCGTCTGCTGGAGTCGATCGTCGTGCCCGAGCGCGGCGTGCTGTTCTCCGGACACGTGCTCGGCAAAGGGAAAGAGCTCTTCGCGCTCGCCGAGCAGCGCGGGCTCGAGGGGATCGTCGGGAAGCAGCGCGCATCGCCGTACCGCTCGGCCCGCACGCGCGAGTGGGTGAAGATCAAGGCGAAGATGCGCCAGGAGCTCGTGATCGGCGGCTGGACGGAGCCGCGCGGCAGCCGCAAGGAGTTCGGCTCGCTGCTGGTCGGCTACTACGACGGCGACCAGCTCCACTACGCGGGACGGGTCGGCTCGGGGATCGACGAGGCCGAGCGGGTCCACCTCGAGGAGATGCTCGGGC
>DATHLN010000126.1:0-7834 GCA_035488115.1 Candidatus Limnocylindrales bacterium | reverse complement strand
GTTGTACGACGCCGACGACTGCTTCGTGTTCTTGTCGCCGGGGCCGCCGACGCGGGTGATTCCGTCGCAGGTGTATGCCGCCAGCGCGGGCTCCGAGAAGGTGTCCGCACCGTTCCCGACCGGCTGCGCGCTGCCGAACTGCGCGTTCGCGTCGATGGTGTCCGAACCGTTCGGCTTCCAGTTCGCGCCGATCGTCTCCAGCAGCGATGCGCTGGTGCCGCTGGCGGTCGCCGACGAGAGGCCGCCGCGCAGCGAGAGCTTCGGCCCGATCTTGTAGGTGTCGGTGAGGTTCAGGCTCGTCGAGTGCTCGAGGTAGATCGACGGCGCCGAGTAGAGCAGGTGCACGGGCGTGTACACGTTGCGCGCGTTGCTGGTGTCGAAGCCGAGCGCCAGCGTGTGGCGGCGCACCGTGACGTTGAACGACGCCGACGCGGCGCGTCCGTCGTAGTCGTAGATGTCCTCGGACGGCGCGGGGACGCCCGCGAGCATTCCGTTGAGCCGGTTCTGCGTGTACCGCCCGCCGTAGACCGAGCCGTTCGCCGAGAATGCGACGTTCCCGAGCTGGGCCTGCATCCCGAACGACGCCAGCTTGAACCGATCGGTGTCCGAGTTTCGGGGGCCGTTCCCGCACGCAGCCTCTTGGGTGAAGACCGGGCACGTCAGCGAGGAGCCGCCGTTGCTCACGATCGCGCCGGTGTTCAGCGTCACTTTGTCGGTCAGGGCGTAACGGAGCTTGACGTACTCGCCGGTGAGCCGCCGGCCGCCGTCGTGCGCGTACGCCAGGCCGCTCTGATCGGCGAACACGAGCCCGTCGAACGGCGAGCCGGTCGAGCGGTGCGCGAACTGCGCCGCGATCCCGAGCTTCCCGAGACTGCCGCTGACGGCGCCGACGTACGAGGAGCGGTCGTAGGTGCTGTAGCCGGTCGTGAAGCGCGTGATCCAGTGCTTCGTCGGCTCGAGCGTCCGGTAGTTCACCTGACCGGCGATCGCGCCCGCGTTCCCGCTGAAGTCGACGCTGGCGCCGCTGAAGAGATCGGTGCCGAGCGCGCGCAGCACCGCGCCTTGCGAAGCGCCCGTGAGTTTGATCCCGGCGACGCTGACGCCCGTCTGCGACTCGTCCATCCCGCGCAGCGAGATCGTGATCGAGCCGTCGACGGAGTTCGCGCTCTGGTTCACGCTGACGCCCGCGAGCTGTCCGAGCGCGTCGTTGAGCGAGTCGCTGATCCGCCGCACCGGCGAGTTCTCGTTGACGTCCTGCGTGCTCGCCGACGCGCTGCTGCGCGCCTGCACGTGCCCGATCTCTCGCAGCGCTGAGGCGAACAGCGTGACGGTGACCGTGACGCGGCGGCCGTCGACGACCTCGACCTCGTTCAGCGTCGCGGTCTCGTAGCCGCGGCGCTGCACCTTGATGCGGTAGATCCCCGCCGGCGCTTCCTCGAAGCGCAGCAGCCCGGCCTTCGGCGTGAGCGCGCTGGTCTGGACCGGCCCGATCAGGAAGACCTCCGCGTTCTCGACCGGCGCCTTCGTCGCGCCGTCGACGACCGTGATCACGAGCTCGCCCGGCGCGATCTGCGCGCGCGCGGGCGCCGCCGTCGCAAAGGCGGCGGCGAGCATGACGATCACGAGCAGCGCCATCCGAAACGGCATGGGCGACCTCCGCACCGAAGGAATTAGGACTATTTCGTTAGTTCTATCGATCCAGCCACCTGCTTGCATGAGGATGGGATGAGACTCGCCGCCTACCCGAGCGGGAGCCGCATGAAGACCGTCGCCTCCGGATTCTCGTTGTAGCGCGCGACCGGCGCGTAGCCGCGACGCTGGTAGAACCGGATCGCGGCTTGGAAGTCCGGTCGCGAGTCCAGGTAGATCGCGTCGTATCCGGCCGCGCGCGCGTGCGCCTCGAGCGCGTCCATGAGCGCGCCCGCGACGCCCGCGCCGCGGTGCGCCGGCCGGACGTACAGCCGCTTCACCTCGCTCGCGCGCGGACCGATCGAGCGCAACGGGCGCAGCACGACACAGCCGACGAGCGCGCCGTCCTGGTATGCCAGCCACATCGCGCCCGTGCCGTCGAGATACTCGCGCAGCGCAGCGCGGTCGTCGCGCAGCACGACGCCGAACGACGTGTTGTACTCGTCGACGATCTCCCACGCCGCCGCTTCATCGCTGGGGACCGCGCGGCGAACGCTCACCGCGTTCATGACTCGGCGGAGAACACACGTGCCTGCACGGCCGCTTCACGGCGCAGCAGGTCCCACACCAGGCGGACGTCGTCGCGGGTCGTGCGCTCGTTCCCGATCGCGACGCGCAGCATGAGACGGCCGTGCAATCGCGTCGAGGAGAGGAACGCCTCGCCCGTCGCGTTGACCGCGTCCATGATCGCCACGTTGAGCGCGTCGATGGACGGATCGTCGGACGCACGATCGGGCACGTAGCGGAAACAGACCACCGAGAGCGGGTGCGGCGCCGAAATCTCCCAACCGGGTTCGGCTTCGATCCAGCTCGCCAGCTCCTGCGCGAGCGCGATGTGGCTGCGGAGCCGGTCCTGCATCCCGCTCACACCGTACGCGCGCAACGCGAACCACAGCTTCAGCGCGCGGAAACGGCGGCCGAGCTGCAGGCCGTAATCCATGTAGTTGTGCACGCCGGCCTCGTAGGTGACGAGGACGTCGGAGGCCAGGCTGAACGTGCGGCGCAGCATCTCCGGATCCCGCACGTACAGCACCGACAGATCGACCGGGACGAACAGCCACTTGTGCGGGTTGACGACGATCGAGTCGGCGTCGTGCGCCGGGTCGAGCAGCCAGCGGAACTCCGGGAGGATCGCCGCCGGTCCGCCGTATGCGGCATCGACATGCAGCCAGACGCCGCGCTCGCGCGTCACCTCGCGGATGGCGGCGACCGGGTCGGTCGACGTGGTCGAGGTGGTGCCGACCGTCGCGACCGCGCACATGGGGCGCCGTCCCGCGGCGAGGTCGTCGTCGATCGCGCGCGCGAGCGCGTCGGCGCGCATCGCGAACGACTCGTCGACCGGGATCTTGACGACGTTCTCACGGCCGAGGCCGAGCGCGATCGCGCCCTTCTCGATGTGCGAGTGGGTGTGTTCGGTGATGTAGACGCGCAGCGCCGGAAGATCGTCGCGCCCCGCCATCCCGCGCGCACGGATGTCGAGGCCGAGCGACTCGCGCGCCGCGGCGAGCGCGGTGAACCCGCCGATCGAGGCCGTGTCGTACACGATGCCGTGAAACGCGTCCGGTAGACCGAGCATGCGGCGCAGCCACCCGAGCGTGACGTCCTCGAGCTCGGTCGCGGCCGGCGACGTCCGCCAGAGCATCGCGTTGACGTCGAGCGCCGCGGCGAGCGCCTCGGCGAGGACGGTGACGGGCGCCGCGCTGATCGCGAAGTACGCGAAGAAGCGCGGGTGGTTCCAGTGCGTGATCCCCGGGACGATGAGCCGCTCGAAGTCCTCGAAGATGCGCTCGAACGGCTCCCCGTCCGCCGGCCCGTCGGCGGGCAGCGCAGCGACCAGCTCGCCCGGCTTTGCGCGCGAGAGGACCGGATACCGGCGCGTATTCAGGTAATAGTCGTCGATCCACGCGGCCACCCGTTCGAAGGCGGCGCGGAACTCGGAGTCGCCCTTGGCGGCGGCGTGCGGTTCCTCGGAGAGCGCCATGGTCTCGCACCCTTCGACAGGCTCAGGGTGACACCGGCCCCGAATCCCCGGCGTGATGAAGTACCGCACGCTGCCGAAGACCGACGTGACCGTGAGCGAGGTCGGGTTCGGCCTCTGGACCACCTCGACCGGATGGTGGGGCGAGAAGACCGACGACGACGCCGTGGCGATGCTGCGCGAGGCGCTCGATCTGGGGATCACGACGTTCGACGCCGCCGACACCTACGGCAACGGGCGCAGCGAGGAGCAGCTCGCCAAGGCGTTCGCCGGAAAGCGCGACCAGGTCGTGTACGCGACGAAGTTCGGCTACGACTGGTACCACCACGCCGGCGAGCGCAAGGGACAGAACGAGATCGAGCAAGACTTCTCGCCGGAGTTCGTGCGCTTCGCGCTCGAGCAGTCGCTGAAACGTCTGCAGACGGAGTACATCGACGTCTGGCAGATGCACAACGCACGGATGGAGCAGGTCAAGGACGGCACGCTGATCGAGCTGCTGGACCGGTTCAAGGCCGAAGGAAAGATCCGCACCTGGGGGATCGCGCTCGGACCGGCGATCGGCTGGCTCTGGGAAGGGATCGAAGCCGCGCGGATCAACGCGCCGATGGTCCAGATGATCTGGAACGTGCTCGAGCAGTTCCCCGGCGACGAGATGGTCGACGCAGCGAACACGTTCGGAACCGACACGACGTACTTCATCCGCGTCCCGCACAGCTCGGGGATGCTCGAAGGGAAGTACACCAAGGACACGGTCTTCCCGCCGACCGATCACCGCAGCCACCGCCCGCGCTCCTGGCTGATCAACGGAATTCAAAAAGTCGAGACGCTGCGCTTCCTCGAGCAGTCCGGCCGCACGCTGGGGCAAGCGGCGATCCAATGGCTGCTCGCCGAACCGCGCGTGATGACGGTGCTGCCGAACATCTACGACCGCGAGCAGCTGCGCGAGTTCGCCGCCGCGCCCGACACGCCGCGCCTCACCGCGGACGAGCTCGCGCGGATCGCGGAATTGCGCAAGACGAACTTCGGCGTCGGTCCGGAGACCATGCGCTATAAAGGCACGATGGATCCGCCGGCCGAGACGCTCGCCGGGTCGCACGCATGAATCCGCGCGAACTGCTGAGCGGCCGCGAGACGATCCACACCGTCGCCGCGCCCGAGGCGATCGGCCCGTACTCGCAGGCGGTCGGGGCCGGCGGATACGTCTTCACCTCGGGGCAGATCGGGCTCGATCCGTCGAGCGGCCAGCTGGTCGAGGGCGGTATCGAAGCGCAAACTCGCCAGGTGATGGCGAATCTCGCGGCCGTCCTCGCGGCGGCGGGACTGACGTTCGCCGACGTCGTCAAGACGACGATCTTCCTGATCGACATGGCGGACTTCAGCGCGGTGAACGGGGTCTACGGCGAGTCGTTCGAGGACGGACCGAAACCGGCGCGCTCGACCGTCGCGGTCGCCGCGCTGCCGCGAGGCGCGCGGGTGGAGATCGAGGCGATCGCGCTGCGCCGCTAGCCGCACATGGCATCCATCTTCGCCGAGCGGCACACTTCGTCCGTCGCACTCTTTGACGTCACCGAGATCACACGGCGCGGCGCGCTCGCTTGGGCGACATCCGACGACCGCGCCTGCGCGGCGGACCTCGACGAGCAGCGCCGGCGTACGTTCATCGCCGCGCGTGCCGTGCTGCGAGCGCTGTTGCGAGAGTACGGAATCGAGCCGGCGCTTCCGATTCAGCAGGGCCGCTTCGGAAAGCCCTCCATCGCCGATGCGCCGCAGCTGCGATTCAGTATCTCGCACGCGGGGCGGATGGCGTGCGTCGCAACCAGCCTCGCCGGCGACGTCGGCGTCGACATCGAGCGCGGCGACGAACCGGCCGATGCGGGCGTCATCCGGCGGTTCTTCTCACCGTCGGAAGCGGCGGCACTGGCGAAGATACCGGAAGGCCGGCGCGCACGTGCGTTCACCGAGGCGTGGACGCGCCGCGAAGCGGTTTTGAAGGCGGTCGGGCTCGGACTCGGCGTCGACGCCGAGGCATTCTCCGTCACCGTACCGCCGGCAGCGCCGGCGATCGTCGCCGCGCCGGACGTCCGGTTCGCCGGACCGCTCAGCATGCACCGTCTCGCGGCGAGCGATGTCATCGGCACGTTCGTCGTCGCGGCGGAGGGCGTCCCGCCGCCGCAGCGCGTGGACGCGGCACGCCTGCTGGTCAGTCCTCCGCGGCCGACGTATCGCCCGGATCGGTCCCGAGCTCCCGCGCGCGAAGGAGGCGTCGCATGATCTTCCCGCTCCGCGTCTTCGGAATCGTCGCGACGAAATCGACGACGGCGGGCGCCGCGATCGGGCCGGCGCGTTGCGCGACGACGGTTCGGAGCTGCGACCGCAGCGCATCCGTCGCCGCGTAGCCGTCGCGCAGCACGACGAACGCTTTGACGACTTCGCCGCGCAGCGCGTCGGGGATCCCGATCGCCGCGGCCTCGCCGCACGCGGGATGTGCGAGCAGAGCGGTTTCGATCGCCGCCGGTGCGAGCAGATGCCCCGCGACGTTGAACACGTCGTCGGCGCGCCCGAGCACCTCGAAATAACCGTCGGCGTCACGCCGCCCCACATCGCCGGTCTCGTAGCAGCCCGGGATGCCGTCGAAGTAGGCCGCGAACCGTTCCGGATCGTTCCACACCCCGGTGAACATGTGCGGCCACACGGAGCGCGTCACGAACGCGCCCTCGGCGCCGGCGGGCAGCGTACGGCCTTCGGCGTCGACGACGTCGAATGCGAGCGGACCGAACCCTCTGCCGGTGCGGTCCGGGCGGATCGGCTCGGACGGAAGGAAGCCCAGGCTGGGCGCCCCGGTCTCGGTCTGGCCCCAGTGCTGACAGACCGCGACCCGCCCGCGGCCGACCTCCTCGAAGAGGAAACGCCACACCGGCGCGTTGAGCGGCTCGCCGCCCGAGTAGATCGCGCGCAGCGACGAAAGGTCGTAGCGGCGCGCCGCCGCCGTCCCCGCGCGCAACAGCATCCGCGCGTACGTCGGAGTCGTGTAGATCTGCGTGATCCCGCGCCGCTCGATCAGCTCGTACGTGACGTCGCCCGCGGGATGATCGGGCGCGCCCTCGCGGATCACGCTGCTATAGCGGTTCGCGAGCGCGCCGTAGACCATCTGCATGTGCCCGGTCATCCAGCCGACGTCGCTCGTGCAGAGGAAGACGTCGTCGGGCGTCAGCCCCGTCATCGCGGCGAAGATCGACGCGCCACCGACCAGAAACCCGCCGTGCCCGTGCACGATCCCTTTCGGCTTCCCGGTCGTCCCGCTGGTGTGCAGGACGAACAGCGGCGCCTCCGCCGGGACGATCGTCGCCGACCGCAACGGCGTCCCGCCCGCGCGGTACGCGTCCCAGTCTGCCTCCCGCGCGTGCAGCGGCGGCCCCTCGGGACCGCGGCGCCACAGCACGACGCGCTCGACCGACGGCGCGCCGGCCAGCGCCGCGCGCAGGATCGGCCGCAGATCGATCGCGCGGCCGCGCCGAAACGTCACGTCGCCGGCGAGGACGCAGCGCGCGCCGACGTCGCGAATCCGTTCGCCGAGCGCGTCGCTGCCGAGTCCGGCGAAGACGACGCAGTGGATCGCGCCGATACGCGCACAGGCGAGCATCGCGACGATCGCCTCGATCGAGAGCGGGATGTAGATCACGACGCGGTCGCCGCGGCCGATCCGGTCGGCGCGCAGCGCGCCCGCGAAGCGGTTCACCTCGTCGAGCAGCTCGGCGTACGAGATGCTGCGCGACGCGCCGTCCTCGCGCTCGTAGTGATACGCGATCGCATCGGGACGAGAAGCGGCGTGGCGATCGAGGCACGACTCGGTGACGTTCAGCTCGCCGTCGGCGAACCAGTGCGGCTCGCGCATCGAACCCTCGAATACGCGCGACGGCCGGCGCGACCAGACGAAGCCGTCGACGAACGACGCCCAGTACGCGTGCGGATCGGCGTGCGCCGCGGCGCGCCACGCGTCCGCGTCCGCGATCGGGAACCAGGACGCCGCCGCGGCGGGCGGCGGAACGATCGTCGCGCCGTTCACGCGAGCCCGAGCGAGCCGCCGAAGCGCGGGCCCAAGTACGCCTGCATGACGGCCGGGTCGCGGAAGACCCGGTCGGGCGGATCGTCGGCGATCTTCTCGCCGTG
>DATHLN010000125.1:0-43258 GCA_035488115.1 Candidatus Limnocylindrales bacterium | reverse complement strand
GTGCCCCCAGTGATCGGGGCGGCGCTGACGATGGGCGGCGTGTTGCCCGGACCGGCGACCCCGACGAAGTGGGTGCTCGCGTAGAGCATCATCGAGAAACTCCCGATGATCGCGCCGATCAGTCCGACAACCGCCGTCCCGAAGATGCTGGTACGAGGCTTCACGGTTCCATCGACTCCTGCAGAAGGGTTCGCACGGGACTACCCGGCGTTTGGGCCCGAAGTGGCGGTCCAGCCTCTCTTTTTCCCGGAGTTCTAACCTCGGCCGGTCGCCTGGTCGTCGACGATCCGGCCGTCGCGCACCCGGATGATCCGCTTGGCGTGGCCGGCGACGTCCTCGTCGTGCGTCACCATGATGATCGTCCGGCCGCCCTTATTGAGCTGCCGGAAGAGTGCCATGATCTCTTCGCTCGTCTGCGAGTCGAGGTTGCCCGTCGGCTCGTCGGCGAGTAGCACGGCCGGGTCGTTCACCAGCGCCCGGGCGATCGCGACCCGCTGCTGCTGGCCGCCGGAGAGCTCGCTGGGCTTGTGGTCCATCCGGTCGCCGAGCCCGACCTCGGCCAGCTGCTTCGTCGCCACCTGGTTGCGCGCGCGCGTCCCGACGCCGGCGTAGAAGAGCGGCAGCGCGACGTTCTTCAGCGCGCTCGTGCGCGCGAGCAGGTTGAAGCCCTGGAACACGAAGCCCAGCCGCTTGAGGCGGATGTTCGCCAGCGCGTCGTCACCGAGCGTCGAGACGTCGGTGCCGTCGAGCAGATAGCGGCCGGTGGTCGGCCGGTCGAGGCAGCCCAGCACGTTCATCAGCGTCGACTTGCCCGACCCCGACGGCCCCATGATCGCGACGTACTCGCCCGGCGCGATCGTGAACGTGACACCGCGCAGAGCCTCGACCTTCACATCGCCCAGGTCGTACGTCTTCGTCACGTCGCGCACGTCGATCGCGGGGTGGCTGCTATTCATACCGGAGCGCCTCGATGGGATCGAGCGTCGCCGCGCGCCAGGCGGGATACGTGCCGAACGCGAGCGTGACGACCGTCGCGAACGCGGTCGCGATGAAGATGCTGCGCGCCCACGGGATCGGCGCGACGATCCCGGAGAGCTTCACGATCAGCAGATCGTTCACGCCGCCGCCGATCGCGACGCCGAGCACGAGCCCGACCAGACAACCGAACGCCGAGAGCGCGAGCGCCTCGATGAAGAACTGCAGCAGTACCTGGAAGCGCGTCGCGCCGATCGCCTTGCGCAAGCCGATCTCGCGCGTTCGCTCGGCGACGCTGACCAGCATAATGTTGAGGATCCCGATCCCGGCGACGAGCAGCGAGACCGCGCCGATCAGCGCGACGACGAAGGTGATCACGGTGAAGATCCCGTCGACCGCTTTCGAGAACGACTTGCGGTCGAACGTCTGGTACTCGACCCGCCCGTGCTTGATGTTCTGGAGCCAAGTGATCGTGTCGTTCTCGGTCCGCGAGATCTGCGCGACGTCGTCGACCAGGATCCGCGCGCCGATGATGGCGCGGCCGCGCGCGTACTCGCGCTCGTAGGTCGTGTACGGTATCGAGACGTCGACGTTCGCGATCGACGGCAGGATCCCGGTCGTCGCCTTGTCGAGCACGCCGACGATCGTGTAGCGCCGCTCGCCGACGCGCAGCGACTGGCCGGTCGGGTCGCCTTCGATCTTCAGCTTGTCGTACGCGTCGGCCGAGATCATAACGACGTGCCGCGCCTCGGCGATGTCGTCGGTGTTGAGCTTGCGGCCGTACTTGATCGGCGTCTGGGTGGCGAACCGCTCGTCGGGTCCGGCGCCGAGCGAGACGCGGCGGTGGTTGTGCCCGAAGCGCGCGTCGCGCGTCGTCCCGCCGGCCGGGAGCGCATCGACGACGTTCGGGACGGCGTACTTCATCCGCTGGAGGTCTTCGAGCCGGATCGCGGCGCGCGTGAAGTCGGTCTGCCGCTGGTTCGGGAAGACGAAGAACGCACGGTCGCTGAGCCCGCCGAGGATCCCGGTGACGGCGCCCGACATCCCGGCGCCGAGCACCTGGATCGCGATCACCGCCGTCACGCCGATGATCAGGCCCAGCGCGGTGAGGATCGTGCGCACACGGTTCGCCGAGAGAATCGCCATCGCTTCGGCGACGTACTGGAAAACCGTCACGATCGAAGCGCCGCGATCGGATCGAGCGTTGCGGCCCGGAGCGCGGGATAGGTGCCGAAGACGCAGCCGACGAGCGTGGAGAACCCGACCGCGACCGAGATGATCAGCAGGTACGGGATCGGCGCCGGGCCGACGAACGACTCGATCGACGAGTACGCCGCGAGCGTCGCGAGGAACCCGATCAGCGTCCCGACGCCGCCGCCCATGAACGAGAGCAGAATCGCCTCGAGCAGGAACTGCAGCATCACCTGGAAGCGCGTCGCGCCGATCGACTTGCGCAGCCCGATCTCGCGCGTCCGCTCGGTCACTGAGACCAGCATGATGTTCATGATCCCGATCCCGGCGACGACGAGCGCGACCCCGCCGATCCCGGTCAGTGCCGCCGCGATGACGCCGAGGACGCCGTTGAACGCCTGCACTTGCGCCGTGTTGTCGTTCGTCTGGTACTTCGCGCGCGTGCCGTGGAGCCGCTGGAGCACGGTCGTGATCGCGGTCGAGACCTCGTCGACCCCGACGCCGGAGGCGGCGTAGAGGTTCAGCGCGTCGACCGGGCCCGGCGCGAGCTCGTGGAACGTCGTGTACGGCATCTCGACGAACTCGTTGCCGCCGATCGAGTTGAAGAAGCCCCCCTTGAGCTCGGCGTAGACGCCGATGATCGTGCAGCGCGAGCCGCCGGCGCGGATCACTTGGCCGAGCGCCGGCGCGCCGTGGTAGAGCCGGTCGGCGAGCGGTCCGGCGATCGTGCAGACGTGCGCGGCCCCGGCGACGTCGGAGAGCTCGAGCCGCCGGCCCTCGCGCATCTCGAGCTGGTCGGGATGGTACTCGCTTCCCGAGACGACGAACGTGTTCGTCGTGATCCCGTTCGCGCGCACCGTGAGCGCGCGCTGGTACGCGGGCTCGATGTGCTTGAGCAGCGGCCCGACGTCCGCCTCGATCGTGCGCACGTCGCGGTACTGGATCGATGCCGCCTTCGGATCGTCTTGCTGCGGGTCGACCGCGATGGTGATTCCGAGGTCGCCGAACGAGTTCAGCGTCCCGGTGATCCCGCCCGACGCCGCACGGCTGATCCCCAGCACGGCGATGATGGAGGCGGTGCCGATGATCATCCCGAGCATCGTGAGGACCGAGCGCATGCGGTTGCGCCAGATCGCCGCGAACGCTTCCGCGACGTAAGCGGCGAGCAGCGTGCTCACGGCTTCGGCGAGGGGCTCGCGGTCGGGACGACGGTCGGCGAGACGTGCATCCCGTCGGTGATCCCGACGTTGCGGTCGGCGATGACGACGTCGCCCGCCTCGACGCCGCCGGTAACGATCGCCTGCGTGTCGTTCGAGAGGCCGGTCTTCACCGTGCGCTTCTTGACGATCCCGTTCCTGACGGCGAGCACGTACTGCTTCCCGTTCGGATCCTTGCGGATCGCGTCGGACGGGAGCGCGAGGACGCGCGGCCGGTCGACCGTGACGATGTCGACGTCGACGGTCATCCCGTCGCGCAGGAACGGGACGGTCTTGTCGAGGGCGATCGTCGTGATGATCTGTCGCGATGTATTTGAAGGGTCGTCGCTCTTCTGCGCGACCGCGCCGATCAGCGCGACGTGGCCGGGAAGCGTCGTCGTCCCGAGGTCTTCGCCCGAGACGATCGTGCGCTGGCCGGTGCGCACGTTCGCGATGTCCTGCTCGTCAACGCGCGCGCGCACGACGAACCCCGTGTCGGCCGACATCGTGATCATCGCCTGGCCCGCGGTGACCGCATCGCCGGGCTGGAGCGGGCGCAGCGTGTCGCCGGTCTCGGTCGCGATCGTCTGGACGACGCCGGCGAACGGCGCCACGATCCGCAGCCGCGCGACCTGGTCCTCGGCGTAGCGCAGGTCGGCGGCGCGCTGCGCGGCGTCGGCCTGCGCCGACTCGACGTCGCCGCTCTTGTCCTGGCTCGCCGTCGCGCGCGCCGCCGCCAGCGCGGCCTCGGCCTGCGCGACGGCGTCGCGCTGCGCGCGTACGCGGTCGGCGAGGACCGGCGCCTGACGCGAGACCGACGCGTACGTCTCGTTGCGGTCGCGCACCGCCTGGTCGTAGGCGACCTGCGCCTGCTGGAGCTTCGCGACGTCCTGGTCGAGCGTGTTGCGCGCGATCGCCTTCTGGTTGAAGAGGTCGCGGTCGGCATCAGCGATCCGCTTCGCCTCGCGCAGGTCGGTCGCGCGCTGCGCGACCGCGGCGTCGGCGGCGGCGCGCTGCTGTGCGGCGGTCGTGCCGCCGTAGCCGAGCCCGGACTGCGCGCCGGCGCGCTGGTCCTGGATCGCCTGGTTCAGCGCGAAACGCGCTTGCTCGAGCGAGGCCTGCGCCTGCACGACGCTCGAACGGTTCGTCGTCGGCAGCGTCGCGTTCGTCGCCTGCGCGGTCCGCGCCCGGCCGACCGCGGCATCGTACGCCGCCTGCGCGGTCTGCGCGGCGTTCACGAGCTGCGGGTTCGAGATCGTCGCGAGCAGTTGGCCGCCGCTGACGTGCTGGCCCGGCTTCACGTAGATCTGGTCGACGTTGCCGGCGACGAGCGCGGAGAGCGTCTGCAGCTGCGGGCGCTGCACCACGCCGGTCTCGGGGAGCTTCGTCTGATAGCGCGTGTACGCGACCGTGATCACGCGCGCCTCGGGCGGCTTCCCTTGCGGGCGCGCCGCGATCGCGCCGAGCACGATCACGACCAGCAAGCCGGCGAGCAGGATGATGATGTTGCGGCGACGCTTCACGGAGCCCCCAGATCGACGACGGCGACCGGATCGGCCGTACCGACCGAGGCCCGCAGCCGCACGAGCGCGTTGAGATAGTTGACCTGCGCGACGACCAGGTCGTTCGCGGCCGAGAGCGCGCTCTGCTCAGCGGCCGTCGCATCGGTCAGCGAGATCAAGCCGTTGCGGTACTGCAGCTGCGCGATCCGCGCCGACTCGGTGCCGAGCCGCTCGGCCTGGCGCGAGGTCGCCAGGTTCGCGTTCGTCGTCTGCACCGCGCGCAGCGACTGCCGCACGTCGGTCTCGACCGCCGACTTGGTGAACGCGAGCTGTCCTTCGGCCGCCGTGAGCTGCGCGCGCGCGGCACGGTGCGCGGCGCGCCGCGTGCCGTACTCGACGAACGGAACCGACAGCGTCGAGGTCATCCCGATCGACCAGAAGCCCGGCCGCGAGACCGTCGTTCCGGGGATCACGCCGAAGCCCGGGATCACCGTTGGGCCGCTGGTCGCCGTCGTCGGCGTCTCGGTGTTCCCGAACGCGCCGGTGAGCTGGATCTGCGGCCGGCGGTCCGACTCGATCGCCGCGTCGGCGAGCCGCGCGACGGCGACTTGCGCCTGCGCGCTCGCGACGTCGGACCGCGCGGAGAGCGCGGCGGCGACCAGCGCCGGAAGCGGCGTGCTCGGGACCGGCGGCTCGGGGAGCGCGACCGGGAAGGCGAACGGCGTGTCGGGCGGCGCGCCGATCCGCTGCGCGAGCGCCTCGCGCGCGTTCGCCTCGTTCGCGCGGGCGGTGGTGAGGTTCGTCTCGCTGCGCAGCTCGTTGACCTGCGCGCGCAGCACGTCGACGCCGGCGGCGCGGCCGACGCGCTCCTGCGCGCGCGCCGCGTCGAGCAGCTGCAGCTGGTACGTGCGGTCGCCCTCGTTCAGCCGCACCGCCTCGCGCTGCTGGACGACGTTGAAGTACGCGGCGGCCACGTCGCTCGCGAGCTGCTGCTCGGCGCGCCGCAGCTCGGCGCGCGAGGACTCGACCTGGCGCTTTGCGCTCTGCGCGGCGATCTGCGTGGAGGAGCCGGTGTAGAGGTTGTAGGTCGAGCCGATCTGCGCGACGTTCTGCGAGAACACTTGCGCCTGCGAGAGCCCGAACTGCGAGAACGAGCCCCCGTTGTTCCCGTTCGTCTTCGCCATCTGGTTCTGCAGCGTCCCCGCGAGCGTCGGGAACTGCGCCGCGTGGTCGCGCGCGAAGGTCGCCTCGTTCTGCGCGAGCGTCGAGCGGCGCGTCAGCACGGTCGGGTCGTGGTCGAGCGCGTAGCGCACCGCGGCGCGCAGGTCGAGCACGCGTCCCGGCGGCGTGGGCGCCGGTCCGGGCGTCGGTGCGACCGGCGGGGCAGGCGTCTGCGCGAAGGCGGGCGCGCCGAACAGGGCGACCGCCACGAGCGCGGCGCCGGCGACGAGCGAACGCACGATCAGCCGTTGCGCGCCCCGCCCCACGCCGCCAGCCCGGCGGTGCAGAGCAGCATGAAGATCGCGGCGGCCCACGCGATCGGCGGCGAGACGCGTCCGACGCGCTGCATCCCCAGCGCGAGCAGCACGATCGACCAGATCGCGAAGACGTTCAGCGCGCCGAGGAAACCGGCCAGCGCGCCCCTCGCGCCCGGCGCGATCAGGGCCAGGCTCGGCAGCGAGGCCTGCACCGCGGTCGTCGTCTCGAAGGCGTTCGATCCGCGCACGAGGACGATGATTCCGAGCACGAGGTAGCTGATCCCGATCCCGATCACCGAGACGTTCACGCTGAGCGCGAAGTACTTCCCGAAGGTGCCGTCGCCGCGCCCGATCGCGTTGGCGATCAGCATGATGACCGCTTGGACGACGCCGGCGATCAGGATCCCGATCGGGATGAAGATGAACGAGATCTGCGTGAAGACCCGCGCGAACGTCATCGACACCTCGATGGTCTTCTGCTGCTGGTCGGGCGGGAGCTTCGCGATCCCCGGGTTCGCGGCGAGCTGGGCCGGCATCGACGTCTGGAGTGCGTGCAGGATCGCCGGTGCAACCATCAGGGAGCCGATGACCCCCAGCACGGTTGCGACGGCGAACGCCCACCCCCAGGTCGGCACTTGGCGGAGGCGCTCGAACGCGGAGTTCGGCGCGACGACGATGTCGACGACGTTGCTGAGCCCGGGGCGCGGGCCGATCGCGGTTTCGGACGTGCTCAAAGGTCTCTCCCGGAAAGAACGAGCGGACTGACACCCGTTGCTACCGGGCGAACGGTGGCGGTGTTTCGCCGAGGAGCGCCTTGATCCCGAGCTTCCGCTCGACCACCTTGCGGGCGCGCTCCAGATCGGCCTCCCGCATCTCGAGCAGCTTCAGGCGCAGATAGGACTGGACCAGGCGCCGCGAGCGGCGCGAGTAGAGCGCGGCGGCCGCGGGGCGGAAGGCCGGCGTCGCGGCCGGGGAGGGCGAGGGCGCGGGATGCCGGGCCGGAGCCGAAGCGGGCCGGGCCGGGGTCGCGGGCGCCGTCCCAGGGAAGAGCACCAGCAGAACGCCGGTGAAGATCGCGTGTCTCACGCCGGTCCTTCCCACCGCTCCCACGCCTCGACTAGGACCATTCTTGAACCCCGATACCTTCGTGATCCCGGCTCCGCCGAGCGAGCCCTACCTGCGCATCGTCCCGCTCGGCGGCTGCGGCGAGATCGGCCGCAACATGACCGTGATCGAGACCAACGACGACATGGTCGTCGTCGACTGCGGCCTGATGTTCCCCGACGAGGAGATGTTCGGGGTCGACATCGTCATCAACGACTTCACCTACCTGCGCGAGCGCGCCGAGAAGTTCCGCGCGCTGCTGGTCACCCACGGGCACGAAGACCACATCGGCGGGATCCCGTACCTGCTGCGCGAGTTTCCGAAGATCCCGGTGATCGGGACGCCGCTCTCGCTCGCATTGATCCGCGCGAAGCTCAAAGAGCACAAGCCCGGCGAGTGGAACGCGCGCGAGGTCGAGCCGGGCGACCGCGTCGCGCACGGTGCGATCGAGGCGCAGTTCATTCACATCAACCACTCGCTCGCGGGCGCGTGCTCGCTCGCGATTCGCACGCCGCTGGGGACGGTGTTCCACACCGGCGACTTCAAGTTCGACCAGACGCCGATCGACGGCGATCCGGCCGACTTCGCCTCGATCGCGAAAGTCGGCGACGAGGGCGTTCTGGTGATGCTCTCCGACTCGACGAACTCCGAGCGCCCGGGCCACACGCTCTCCGAGCGGATCGTCGGCGAGGCGTTCTCGAACATCTTCGCCCGCGCGAAGGGGCGGCTGATCGTCACCTCGTTCGCCTCGAACGTGCCGCGGATCCAGCAGGTCGTCGACCAGTCGAAGCGCTACGGCCGGAAGGTCGCGTTCCTCGGGCGCTCGCTGCAGAACGTCGTGCAGTTCGCGCGCCAGCTCGGCTATCTCGACATCCCCGAAGGGCTCGTGATCCGGCTCGAGGACGTCGACGAGCACCCGCCGCACGAGGTGTGCGTGATGACGACCGGCTCGCAGGGCGAGCCGATGTCGGCGCTCACGCGGCTCTCGGTGCGCGACCACAAGCACTTCAAGATCGTCCCGGGCGACACGGTGGTCATCTCCGCGACGCCGATCCCCGGCAACGAGAAAGCCGTCTCCCGCACGATCAACAACCTCTACCGGCTGGGCGCGAACGTGATCCACGGCAGCACCGGGAACGCGCACGTCAGCGGCCACGCCTCGCAAGAGGAGCTGCTGCTGATGCTCAACCTCGTGCGCCCGAAATACTTCATCCCGGTGCACGGCGAGTACCGGATGCTGGTGACGCACGGGCGGCTCGCTCAGCAGACCGGCGTGGCGGGCGACAACGTCTTCACCGCCGAGAACGGCGACGTGCTCGAGTTCACGCGCGACGGCGCCGAGAAGATCGGCCGCACCTACGGCGGGAACGTGATGGTCGACGGCTCCGGGGTCGGCGACGTCGGCGAGGCGGTGCTGCGCGACCGCAAGCATCTCGCCGGCGACGGGATCATGATGGTCGTCGTGACGGTTGACGCGGAAGAAGCGCGCGTCGTCGCGGGCCCGGACGTGATCTCGCGCGGCGTCTTCTACCTGCCGGAATCCGGGGAGCTGGTCGACGAGCTCAAGGCGAAGCTGAGCGCGATCCTCGCCGACTGCAGCGTCGAGGGAATCCGCGACATCGGCAACGTCAAGGAGCACATCCGCTCGGGCCTCTCCAAGGCGGTGTTCGAGAAGTCGCGCCGCAGGCCGATCGTCATCCCGGTCGTGATGGAGGTTTGAGCGTGCCGAGAATGCTTCCGGTACTGCTCGCGCTCGGTCTGGGCAGCGGCCTGTTGGCGGCCGCTCCGGCCGGAGACGGGCTGCTGCAGCCTCAGGGCGAGCCGTACTACGCGAAGCTCGACAGGGACGTCGCGCAGCACGGATGGGCGTGCGTCTTCGTCGGCGAGGACAAGAAGCACGGCTTCGCGTACACCGTCGGCCTGAGCGGGAAGCATCTTCCCGAGCTGCTCATCGACACCGGCGAGGACTCCGCCGTGTCCTGCACGATGCTGAACGCCGTCGCGAAGAAGATCATCGCGCACGGCGCGCCGGTCCCGGACAAATACGAGCCGCTCGGCGCGATGCACGGCCGGCTGCTGAACATCTATCCGAAAGAGTTCCTCGACAGATGCCTCTTTGCCGGCGTGTGGGCGTTCCGGCACAAGACGGCCGACGGGTTCACCGGGATGCAGATCGTCTTTCCGGACAAAGACGGCCGGTATCCCCGAATAACGTAGCGTAGCGGCGCCCGGAGCGCCGGTCCTCTTGCCGAGCCGCACGCATGTCGTGATAGGCTCGGCGTGAAGCCATGTCGATTCACGAGATCGTCCTCCCCGAAACCAAGCCGGAGACCGAGTGGGTCCGCGGCCGGGCGCTGAAAAAGACGGGCGGAACCTATACGCATGGCGCGCTGCAGCTCGAACTCGGCTCGCTGCTGCGTGTTTGGGCGGCGAATGGACACGGCCGAGTCGGCTCGGAGTGGCGGTTTCGCGTCGCGCCGCCCGGCAAGGTCGTTCGCCCGCTGGTGCCCGATCTCGCGTACCTTTCGTATGACGCGCTGCCAGAGGATGCGCCCGATGAAGCGGTGGCAGCGCCTCTCTGTTCGCCGACCGTCGCGATCGAAATCCTATCGCCCGACCGCCGCCCGGACGTCGAGGACAAGATCGCGACGTACCTCGCGGCTGGAACTGCGGCGGTGATGGTCGTCGATCCGCGTCGCCGAACGATTGCCGTTCACGATGCGGTCGGCGCGAGCGTGCTGGAGAAGGACGACGTGCTCTGCCTTACGGCGATGCCCGGCTTCGCGGTTTCCGTCGAGGAAGTGTTCCGGCGCGCGAAGCGCTGATCCGCCGACCTCTTTGCCAAGGCAGGTTCGAAACTCGGAAGATCCAGGCAGGGCTGCCTGCTCCCCTTAGGCAAGCACTCTCACATCGCGGTGAAAGCCGGTTTGGCTGATCGATCCCGGAGATCGCGGATGCGAAAATTCGTCTTGGGCAGCTCTCGACACGTTCTCGCGGGGACTCTCGCCGTACTCGGCGTCCTCGCGTCTCTTCCGAAGCCGGCACCGGCGCAGCTGCCCCCATCGGCGACGGCCAGGGCGAAGCAACTGATCGCCATGGTGAGAACCGATGTGGGAGGCGCCGACCGCTGGGGCGCCGGCATCATCTTCGCGCGCACGGCGGAGCGGTTCTACGTCGTCACGGCCTTTCATGTCGTGCACCCGGAAGGACAAGTGGTCCGAAGCATCAGCGTCGCGTTTTACAACGCGCCGAATCGTTGGCTGCATCCGACCGTGGACCGAGACGACGAAAAACGAGACTTCACGGTTCTCACGATCGCCGACCGCATCGCGTCCGCCGCCGCCATCGAATTCGATCTCCTTGCCGCGGACGATCTCGGCAAAGTAGAACTGCTCTCCCGCGGATATCCGCTTGGTCAGCCGGGAGGAGAAGTATGGGCGATGACCGGTCCCGAGTATCTTACCGGTATCGATCCCACGGAAATCACGTTCACGGTCGAACGATACTCTCGCGGCCACTCGGGCGGCGCGTTGCTGGATACGGACGGGAACGTCCTCGGGATGCTTCTCAGAGACAAAACCGACTTCGGAAAGGCAGTGCGCTCCGACGTCCTGGTGCGATGGCTGAACTCGTTGGGATATCCTGTTGCGCTGCGTGCCCATCGTTCGGCGTACGTGGCCCGTGATGAATCGCTTGCCGTCGCGGACCCGCGGCGAATCCGATTCTACCGTACGTTCCTCGCCACCATCTCCGGCGACCGCCAGTATCTCGGTGACGTCAGCGCGACCGACCCGGGACACATCTACTCGGTGACTAGCGATGAACGAGGGCGCATAACGAAGGTCGTCGTGTTGCGAGATGGCCAAACGCTGCGCGAGCTTCGGTATCGCTACACCGGTGACAGCCTGCGCCCGGAGTTCGAGGATTCGATGGCGGGCGAACGCCGTCTCTCCTCCGTCTCGATCGGGCGGAATGCGCAAGGCTACCGAATCCGTGAAGACTTCTTGCGCCAGGACGGCTCTCAGAGTGGTTACCGGGTCTATCGCTACGGTGATCATGAAGTCGAGATCACCGACTACAGCCCTGGCCAAGACCGGCCCACGAAAACCGTGCGCGATTTCTGGCCGTCCGGTCTCATGAAATCAGAGCGCTATTACGAGCGAGACGGCAGCTACTACGAAACGACGGTCGACCCGAACACGGGCCGTGAGGTGCTGCGGGCGAAGATCACCGGCTGGAACATCTCCGTGATCTACCGCCCGACGTACAACGCCGACGGCGACCTCGTGCGCGAAGACCAGTATGACGAAAAGAACGTGTGGTTCGGCTACAACGACTACGCCAAAGGGTTGCTCGTGCTCAAGCACTACAAATTTAGAAACGATTTCACACGAGACGTCATTATATCATACGACGTGAGCCGCCGAGCGCGCGAAGCGAAGTTCTTGATCAACGGAAAGCATATCTGCACGTTTCATGCTGAATATGACTCGTCCGGGCGCTTCCTCCGGACGATCGCGGTGAGCCCCTCGGGCGAGCTGTGGGCCGAATACCCGAACGCGTGGGTGAACGAGGTTTACAAGGAGGGCCAAGCACTCGACGGCCGCGTCACGATCCTCCACCGGAAGGGCTCATGGTGGTGAACGGACGCGTCCGCGGAGCGGTTGGAACCGTCCTCGGGGCTGTCGTCGTCCTGCTGACGCAGGCGCCGCTCACCGCGTTACCTCCTGGCTGTGATTCGGAACTGCTGAAGCATGCCGACGGCGGCGCGAACGGATACAAGTGGCGGGGTGACCGCTGCGAGGGCACGTACAGCCGCCCAACGGCTGGTGAAGGGAGCTTTCTGATCGCGTCACTGACACGTGGCCGGTCCGTGCGCGTCTCCGTCGCCGATCCTATAATCCCGCTGCGATGGCGGGCCGGAACGGGACATGCCCCGCTTCACATCCGCGCTTATGCGCTTCGCCCGCGGCTTCGGTATCAAATGGACCGCATGCAAGCACCAGCGGCGGGCCGGTACGGCTGGCGGTCGCTGGTTCTCGCGGCGCTCGAACTCTCGCTCTCGGACGTCGGGCTCGTCGCATGGGATTCGCGCCAGTTCGGTACAGGTCGGGCCAATGTTTACGTCCCCGTGACGATCGGTGACGACATCGCGCCTGGCGCCGAGACGGCGTTGATTGCGTTACCGGCCCGCGAAATGAACGAAGTTTACGTCACGGTGGGCCGGCTCGACGCGCATGGAGCGATCACGCGAACCATGCGTGCGAAGCAACCGCTGTCCCGTGGCTCGTATGCCGCGCAGATCGCGATCGAGATAACGTTACCTGAGTTGCACGCACCCGGCCTCTACGGAATTCAGCTGGAAGGCGAAGTGCGCGACGGCGGCGGGACCGTCGCAACGCCGATGATCGCGGTGTCTGTTACGTGGCCGAACGACGGCGTTCGAGCGAGGAGCTTCTGTCGGACGAGGTCCGCGCGCTCTCGGCCAATGTCGCTGACACGGGTCGGCTGCCGTCGGCAGAGGATCTCGATGCTCTTCAGCCGCTCGCTACGCTCGTCAAGCTCGAACACGAGCGAAGGGTCGCCGACTGGAACCGGCGGTGGGAACGTTCGACGATCATCGGGGTACCGGTTGCCGTCGGCCTGATCGTCGCGTGGCTACTGACATGGGGACCGCCGACGACCGATATCGATCTTGAAGCTCATCTGACGAGTGTCTCGTTTCAGGTTGAGGAAGAGCAGCAGCTCCTTGAAGGCGTCGCGCTCGCGCGGCTCACCGTCGGGAACGTTCGATGCGTCTCGAATGGGACGGCGGTCGTCGACGACTGTTCCGCTCGCTCCTCCGACCAGATGACGTTCGAGAGAGAAGCCACGAGCGGAGCTCGTCAGTCACTGAACGTCGCCTCGCTGTACGTTCCGGCCCACAGCCGCGTCACGATCGAAAAACGGTTGGATCGTGCGAGCTATCAGGTCGTGATCGAACCACCTCACGGGTCGACGCCGCCCCCGCTCGTCGTCACGGCGCGCGGCGTCACGATCAGCCCACTGCATGGCAACCGGTCGGCGGGGCAACGGATTCCCGAACGGCGGGCTGCGGAGATCAGGAGATTGGTTCTTGCCGCCCCAGTCAAGCTCGGCGTCGAGCCGAGGACCGGGGCGCGCATGGCGCTCGGGACGCCGTTTCGCGTCTCCCAGATCGGGCTGGCCGAAGAGCGGGAACTCTACGAAAACGATCGGCACCAAGTCGAAACCGTATCGAGTGTACTCTCTGGGACCGTCGTCTTGAATGCGCTCGATGGAAGGCGCGTCCAGCTCGTGCGCTACGACGGTCTGAAGTTCGCCGAGTCTCGCGGCGAGTTGAGGACTCTAGCCGCCGATCGAACCGGTGAAGGGACGGCGCTACTGTTACGTTATCACGGCAACGTCAAAGGAATGACGCGCGGAACTCTGAGCGAGCCGACGACCTTGATGCCAAACGTCTTGGAGTACGTGATGGAGAACCGTAACGTGTCGCTCGCCCGGGCGGCCTTGGCGTTTCTGATCGTCACCGTCCTGACCGCGCTCGGCATGCTGGGAATCCGGAGGCTCTCGGTCTAAGCCACGACCACCGCCTCGACTATCTTGTTCCGATCAGCACTCGCGTGACGTTCGGAACGGAGAAGTCGCTGCGCCCCGCGCCGTAGCCGATTCGTTTGATCGTCAGCTGCGGGTCGCCCGGTTTCGCGAGCGTCGTCAGGATGGCGGCGGCGGTCGCGGTAACGAGCTGGTCCGTGACGTCGAGCGCGCGCGTCGGCCAGCCGGCGAGCAGATGCGCCGTCACGCGCTGGCCGTTCGCGTCGTGCCGGCTATCGGTGCTGCTCGGGACCGTGCCGATGGGGAACGGCGAGCAGCGCAGCTCGTCGATCTGCAGCAGGTCGAGCGCGACGCAGGTCGCCGCGACGTCGAGGATCGCGTCGATCGGGCCGATCTCGTGGAACCGCATCGGGCCGGCCGTCGTGCCGCGCGTGCGGGCTTCGGCCTTGGCGAGCGCGCGGTACACCGCGCTAGCGCGCTCGCGTTGGCGCGCGGTCAGGCCGCTGCGCTCGACGATCTCCAGCACGCCGCCGAGCGTGCGCGTCTCGCCGTGGTGACCGCCTTCGGAGAGATGGTGAGCATGATGGTGGTGATGATGCTCGTCGCCGTCCTCGCCCGGAACGACGAGGCCCGCGTACGTCGCCGCGATCCCGCGCTTCACGACGCGCATCGGTTTGAGCGTCCAGCCGTCGGCGACCACCGTCCGGAGCGCGCGCTCGAGCGCATCGCGGTCCAAACCCGCGTCGAGGAAAGCCGCGAGCAGCATGTCGCCGGCGGCGCCGCCGATCATGTCGACGTACGCGATCCTCACCGCCGCGCATCCATGCGCGAGATGTACCCGCTCGCGCGACATGGGCCCCGTTCCGAAAGGTGTCCGGGCGGTCGTGCGCGTCTTACCGTTCGATATGGCAGACCGTCGTTCGTTCATCGGCGCCGTCTCCGGCGTCGCCGCAACCGTCTTGCTCGCCGGGCAGGCCGAGGCGCAGGCGCCGCCGCCCGAAGCGCCGCCCAAGCCCTCGCCGCTCCCCTCCGCGCAACCGTCGCCGAGCGCGAGCGCGTCGCCGAAGCCCGCCTCCGAGCTCGCGGTCGCGGTCGCCTCGTCGATGCGGCGCTTCGATTCGAACCTGAGCGACAAGGATCTCGACACGATCGCGCACGCGATCGACGGCAACCGGCGCGGCGCCGCACGGCTGAATCCCAAGAAGGCGACCGGGTTGAAGAACGCCGATGAGCCCGTGACGCGCTTCGCCGCGCCGAGACCGCGATGACGCACGACGATCTCGCCTTCGCCGACGCCACGGAGCTGCAGCGGCTGCTGACCGCGCGGACCGTCTCGTCGGTCGAGCTGACGGAGCTCTATCTGGCGCGGCTCGAGAAGTACGGCCCGGTCTACAACGCGGTCGTCACGATCCTGCACGACCGCGCGCGCCGCGAGGCGAAGCGCGCCGACGCGGAGCGCGCCCGTGGCCGCGTCCGCGGGCCGCTGCACGGCATCCCGTACGGCGTGAAGGATCTGCTCGCGACGCCGGACGCGCCGACGACGTGGGGCGCCCAGCCGTACCGCGAACAGCGCTTCGCGTACGATGCGACGGTGGTGAAGAAGCTCTCCGCGGCCGGCGCCGTGCTGCTCGCGAAGCTCGCGATGGTCGAGCTCGCCGGCGGTTTCGGCTACGGTGACGCCGACGCGTCGTTCACCGGCCCCGGCCGCACGCCGTGGAACGCGAAGTACTGGAGCGGCGGCTCGTCGAGCGGCTCGGGAATCGCGGCCGCCGCGGGGCTGGTCGGCTTCGCGATCGGCTCGGAAACGTCGGGCTCGATCCTGTTCCCGTCGACCGCGTGCGGCGTCACCGGGCTGCGCCCGACGTACGGGCGCGTCTCGCGCCACGGCGCGATGGCGCTCTGCTGGACGCTCGACAAGCTCGGCCCGCTCGCGCGCAGCGCGCGCGATGCCGAGACGATCCTGGGCATCATCGCCGGCGCCGACCCGAACGATCTGACGGCGGTCGACGGACCGCTCGTGCCGCCGCGCCGCCGACTGCGCGTCGCGGTCCTGAAAGACGGCACGAAGGCCTCGATGCCCGAGGTCGTCGCGAACTTTCGCGCCTCGCTGAAGACGATCGCGACGTTCGCCGACGTCGCGGGCGAGGTCGCGCTGCCGAAAGGCCCGTGGGGACCGGTCGTCGGCACGATCGTCGACGCCGAAGGCGCGGCCGCGTTCCGTGATCTGATCGAGTCGGGGCGCTCGCACGAGCTGCGCAACGCCGACGACAAGCTCGGCGGCTACGTCGCCTACGCGACGCCGGCGGTGGACTACATCGACGCGATGCGCCAGCGCGCGAAGCTGAACGCCGCGCTCGAGCGCGCGATGGACGGCTACGACGCGATCGTCTCGCCGACGCTGCCGACCGTCACCTACCCGGTCGGTCTCCCGTTCGAGAAGGCGTGGCCGAAATATCCCGGCGCGACGTCGTTGATCTCACCCGGAAATCTCGCCGGGCTCCCCGCGATCGCGATGCCGAACGGGATGGGTCCGGAGAATTTGCCGACCTCGATCGCGTTCCTCGGCCGCGCGTGGGGCGAGCCGGCGCTGACCGCGTTGGCGAAGAGCTACCAGCGGGCGACCGCATTCCACACGAAGCGCCCGCGGCTGACCACGGCCGTCCCGCACTGAGCACCTGAAAAAGAGAGACGCCCGGCGCACGCGCACCGGGCGTCTCTCGTTCTCGAACGAGCGCTACAGCCGCACGTTGAACGTCGCGTACAGCTGGAACGGGTTCGCCTGTCCGCCCGTCGTCGACTGGAAGACGTTGCCCAGGTTGGGAGCGTACGGGAACTGGACGAGCGGCTGGATCGTGTCTCCGGGATTGTAGAAATTGGAGACGTACTGACCGCCCGAGTAGTTGCACCCGAAGCGTCCGTTCTGCCGCCACGGGACGTTGCTTCCGCCCCAGCACGTCGCGACCACGTTGACCAGGTCGACGCGGAACGTCGTGTTCTTGGAGAGGTCGTACGCGAGCGAGATGTTGCCGGCGAGCTTGTTGGGCTCCGTGTATTGCCCGTAGTTGTCGAAGTGGCCGACGAACGGGTTCGGGATCGGGATCCCGCCCGCGCAGGTCGACGCGTCGTACGGCGCTCCGGGCTGGCTCCCGGGATACCGCGGATCGGTGCCGGTCGAGGTCGCCGGAGTGAGGGGATTGATCGCGGTGCAGCCCGCGGCGGGGTTGACACCGACCACCTGGAGCGGGCGGCCGTACTGCGCGCCGCCCTGGAACTGCAGCGTCGGCGTGATGTTCAGCCGCTGGTGCTTGTAGTTCGTGACGAGCGTGAGGACGTGCGGTGCGACGTAGCTCTGGTTCGAGCCTGTCCCGCGCGCGCCGCCGGAGTACGTATTGTACACCGCATACGAGTCGTTCGGGTCGTACAGGTTCTGCACCGGCATGTTCCAGTACGGGTTCGCGATGCTTCCCGCGGCGCACGCCGGATCGGGCTGGCCGCGCAGCGCAGCGTTCGGATTGTTCGCCGCATAGAAGCACGGCGCCGAGCCGGTACTCGTTGGGGGTCCGATACGGCTCGTGACCCCGGCGAGGTACGTCGTCGTTCCGGTGCTGATCTGGCAGCGCGGGTCGCTGGGATTCGTCACCGTGCAGTACTTCGTGTAGGCGTTGTACGTCGCGACGGCGTTGTTCAGCGCGGTGTTCAGGGTCGTTCCGTTCGAGAACTTGTCGAACTTCACGCGCGCGAAGGTGTACGTGTAGCTGAGCGCGCCGTAGAACCCGTCACGGTTCACGTCGCCCTTTTGGAGCGCGAGCTCGAGTCCCTTGACGTTCTTGTGGCCAACGTTGATCCCCGAGACGAAGTTCGTCTTCGCGTCGAGCAGCACGGTCGTCAGCTCGTTGCGCGTCGTGCGCAGGAACGGCGTGAACTTGAAGGACGCGTCCGTGTTGTTGAACTGGTGCTCCCACGAGGCGTCGATGTTGGTCGACTCCTCGGGGTAGATCCGGTGGCTCGGTTGGCGGAACCCGATCGGGTAGAACACCTGGTTGGCCGCGATGAAGTTCGGCTGGGTGGTGTTGTACTGCTGGAACGCGGAGCTCGCCGGCTGGGCGTACTTCCCCGCCGACAGCCGCAGCACGTTGTTCCGGTTCACCGTGTAGGTGAGGCCGAAGCGCGGCTGCAGCTCGGGGTAGTCTTCCTGGGGATCGCTGACGCCGGAGAACGTCGGCTGCTGCAGCGGCGCCGGGCACGGCGCCCCGGTCGGGGACGGATTCGTGACGAGCTGCTGCGCGCCCGGGTCGTAGCAGTTGAAGCGGTTGAAGTAGTTGACCCAGAACTGCCGCGCCAGACCGACGTCGGTCGGGACGAGCTGGTACTTGAAGTCGTCGTAGCGCAGCCCGAGGTCGAGCGAGAGCTGCGGCGAGACCTGCCACTTGTCGCTCAGCGCGAGCGTGCTGAACTTCGGGGTGACGGTGTTGTACGTCGCCGCCTGTCCGTTCGCGACGGTCAGGAACTCGCACGGTCCGGTGCCGCACGTAATCGCGCCCGCGGTCGAGACCGTGACGCCGCTGGTGGGCTGGAGCGCGCAGGGCGCTGCGACGTTCGGGCAGGCGGGGCTCGTCAGACCGGGGATGACATAGCGTGCGGGAACCGCGCCGGTCGTCGCACCGCAGTTCACCTGGGCGCCGGTCGCCGTGTAGCAGATGCCGTTGGTGGGGTTGTTCGAGTCGACCAGGAACGCGACGGTCGTCGAGTTCGCCGCCGTCGGAGTGCCCGAGAGCGTCACCGCGGCGTCGTTGTTGCGGAACGTCGTGGCCGTCGTGTACGAGGCCGTGAAGTTCAGCAGATGCTGGTCGCTGAGCTGGTTGGCGTACTGGAAGGCCACCCCGCGGGTGTGCGAGCCGAGCTTGTAGTCGCTCGAGATCGAGCTCGTGAAGTTCGCGTTCAAGCCGCCTTCGCCGTACTGCAGCCAGTCGGAGTACTCGACGTACCCGTAGATGCGCGCGTACGAACGGTCGTTGATGTTGTGCTGGTACTGCAGCTTGACGATCGACGCGTTCTGGTTGTAGCTGTCCCGCTCGTTTCGGGTTTTGCAGCGCGTTGAACCCGCGGCCGGCCGGAGAATTCGGGAAGTACCAGACCTGCGTGTTGGCCAGATCGGCCGCGCCCAGCGGGGTCCCGACCGGTCCGCGGTAGACCCGCTTGTCGTTGTAGACGCCGGGATCGGCGCCGAAGCGGTTGCAGTTCGTCGTGACCGCACCGCCGCACGGCGGGTTGCCGTAGTACGTCCCGTTCATGATCCACGTTCCGAACGGTTGCCCCCAATCGTACGGGGACGTCGCGAACTGTGTCTGGACCAGCGTCGTGTCGTAGAGGAGCTGAACGTCGTCTTTGAGGCCGTTGCCGCCCTTGTGCGGGAGCCCGAAGTGGAAGTTCAGGACGGTGTCGCGGTCCTTCTGCGCCGTGGAGGCGCCCCAGAACGTCGGTCCCAGCTCGTAGCCGTTCGGGCCCAGCGGGATCCCGCTGTACGCGCTGTTCTTGTAGCAGCCGACGGTCGGAGAATTTCCGGTCGCCGCGTTCGTCGAGCAGTTGGACTTGTAGAGGTCGAGGATCGTCCCGTACGTCTGATCGATCGTCTGACCGCGCTCGTACGCGATCTCTTGGTTGTAGACGCCCGTGCCCGCGTAGTAGGAGAAGAGGCGGTTCGCCGTCGCGCCGCCGGTCTCGAAGCGCAGGTTTCCGTATTTGGTCGGGCTGCCGAAACCGTACTGCAGGTTGGTCACCGGCGGATACGTCCCGGTCCGGATCACCTGATTGACGAAACCCGCGAGCGCGGTCGATCCGCTCCCCGTCGGCGCACTGCCGACGTAGACCTGGACTTCCTGCTGCCCGAGGTTCGACAGATTGTTGCCGGGATATTGGTCGAACGCGCGCTGGATCGGGACGCCGTCGTACTCGTAGCCGACCTGCGTGTAGTTCGAGCCGCGCACGAAGATCGACTGGTACTCGCCGACCTGTCCTTGCGGGACGAAGACGCCCGGAACCGACGCGACCGCCGAGTAGGCGTTGTTCAGCCCGCCGCCGCCGCCGAGCGTCGCCGCGGCGCGCTGCTGCGCGGCGGAGATGTTGTAGACGTCCGTGCTGATGCCGGGCTGGATCAGCGAGGCGTTGGAGCGCGAGGAGACGCGCCCGATCTGCTTGAGCGTCTTTGCCAGCGTGACGGTGTACGTCACGGCCTGGTCCGCCTGCACCGTGATCCCGCTCAGCGTCGCGGCGTCGTATCCCGCGCTCGAGACGGCCAGCGTGTACGTGTCGGGCGTGAGCGAGATGAACGTGAAGCTGCCGGCTTTGTCGGTCACGGTCGACGCCGTTCCGGACGGGCTGGTGGCGGTGACTTTCGCGCCCGCGACGGGCGCTTGTGAGGCCGCATCGAAGACCTTCCCGCTCAGTGCGCCGGTCGTCCCTGCGAACGCGGCAGTGATGCCGCCGCAGAGAAAGGCGATGCTGAGCACGAGGGTCACGACCAGCCGCGAGGACGTTCTGCGCATACGGGGCTCCTCGAGGGTTCTGGTTGTCGGGCTGTAATGCCGGAGGCCCGGACCGTGTAGCCGCACGGACCGGGCCGACCCCGGCACAAGAACCTTAGAAAACTATTAGAGGCCCCCGGCGCGACTGCCTTGGGGAAGTGCCAAAATTTTGCGGAAGCGCTAGGGATTTTTCGCGACGCGTGATCGCGCGCGTAGGGATGCTGCGATCGCCGATGCCAGCGAGAGCATCGCCGCGCCGAGCAGCACGCCGCCGATCAAGTCCGTGACGTAGTGCGCGCCGAGCGCGAGCCGCGACCAGATCACGCCGCACCCCCAGAGGAACAGCAGCGGCGCGACGATCGCGCGGACGCGCTCCGGGAGGGCGCTCTTCCAGACGAACCACGCCCACGTCCAATAGACGAGGAACGCGAACATCGCGTGGCCGCTCGAGTACGAGTACGTCGGCTCGTGGATGAGCCTCCAGTACTCCGGCCGCGGGCGCTTGAAGACGTTCTTCAGCACGTCGCTGAGCTGCCAGGTGACCAGCGTCGCGGGGATCGCGAGGATCGCGCGCGCGCGCCACGACGGGTACCGAATCGCGATCACGACGATCGCGATCGCGAGGACGACCAGCGCCTCCCACCAGCACGACTCGGTGAAGAGCAGCGCGAGCCGCGGCGCCTCGCCGGCGAGCGCGCGACCCGCGACGTCGATCCCGAACGGTGCGCGATGCGAGACCGCGAGGCCGAGCAGCGTGTACAGCTCGGCGAACAGCGCGGCGAGCGCGGCGTAGCGAACGACGCGGGCGATCACCCCGCGAACAGGTCCGTCTGCGCGGGGCGGCCGAAGCGGTCGGCGAGGCGCTCCAGATCGGAGGGCGAGTCGACGATCACGTTGCGCGGCTTCGTCCCTTCGTTGGGACCGACGATCCCGAACTCTTCGAGCTGCCGCATCAGGCGCACCGCGCGCGGGTGGCCGATCGAGAAGCGTGCCTGAAGCGCCGCGGTCGACCCGACGCCGGGATCGCCTTTCGCGACGCGGGCGTCGAGCAAGAACTTCGCCGCGTCGTAGCACAGCTCGTCGCTCTTGCGCTCGCCGCCGCTCCCGCGTTCGTCGTCCTCGCGGATCGGCGTGATCTCCATCGCCTTCACGCCTTCGCCCTTCGCCTGGCGCTTCCAGTGGTCGACGAGCCGCTCGATCTCGTGGCCCGTGACGAGCGCGCCCTGCGTGCGGATCGGTTTGGGCGCGTCGATCGGAAGATACAGCATGTCGCCGCGGCCGAGCAGCCGCTCCGCGCCGCCCATGTCGAGGATCGTGCGCGAGTCCACCTGCGAGGAGACGGCGAACGCGATGCGCGAGGGGATGTTCGCCTTGATCAGGCCGGTGATCACGTCGACCGACGGCCGCTGCGTCGCGACGACCAGATGGATCCCGGTCGCGCGCGCGAGCTGCGCGAGCCGCATGATCAGCATCTCGACCTTCGCCGGCGCGATCAGCATCAGATCCGCCAGCTCGTCGATGATCACGACGATATAGGGCAGCTTCTCGTCGGGGTACTTCGCGTTGTACTCCTCGATCTTGCGCACGCCGGCTCGCGCGAACCGCTCGTAGCGCAGGTCCATCTCGCGCGTGATCATCGCCAGCGCGCCGGCCGCCATCGACGGATCGGTGATCACCTCGTTCTTGAGGTGCGGGATCCCGTTGTAGACGGTCAGCTCGACCCGCTTGGGATCGATCATCAGCAGCTCGAGCTGGTCCGGCGTCGCGATGCACAGCAGCGAGGCGATGATGCAGTTCAGGCAGACCGACTTCCCGGCGCCGGTCGCGCCGGCCACGAGCAGGTGCGGCATCTTCCCGAGCTCGCCGGTGACCGGCTTGCCGGTGATGTCCTTGCCGAGCGCCATCGTGAGCGGCGGGACGCTGCGCGGGATCCCGTCGAGGATCTCGCGGATCGCGACGACGGAGACCGTCGTGTTCGGGATCTCGATCCCGACCGCCGATTTCCCGGGGATCGGCGCCTCGATGCGGACGCTCGTCGCCGCGAGCGCGAGCGCGAGGTCGTCGGCGAGCGAGGAGATGCGCGAGATCTTCACGCCGCGGTCGGGACGCAGCTCGTAGCGCGTGATCGACGGGCCGCGCTCGATGTGCATCACCTTCGCGCCGACGCCGAACGAGGCCAGCGTGTCTTCGAGGATGTGGCGGCGGCTCTCGTCGTCGATCTTCTGCGCCTGCGGCGGGTCGAAGATCTCCGCGACGTTCGGGAGCACGTACGACGGCCGCGGCGGCGCCGTCTCGACTTCGCCGCTGACCGCGATCGCCGCGAGCGCCGCGCGGTCTTGCACGCCGGACTCGACGTCGCCGGGCGCGTCGTCGTCCGGCTCGTCCGCCGGGTCCTCGTCGCCCGCGTACTCGTCCTCGGCGTACGTCTCGTCGTCGTACTCGCCGTCGTCGTCTTCGTCGCCGAAGAGATCGTCGTCGGCGTCGTCCAGCTCTTCGTCGTAGAACCGGACCGGCTCGCTTTCGACGACGGTGTGCGTCGGCGCGGGGATCTCCGGCGCCGCGACGGCCGCGTTCGCACCGGCCGCCGCGGCGGCGGTCACCGGCTGCGCGCGCGGGAGCAGCGCGGGGAGATGGAACGCTTCGCGCAGCGAGGCCGGGCGAGCGGGTGCGAGCGCGGCGTTTCCGCCGGCCGGCTTCGCGGACGGCGGCGGCCGCAGCGCGGCGAGCCGCGCGACGCACCAGCCGATCACTCTCTTCACGCTCACGCCGGTGATCGCCACCGTCACCGCGAGCACCGCGATCACCAGCACGATCCACACGCCGGCGTCGCCGAGAAGCGCGCGCAGCGCGGTCGCGAGCCCGCCGCCGAGCAGCCCACCGTCCCGTCCCGCGGCCGCGATCCCGGCGTCGATCGCGACGAAGTACGCGCACGCCGCGCCGCCGAGCGTCGCGATCATCCTCGGGACGTTGATCTCGAGGAAGACGATCGCGCCGACCAGCGCGATCAGCACGACGAAGAACGGCGCGGCGAGCCCGAAGAGCGCGTGCAGCGCGAACGCCGTCGCGCCGCCGACCGCGCCGGTCCGCGCGGGCGGCGCGACCAGCGCGATTCCGAGCAGCAACGCGAAACCGAGCGCCGCGATCCCGGCGATCTCCAAGTTCCAACGTGTCGCTGCGGTCCTCTTCCGTCGGACGCGAGCCATTGCCGACGGAGTTCCCCCTACGAGGGGGCGATCACCTGTGCGGGGTGGCCGCCGGCGCCGGCAGCGGTGACGCGACCGGCGCGGGGGACGACGCCTGCACGCCGGAGAGCGTCGCGAGCAGCTGGTCCGCCGCGGCGACGACGTCGCGCGCGGCGTCTCGGTACGCCGAAGGCTGGTTGTTGCTGCCGCTCGAGACGATGATCGCCCCGTTCTGCTGGATCGAGCGCCGCCAGTCGGCGACGTCCTGCGCGAGCCGCTTCGCGTTGAGCGCCACGGCCTTCGCGTCGCTTTGCCGGTTCAGCGCGATGAGCGCCCGCGCGGCCACGATCGACAACCCCGCCTCGCGCGTGTACGCGTAGTGCACGCCGGGCTCCACGTTGGCGTCGGCGAGCTGGCGCTTCGCGCACTCGTCGTACGCGGTCGCGGCGGCGTTCGCCGCGTCGTACACGCGCTGCGGCGGATCGCCCTGTTTGAGCGTCCCCATCGCGACGACGTACTGCGTCGCTTCGGGACATACGATGTCGGTGAACGCCGCGTCGGCGCGCGCGGCTGGGAACGTCAGCGCGCCGAAAGCAAGCGCGCACACGAAAGCACCCGTGAATCTCTTCATGCTTCGGACAACGTCTCAGCGGCGCGTTTCGTGCCTTTCGCATGCGGGCGGAGGGAACGCGCCGGGCCGCGAACCCGCCGCGTCGTGCCGACGCCCGCCAAGCCTACGATCGTCGTCCTGGAAGGCGACCAAACCGGACAAGAGCTCCTCGCCGAGTCGCTGCGCGTCCTCGCGCCCGACGTCGTCGGCCTCGAGGTGGAGTTCGAGCGCTACGACCTCTCGCTCGAGAACCGCCGCGCGACGCAGAACCGCGTCGTGCACGAAGCGGCCGCCGCGATGAAGCGCACCAAGCTCGGTCTCAAGGCGGCGACGATCACGCCGGAGACGCGTGACGACGTCGGCTCGCCGAACGCGATCCTGCGCAAGGCGATCGACGGTAAAGTCATCGTCCGGACCGGCCGCCGCATCCCGGGCGTGCGCCCGGTCGCCGGGATCCACGCGCCGATCTCGGTCGTCCGCATGGCCGTCGGCGACGCGTACGGCGCGAAGGAATGGCGCGAGTCCGAAGGCGGCGACGAGGTGGCGTACCGCACCGAGCGCATCGAACGCTCCGTCTGCCGCGTCGTCGCCGAGTATGCGTTCTTCCACGCGCGCAAGGCCGGCGCGAAAGTCTTCGGCGGACCGAAGTACACCGTGAGCCCGGTGTACGAAGGGATGCTCAAGGAAGAGATGGACGCCGCCGCCGCACGCTATCCCGACGTGCCGTACGAGCCGCAGCTGATCGATGCGACCTACGCGCTGCTGATCTCGACGGCCGGCGACCCGATGGTGATTCCGTCGCTGAACCGCGACGGCGACTGCCTCTCGGACCTGGTGATGCAGCTGTTCGGCTCGATCGCGGGTGCCGAGTCGACGCTGATGTCGTTCACCGCGGACGGGAGGCCGGACGTCGTGATGACCGAGGCGCCGCACGGCACCGCGCCGCGGCTGTTCGGGAAGAACGTCGCGAACCCGATGGCGATGATCCTCGCGGTCGCGGCGCTGCTCTCGTTCGTCGAGCAGAAGCCGGCCGCGAGCGCGTCGCGCGCGATCTACGAAGCGGTGCTCGAGACGGTGCGTGAGGGGATCGCGACCAGCGATCTCGGCGGCCACGCCTCGACGACCGACTTCACCGACGCCGTGATCGCGAAAGTGAAGACGAAGCTCGACGTCTGGGCGACGCTGTGATCGCCGTTTACCCCGTTCCCGTCGCCGGAGCGCGCGATGCGAACCGCTCCGACCAGCGGATCCGTCCGGTCAGCTGCATCATGACGAACAGCGTCGCGATCGCGCCGATCGTGATCGCCAGCCCGCTGAACCCTTCGTCGAAAAGCGCGAGCGAGAACAGAATCTGGTAGAAGAACTGCGCCGCCGCCGCCTCCACCGCGGCGAAGCGCAGGCCGACGACGAGCCGCAGGTACGAGACGGTCAGCGCCATCGAGACCGCCGCGCACAGCACGAACGCCCACTCGACCGGGATGCGGTCGATCGTGTACGCGAAGAGCAGGTGGAACGCGAAGAACGCGCCCGCGAGGAAGAGATAGTTGACCGGGTGGAGGTCGATTCGGCGCAGCGTCGTGATGACGAGCATCACGAAGACGTAGAAGCCGAGCGAGAGCGGCGCCCAGAACGTGATCCGCTCCGCCAGCGGCCCGGGCTGCAGCGGTGAGGGGAGCGCCATCCCGATCCCGGCGCCGGTGACGAGCTCGCGGTACTCCCACGCCAGCTCCCAGCCGTCCGCGGTCCGGCGCTCGGCGGTCGGCGCGAGCGTGTTCGGCGGAAAGTCGATCGCCGCGAAGTTCGTCCGCATCTTCAGCGTGAAGGCGCGGACCGTGTTCACGCCCTCGCCGAAGCGGTATTGCCACGTCCCGAGCCCGCGCGACCGGTAGCGCACCGTCACCGCGCGCGTGACGCCGCGCGCGGCCGGCAGTGTCGCGACCAGCTTTCCGCCGCTGCTCGCCGCGTTCACCTGCCGCCCGTCGACGAAGACGCCGACGTCGTCGTAGGTCGCGCCGTCCGCCGGGAGCGCGAAGCAGAGCTGGATCCCGCGGCCCTTGTTCGGGATGCGGTACGTCCCGGCGAACTGAACGCCGTAGGTGTTGTACCAGAGCAGCCCCTTGCGGCGCAGGTCGAGCGCGAGGGCGACGTCGATGCGGGACGACCACACGGCGAGCTGATCGGTCCGCCAGTGCTTCGCGCCGTTCGGAAAAACGGCGGTGAACTCGGGCTCGCGCTGCTCCTGCGAGCCGCCCCACAGCCCGGCCAGCGCGGCGCGCTGCGCGGTGTCGGACTGCTGCGTCCGCAGCCCGATCGTCCCGGCCAGGACGAACCACCCGAAGGTGGCGGCGAGGAGCACCAGAGAGATTCCGACCAAGTACCGGACGCTGAGCATGACTCTGCCTCGCAAAGAATTGGCGTTTTCGACTTTGTATCACAGAGTTATGTTGAGCGCAAGGCGGATCCGAATTCATGCTCAGCGCTGGCGCGGGTCGAGCGCGTCGCGCAGGCCGTCGCCGAGGAGGTTGAAGCCGAGGACGAGGACGGTGATCGAGGCGCCCGGGAAGATCAGCGCCCACGGCGCCGAGAGCCAATAGTCGCGCGCGTCGTTCAGCATCGCGCCCCATTCGGGCGCCGGCGGCCGCGCGCCCAGCCCGAGGTAGGAGAGTCCGGCGGCCTCGAGCTCCGCCGTCGCGATCCCGAGCGTCGCCTGGACCAGCAGCGGCGCGAGGATGTTCGGCAAGACGTGCCGCGTCAGAATCGCGGGCGCGCCGGCGCCGATCGCCCGGGCGGCCTCGACGTACTCGTGCTCCTTGACCCCGAGGACCGAGGAGCGCGCCAGCCGTGCGTATTGAGGTATGTAGACGATCCCGACCGCGAGCATCAGGTTCGTGATCGAAGGCCCTAGGATCGTCGTGATCCCGATCGCGAGGATGATCGAGGGGAACGCGAGCATGACGTCCATCGCTCCCATGAGCGCCGTGTCGGCGCGCCTCCCCGCGTAGCCCGCGACCAGGCCGATCAGCGTCCCGGCCGTGATCGCCAGCCCGACCGCGACGAATCCGATCGTCATCGAGATCCGCGCTCCGTAGACGATCCGGGCGAAGACGTCGCGGCCGAGCTTGTCGGTCCCCATCCAGTGCGCCGCCGAGGGCGGCTGCGCGCCCTGCGCGACGTTCTGGACCAGCGGGTCGCCGGCGGCGAGCAGCGGGGCGAGGACCGCGGCGAGCACGATCAGCGCGACGACGGCCGCGCCGGCGAGCGCGCCCGGGGCGCGCCGAAAGCGGCGCCAGACGTCGACCGCAAAGGTCCGCGCGGGGGGCTCGACGGCGTCCGGCTTGGTCGGGCTCGGGGCGGCGGTCATCGGTACCGCGCCCCCGATACGGAACGCTCTCGCACATTCCTTTGCGGCCCAAGTGCCGTCCATGTGCCGTCTTCTGACAATATTAGGAGGAGATTGGAGGCGCCGGAAAGCACCGGTGCCCCAGCAGCCCTTAAGGTTGCCATCACCCACATCCCAACGAGGTAGTGCGTTTGCTCAACGAGCTCACGCACCGCACCAAGGCCGGACTGCGCGGCGCAATGACGTTTGCGCTGCTTCTGGCTTTCGTGCTGTGCAGCATGCCGTCGGCCTTCGCGCAGGTCATCACCGGGACGATCCAAGGCACCGTCACCTCCAGCCAGGGAAATACGAAACTGGCGGGAGTTCAGGTCACGGCCCAGGCTCCGTCCGGACGATACACCGCGACGACCGATCCAAATGGGTTCTTCAGCATCAACGGCGTCACGCCGGACACGTATAACATCACGTTCACCCGTACCGGGTACGAGACGTTTACGCTCCAGGGCGTGACGGTCGTCCAGGGCCAGGTCGCGAACGCGACCACGGCGCTGAACCAGTCGCTGCAGCGCATCGGCCGCACGCAATCGCGTAGCACCGCCGGCGCGTTCCAGCCCACCCAGACCACCGACCAGTACAACGTCAACACCCAGCAGATCTCGACGACGCTCGGCAAACAGGGCGGCAACAACGAGGCCAACCTGCTGGCGTCGATCCCCGGCGCGTCCTTCGACTCGTCCGGCTACCCGGTTCTCCGGGGCGGCCGCGAGTACGAGGAAGGCTTCCAGTACGAAGGGATCGACTACACCGACGCCTTCACGCACCAGTTCGTGAACTCGCTGATCCTCAACGGCGCGTCGAACTTCCAGGTGCAGCCGGGCGCCGGCGACGCCTCGATCGGGAACGCCGGGACCGGCGCGATCAACGTCGTCGCGAAGCGCGGCACGAGCCCCGCCTTCGGACAGCTCGAAGCGAACACGCGCTTCGGGCGCTTCTCTCACGAGCTCCGCGGCGAGTACGGCTGGGCCACGCCCAACGGCCGCTACTCGGACTACGCGTCGGTCGACTTCAACCGGGACGCGTTCCACTATGGCGGGAGCAACTCGGACGCGCTGCTCATCGGCGCGTTCTTCGGCGGCCGTTCCTACAGCTGGGCGAACGACGTGGTGAACAACTTCGTCTACAAGTTCGGCAAGGACAACAACCAGTCGCTGCAGTTCTTCATGGACAACACGCAGTTCGACCTCCGTCTGGGGTACGGCGTGGGACCGCAGGGGCTCCCGTACAAAGACACCGACGCGTTCTCCATCGCGAACTTCCAGGCGAACTTCAACGGCAACGTTTTCGGTACCGGTGGGCCCGCGCTGACGGCGAATCAAATTCAAGCCGTCATGCCCTTCACGCCGGGACAGCGTTTCCTCGGTGACACCGTCGGGGGCGCGAACAACCAGCGGAACGTCGAGAACTACAACCAGCCGAACATGACGTTCAAGCTGCAGTACTCGATCACGCCGAGCTCGTCGTCGTTCCTGACGGCGAAGTTCTACCGGGTCGACAGCACGGATCTGTTCGACTTCCCGTACGCGGGGACGAGCACGGTCTTCTTGGGCGATCTGAACTCGCTGCAAGGCGGCCAGCGGACGGGGTTCGCGCTGGACGGGACGCAGCAGCTCGGCTCGAAGAACCTGCTCGGGTTCGGCGCCAAGTACGACTTCCTGCACCCGATCTACACGCAGCGCTCGGCCACGACGGCCCTGTTCGCGTTCGGCGGCTTCGGGAACTCGATCGAAGCGGCGGACTTCTACTCGGCCGCGAACTGCCCCGCATTCTACACGAGCTTCGGGGTGACGTGCGGGTACATCACGGGCTACAAGACCGCGTACAACCTCTCGGCGGCGCAGTGCAACCCGACCGCTCCGTTGCAGGTCTGCCCCGCGGGCCCGGTCGATCCGGTCACGGCGGTCCAGCTGCCGTACTCGGACGAAGGGACGCACACCAACCGTCAGGACTGGGCGCTGTACCTCAAGGACACCTACTCGCCGACCGACAGGCTCAAGCTCGATCTCGGGCTGCGTCTGGACGGTGCGAACTGGCGGATGCCGGCCTGCACGATCTTGTTGTGCGCGCCGACCGGGTTCACGGCCGTCGGCAACGCCGCCCCGACCGCCTTCGCGTTCAACTACGACTCGGACACCCGGCAGCCGCGGGTCCTCCAGCCGCGCCTCGCGATCTCGTGGCAGGCGACGCGCAACGACGCGTTCCGCTTCAGCTACGGCCGCTCGGTGCAGTTCCCCGCGATCGCGCAGGTCGACGTGACCGGTCAAGACGCGGCCTACAGTGCGTTCCGGAACATCCCGTCGCGCGACCCGCTCACCGGGGCGCCGGCGACGTTCTGCAGCGTCGCGCCTCAGGTCGGCGGCCAAGTCGCGCTGTACCAGGCGCCGTGCGCGAACTACGCGGACCAGCTGTTCTGGGAGAACCAGACGGCGGTGCTCGGGATCCCGCTCACGCCGCTCAAGCCGGTGACGTTCAACAACTTCGACTTCTCGTACTCGCACCTCTTCCCGCACCAGGTGTCGGTGAAGATCACGCCGTTCTACAACAAGTCGTACAACCAGATCGCCTCGACGGCGCAGCAGATCGTGAAGAACGGCGTGGGTGTCGTCGACGCGAACGGCAACCCGGTCCTCGGGCCGTCGTTCAACACGAACCTCGGCAAGAGCCAGATCATGGGCACCGAGTTCCTCCTGACGAAGGAAGCCGCGTACGGTCTGTCGGGATCGCTTTCGCTCACGTATCAGAACGAGTTCTCGAACGTCGTTCCGACGAGCCCGAGCGAAGACTTCTTCCCGTCGATCCCGCCGGCGTCGCTCCAGCTCGGTAATCTGTACCGGGTCGGATACCTCTCTCCGTTCGTCGGCGCGCTCGCACTCCAAGAGCGCACCCGCACCGGCTGGCGGATCAACCCGGTGGTCTACTACAACCACGGCTATCCGTACAGCCCTGGTCTGCTCACGGCCAACTACGTGAACGGCGTGCCGTACAACCTGCCGAACACGAACGTCACCAACTCCTCGCAGCTGGGCTCCGCTGCCGGTGCGGACCGCTACGTGGATCCGCGCAACCCCGGCACGGCGTTCCGCCCGAACATCGACGCCACGCGCGGAACCCCGGACGCGAACGCGGCCGGCGGCGTCCTCACGGCGGCTCGGTTCACCCCGGTCCAGCTGACCGTCGAGTACCAGTCGCCGCGCAACCCGCGCGCGGGCACGATCGGGTTGCTGATGTTCAACGTGTTCAACCAGTTGTACGGTCAGCCCGCGCTGAACTCACGGTACCAGCCGATCGCGACCGGGATCGCCGGTCCGTACTCGGGGTACTCGTCGTCGGCGAACTCGGTCCAGCCGAGCTTCTACGGGATCTACAACTACACCCAGCGACAGGGTAATCGGGCGTACTTGCTGACCCCGAACAACCTCCCGCGTACGGTCGAACTCTACTACCAGGTCAATCTCTAGGAGGACGCGTGCGCGTTATCTATCGAGCGCTCGGCGCAGCCGCGGGGATTTCGATCCTCGCGGCCTGCACGAGCGGCCAATCGGGAATCCAACCACCGTCGAACGCCCCGAACGTGCAGCAGAACTCCACGCTGCAGTTCCGAGTGGGGACGGTCAACTACCACGGGACGGCGACGTACTTCAATACGGTCGTCACGTTCCGGCAGGCGAACGGGCTCTCCGCGACGTTGTACAACACGCCGACGATCACCGGCCCGGCCGGGTTCGTCGTCAATGGTTGTCCGGCGGTCAGCGGCGCTGCCTGCGTCGACAACGGCACCAACCACATCAGCGGGACGCCGCCGACGCAGCCCGGCACCGCTGCCGTGGTTACGACGTTCGCGCAGACCGGCGGCGCCTTCTCGTACGGGTTCGCTCCGGCGAACTCGAGCACCGCGGGCACCGCGTACTATCCCGGGAACCCCTCCGGTCGCGGCTTCAATTGGTTCGGAGCTGCCAACGGTTTCGCAGCTGCGCTCAGCGACATCTACGGCCAACCGTTCTATGTCTCGAGCGCCAGCAAGCTGCCGTACGTCCTCGGGCCGCCGGCGGTTCCGGATTTCCACAATCCGAGCTCCGGCTTCCCGGCGGGCTTCGCAGGGTATGACTCGGGTTTCGTCACGTTCGCCGTGACGCCGCCCGTCGGAACGTACGCGTTGCACCTCGACGTCCCGGGTCCGAACGTCGGGGTCAATTCCGCGACGTTCGACACGACGGCGCAACTGAGCTCCGCGACTCCGCTCGGCACCGAAGCGCCGCCGGTCGTCGCTGAGCCGGTCACCCCGGGCGGAGCGGTGAACTTCACCGTCGGACCCGCGCCGGCCGGCGCGACGTCCCAAGTGCTCTACGTCGTGGACGTCAATGGCGCCACCGGCGCAAACACGTTCTACGCGTTCAACGCTGGGGTCGCCGGTGGGACGTTCACCCTTCCCGCGGCGGACTTCCACCCCTCGAACTCCAACCCGCCGGCGAACACGACGAACGATACGATCCTGGCGTACGTGGTCGGCGCCGATTGGGACATCGTCGGCGACGCGGCGCCGAACAACTCCTCACCCGCGCCGCCGCTGCCGGCGCAAACCGACGTCTCCTTCGGGCTACCGAACATCATCACGTACCAGTAAGGCCCCGAGAAGGCGGAACCATCGGAGGGCGGCCCGTGCCCGGGCCGTCCTCCTCTTTTTGTCATCGCGAAGGCCGGGCTTGGCGGCCGATACTCGAATACGATGTCCGTGCGCACCACCGACCGTGCCCTCATCCCGATCGAAGCGAAGCTCGACGCGGGCGCCTCGCTCGACCTCCAGGACGGGCTGGCGCTCTTCCGCACGCCCGACCTGCACACGCTCGGCCGGCTCGCAAAGGCCGCGAAGGAGCGCAAGAGCGGAAAGAACGTGTACTACGTCCTGAACCGCTACATCAACTCGACGAACGTCTGCTACGCGAACTGCACGTTCTGTTCGTTCGCGCGCGGCGAGAAGGATGCGGACAAGGTCCGCATGTCGGCCGACGAGGTCGTCGCCAAGGCGCTGGAGACCGGGACGAACTTCAACCAGATCCACATCGTCGGCGGGCACGACCCGCGGCAGCTCTCGCTCGACTACTGGCTGCCGCTGATGCGCCGCTTCAAGGAGCTGCTCCCGCACGTGCAGCTCTCGCTCTTCACCGCGGCGGAGATCGACTACATGGCGCGCCGCCACCGCCTCTCGTACGACGAGATCTGCGGGCGGCTGCGCGAGGCGGGGCTCGACAACGTCAACGGCGGCGGCGCCGAAGTCTTCAGCGAGCGCTTCCGCAAGGAGGTCTGCCCGAACAAGGTCGACGCCGCGCACTGGCTCGAGATCCACGAGACGCTCCACCGGCACGGCGTCGCCTCGAACGCGACGATGCTGTACGGGACGATCGAGACGCTCGAGGAGCGGCTCGAGCACCTGATCCTGCTGCGCGAGTCGCAGCGCCGCTCGCCGGGCTACAACGCGTTCATCCCGCTGGCGTTCCACCCGGACGGCAACGCGCTCTCGCACCACGGCTGGACCTCGGGGCTCGACGACATCCGCATGTTCGCGGTCGCGCGCCTGATGCTCGACAACTTCGACCATATCAAGGCGTACTGGATGATCCAAGGGCTGAAGATCTGCCAGCTCGCGCTCGAGTTCGGCGCCGACGACATGGACGGAACGCACGGCTCGACCGACGAGGAGCTGATCTACCACAGCGCGGGGACGCGCTCGGGCCAGTACGTCGACGACCGCGAGTTCCGGCGGCTGATCGAGGCGGTCGGCTACGTCCCGGTCCGCCGCAACTCGACCTACGAGACGTTCCCCGCAGAGTGGAAGCCGGAGGACGTGGCTTCCGGCTCCGCCGGAAGCTCGAGCGTTCGGCCTGCGGCCGATCCGCCTTCGTTGGTGAACGTTGTCTAAGCTGAGGTACGGCCGCATCGCGTACGTGAACGTCGCGCCGGTCGAGACGGCGTTCGACGCCGGCGCGGTGACGCGCGACGTCGAGGTCTATCCGGCGGTGCCGACGCAGCTCAACGCGGCGCTCTCCGAAGGCCGGCTCGACGCGGGCGCGATCAGCGCGGCGCACTACCTCGCGAACACCGACCGCTTCGTGCGGCTCGCCGATCTGTGCATCGCCGCCGACGGGCCGGTCCGCACGGTGCTGTTCGTCTCGCCGAAACCGCCGGCGCTGCTCGGCGACGCGACGATCGCGGTCACCTCGCACTCGGCGTCCGGGCGCGCGCTCCTCGCGGCGCTGCTGAGCGGGTTCCGCGACGTGCGGCCGACCTACGAGGTCGTCGACGACGCGCTCGCCGCGGCGCGCGCGGGCCGGCCGGCGCTGGTGATCGGCGACGACGCGCTCGTCGTGCGCGCCGAGCTGCCGCCGGCGCAGGTGCACGATCTCGGCGAAGCCTGGCGCGCGTGGACGGGGCTGCCGTTCGTGTTCGCGGTGTGGGCGGTGCGGCGCGAAGCGCTCGCGGAACGCCCCGGCGAGGTGGCGGCGCTCGCGCGCGCCCTCGTCGACGCGCGCGCATGGGGCGAGGCGAACCGCGAGGCGGTGATCGACGCCGCGGTTCGGGCGAAACCGTACCACCGCGCGCTCTACGAAGACTACTTCACCCGGCTCTCGTACCGCATCGACGAGCGCGCCGAGCAGGGCTTGGAGCGCTTCTCCACGCTGTTCATGCCGAACCCGAGCGCCGAGGGGCGCGACGACGAGGAGACCGTGCGTGTCGCTCGCTGACGTTCTGGACCGCGCCGCGGACGGCGGGCGGCTGACGTTCGACGAAGGCGTCCGGCTGTACCGTGACGCGCCGCTGCACGAGCTGGGCGCCGCCGCGCACGCGCGCCGCATGGCGATGTATCCGACGGACGACGTCACGTACGTCGTCGACACGACGATCAACTACACGAACGTCTGCAACGTGCACTGCACGTTCTGCGCGTTCTTCCGGCCCGAGCACCACCGCGAGGGCTACACGATGTCGCACGACACGGTGCTCGAGCGCGTGCGCTACGCCGCCGACCAGGGCGCGACGCAGATCATGATCCAGGGCGGCGTGAACCCCGAGCTGCGCATCGAGTGGTTCGAGCGGCTGTTCCGCCGCGTCGCCGCCGAGTTCCCGAACGTCGACATCCACTCGCTCTCCGTGTCGGAGATCGCCGGTCTGGCGAAGATCGAGGAGCTGCCGGTGCGCGAGGTGCTCGCGCGGCTGAAGGCGGCCGGACTGAAGTCGCTCCCCGGCGCCGGCGCCGAGATCCTGGTGGAGCGCGTGCGCAAGCGGATCAGCGCGCGCAAGATCGTCCCCGAGGGCTGGATCGGCGTGATGCGCGAGGCGCAGCTGCTCGGGATGCCGACGACGGCGACGATGATGTTCGGCTCGATCGAGACCGACGAAGAGCGGATCGCGCACATGGAGGTGATCCGCGAGCTGCAGGACGAGACCGGCGGCTTCACCGCGTTCATCCCCTGGTACTACGTCCCGTTCAAGACGCCGCTGCGCGGCCGCGAGGCGACCGGCGTGGAGTACCTGCGTGTCCTGGCGATCTCGCGGCTCTTCCTCGACAACGTCCCGCACCTGCAGGCGTCGTGGCTCACGCCCGGCTTGAAGCTGGGTCAGCTGGCGCTGTTCTACGGCTGCGACGACATGGGCGGGACGATCATCGAGGAGCAGGTCGTCCACGACGCCGGCAGCACCAACGAGGCGACGCGCGCGCAGCTCGAGGAGATCGTCCGCGGCGCGGGGTTCAACCCGGTCATCCGCGACACGTACTGGAACCTGCGCGACGATCTCGCGCTCGCGACGGCCTGACGCTCCGGACGATGCTCGACTACCTGAGCGAAGCACCGGCGTCCGTCGCCGGCTTGCGATGCGTAGTCCTCGGCGCCGCCGGGTTTCTCGGCCGCCGGCTGTCGAGCACGTTGTGCGAGCTCGGCGCCGGCGTCGAGGGGTTCGGGCACGGTCCGCGGGACGGCGCGCCGCTCGACGAGCGGGTCCGGTGGCACGAGGCCGACGTCTCCGATCGCCGGGCGCTCCGGAGCGTCCTCGACGGGGCGGACGTGGTCTTCCATCTGCTCGGCCGGCCGGTCCGTGACGTCGAGCGCGCCGTCGACGGCGCGGCGTTCGAAGACGACGGCGGGACGAACGCGCTTCTCGACGCGTGCGTCCAGGCGCGTGTCGGCAAGGTGATCTTCGCTTCGTCGGGCGGCGCGGTGTACGGGAATCCGGCCGCGATCCCGACTCCCGAGGGCGTGCCGGCCGCGCCGGTCTCCGCGTACGGGGCGGCCTGCGTCGCGATCGAACGGCAGCTGGAGCGGTATCACCGCCGCCACGGCCTCGCCTATCAGGCGCTGCGGGTCGCCAACGCGTACGGTCCGGGCCAATCGCCGTTCCGCGGGCGCGGCGTCGTCGCGGCGACCGTCTTTCGCGCGCTCGCGGGGCGGCCGATCGAGATCTGGGGCTCGGCGCGGACGATGCGCGACTTCGTGCATGTCGACGACGTCTGCGCGGCGTTCGCGCAGGTCGCGGTCTACGCGGGTGACGAGCGGGTGATGAACGTCGGCTCCGGACACGGCCGGACGCTCGCGGAGCTCGTCGCCGACGTGAAGCAGGTTCTGGAGCTGCCCGGCGCCCAGGTCGTCGCGAGGCCTGCGCGTGCACTCGATCTTCCGGTCAGCGTCCTCGACACCGCGCTGATCGCGCGCTCGATCCGCTGGCGCGCGCGCGTCCCGTGGCTCGACGGGCTTGCGGGCACGGCACGCTGGCAGCGCACGGCGTACGCGCTCTGAGCGAGCGCCACCCTCAGACGGCGGCGACCAGCGGCAACACCATGCTGCGCATGTACTCCGCAACGCGCTCGTCGCGCGCCACCATGCCGGCCGCAATGCGTTCGTCCAGCGCGGGATCGTCGGCGTGCGGCAGCGCATCGTACCAGTCGCGCAGCCGGCCCGCGCGGTACAGCTTGTAGAGCTCGCGCCACACGTCGTAGACCGACTCGGGGGCGCGCGTGTTGCGCGCCACCGCGGCGCCGCCGGTGGCGATCTTCCGCTCGAGCTGTTCGTACGAACGGTGCGGATAGTGGAAGATCAGGATCTCGTCGGTCGCGAGCGGCGGGCCGAGCCCCGGCGCGACGACGGAATGGTTCCCGGGTGAAACCTGGACGTGCGGGGCCGCGCGGTGGACCGCTTTCGGTGCGAGCGGGCGGCCGAGGCCGTTGACGCTCGCGACGTCGCGGATGACCATCTGCTCGAACGGATGGCCGCGAAGCTCGTGCAGCGGCAGCATGTTGGTGCGCGGAACCGACAGCGCGCCGTATTCGGCCGGGACACGCGCCAGCACCGACTTCAGGCCGCCGCGCTGCGGCCACCACAGCTCGTCGGCGTCGTCGTTGATCACCCAGTCGGCGCCCATCGACCATGCGATCCTCGCCATCTCCGAGACCCACGCCGCCTGGTCGTAGTCGTCGTTGGGCTGATCGATCAGCGTCACGCGGCCGCCGCGCGCGTACGACGCGACGATGGAGCTGGTCTCGTCGACGGAGCCGTTGTCCATCACGATGATGTGATCGACGCCGCGCAAGAGGTGGTACTCGATGTTCGCGGCGACGATGTCCGCCAGATCGCGAACGAGCAGCGTCATGATGAGCTTCATACGCGGCGGAACCGCTTCGGCGCGCGCGGCCGGCTCTCCGGCGCAGGCGAGGCGCTCGCGCCGCCGCCGCCGTAAAGAATGAAGGTGAACGGCGCGGGTGGCGCGCGCACCTTCGCGTCGCGCATGATCGCACGTATCGACGGAGCGCTGGCGCCGCTGCTGGAACCTGGGCGCCCGGTCGCGCTCGTGAACTACGCGAACCACCCGAACCCGGGCGACAACGCGATCTGGCTCGGCACGCTGCGGACGCTGCGGCGCTTGAACGTACCGGTCGGCTATACCAGCACGTGGACAGCATTCAGCGAGAACGCGATGCGGCGAGCGATCGGCGGCGGGACGCTCCTGCTGAACGGAGGCGGCAACTTCGGCGACCTCTACGCCGGGCAGGAAGATCTGCGGGAGGCTCTCCTCGCACGGTGCACGGACCGCCGGATCGTGCAGCTACCCCAGAGCATCTGGTTCCGCTCGAGCTCTCGTCTCGAGCGCGCGCGGCGGCTCTGCGCCGCGCATCCGAACTTCGTTCTGATGGTGCGCGAGCGGCAAAGCGCCGAGCTCGCCGTCGACCGCCTCGGCATCCCCGCGGTGCTCTGCCCCGACCTCGCGTTCGGGATGGGTGCGATGCACCGTGCCGCACCGGCAGAGCGGGGCGCGCAGTGGATCGTCCGCAGCGACCGGGAAGCGATCCCGCGCGCGCTGCCGGAGGGCGTCGCGGCGTCCGACTGGATCGCCGACGACCCTGCCGACGGCTTCTGGCCGGGAGAGCGGGACCTGCTGCAGCTCAACCGCGCGCTGATCGCGTTCGTCGGACGCGACGAACGTCGGGCGGAGGTCCGCGCGAAGGCGCTCTCCGGGACGTTCGAACCGCTCGCGAACGCGTGGGTTCGCCGCGGCGCCGCGATGGTCTCGTCGGCCGGCACGCTCGTCACCGACCGGCTGCACGTACACGTCTTCGCGATCCTCCTCGGCATCCCGCACGTCGTGCTCGACAACAGCTACGGCAAACTGCGTTCGACGTTCGAGACGTGGACCTCGGAGAGCGGGCTCGCGGCGTGGGCCGACGATGCACGGGCTGCGCTGGACGCCGTCACGGCGTAGCCCCGCGGGGGACCGTCACCGCTCGCGCGCCGAGCCGTGTCCCAGGATCGCATGGTACGGGTCTGCCATGCTGCAGCGCGTGGCGGCGGCGTTCCGGCGGCGATCGCTCCCGATGCTGGGCTGCGTGCTCATCGCGCTGGCGTGGCTGCTCGTGCGCGGCGCTGCGGCAGCGCCGCCGGCGCGCTGGTCGGACGGGGCGACCTGGGGCGGCGCCGTTCCGCGCGCCGGCGAGACGGTCGTCATCGCCGCGGGCCGCACGGTTCTGCTCGACGCCGATCCGCCTCCGCTCGCGCGGCTCGTCGTCGACGGCCGGCTCGTCGTCGCCGACCGCGACGTGCGGCTGCAGGCCGGCGCCGTCGACGTGCACGGCGTGCTCGAAGCCGGCGATCCGGCGCACCCCTTCGCGCACCGCGCCGAGCTCGTGCTCGACGCGCGCGCGCCGGGCGCCGGGATCGTCAGCGTCTCGAACGGCGGGCGGCTCGAGCTGTACGGTACGCCGCGGCTCTCGTGGACGCGGCTCGCGGAGAACGCTCCGGCCGGCGCGCGCGAGCTCGTGCTCGCGTCGGCGGCCGATTGGGTGCCCGGGGACCGGCTTGCGCTCGCGCCGACCGGGTTCGACGCGCGCGAGGCGGAGGACGTGACCGTCGCGGCGGTCGACGGCGCGCGCGTGACGCTGACCGCGCCGCTGCGCTTCGCCCATTGGGGGACGGTCACCGACGGGATCGACGAGCGTGCGGAGATCGGGCTGCTCTCGCACAACGTCCGCGTCCGAAGCGCGCCGGGCGCGCCCGACGGGATCGGCGGACAGGTGATCGTGATGGAGGGCGGCCGGCTCCGCGCCGACGGCGTCGAGTTCACCGGGCTCGGGCGGCGCGGCGTGCTCGGCGCGTACCCGGTGCACTTCCATCTCGCCGGCGACGGCGGCGGTTCGTTCGTGAGCGGGTCGAGCATCGACCATTCGTTCAACCGCTGCCTCACGATCCACGGCACGCGCGGCGTGCGCGTCACGCGCAACGTCGCATACGACACGATCGGCCACTGCTATTTCCTCGAAGACGGCATCGAGACGGGGAACGTCCTCGACGCGAATCTCGGGATGCTGACGCGCGCGGCACGCCCGGGAGAGGCGATCCTCGAGACCGATGTGCGTCCGGCGACGTTTTGGATCTCGAACCCCGACAACACGGTGACCCGCAACGCCGCCGCGGGCTCGGAAGGACACGGCTTCTGGTACAATTTCACGCCGCATCCGACCGGACCGTCGTCGACCGCGGCCGTGTGGCCGCGCCGCACGAGCTTGCGCGCGTTCGACGCGAACGTCGCGCACTCGAACGAGATGAACGGGTTGTTCGTCGACAACCTGCGCAACCCGCCGGGAGTCACCGAGGCGCCGAACTACAGCCCGGCGGCGGTCGCGGACTACCGCGGGCTCACCGCGTGGAAGAACCGCCGCCGTGGCGCCTGGCTGCGCGGGACGAACCTTCGCTTGAGCGCGGCGCGCATCGAGGACAACAGCATCGGCGTGACGTTTGCCGGCGCCGACGCGGTGCTGCGCGACAGCCTCGTCGTCGGCGAGACGGAGAACCGCACCGGACCGCCCAAGCCCGACGACGCGGCGTTCCCCATCCGCGGGTTCGAGTTCTACGACGGCCGCGTCGGCGTCGAGCGCACCCGCTTCGTGAACTTCATTCCCGACGAGCGGCGTGAAGCCGGGGCGCTCGGCGCGCTGCAGTACTCGCCGTTTTACACCGACCCGTCGAACTACGCGCGCGAGGTGACGTTCGAGAACGCGCAGCCGGTGTATCTGAAACCGTATCCCGGTACGCCGCGCAGCGAACAGAACGGTGCCGACGGCTACCGCTCGAACGTCTTCGCCGACCTCGACGGCTCGGTCACCGGCCGCGCCGGCACGTCGGTCGTCGTCGCCTCACCGTTCTTCGCCGGCGAGGGCTGCGAGCCGCGTCCGGACTGGAATGCCGCCGTGTGTGACGCCCGCTACGGAAGCCTGTTCGTATGGAACCAAGATCCGCGGCCGCGGCGAATCGGTCCGGTCCGCGTCACGCGGCTCGACGCGAACGGTACGACGAGCGTGTCCGGCGACGCGCCGAGCATCGTGCTGCTCGGCAACCCGCGCGACGGCGGCAACATCGGCTTCCAGACGAACGTCCGCGACGGCGGCCGCTACGCGATCCGTTTGAGCGGCCCGTTCCCGCACCGCGTGCGCGTGGCGTTGCACAACCTCCCCGCCGGCCGTATCACCGTGCTGCTCGCCGGCGTTCCGCCGAACGCAACTTTGTTCGCCGCAAACACGGCGCGCACGCCGCTCCCGATCGTCCGCGACGACGACGGCCGCGTCGTCACGCAGCTCGTCGCCGACGCCGACACATCGGCCGCAGTCATTGACGTGTGTACGACCGAACGCTGCCTATGAGCCGCGATTAAGCCGGCGTTTCGCTGATCCTTGCGACGCCGATCACGGCGCGGGACGACCTTCGGAGCCGACCGCAGGTTTCTCGGGCGCGATCCCGCGCTCGCCGAACGCGAGCGGATAGAGGAAGCCGGCGAAGGCACCGCCGGCGAGCGGCACGATCCAGAACATCCAGAGTTGCGCCAGCGCCCAGCCGCCGACGAAGAGCGCGGGTCCGGTGCTGCGGGCCGGGTTCACCGACGTGTTGGTGACCGGGATACTGACCAGGTGGATCAGCGTGAGCGCGAAGCCGATCGCCAGCGGCGCGAAACCGCCGGCGGCCCGCGCGTCGGTCGCGCCGAGGATCACCATCAAGAACATGAACGTCATGACGAACTCACAGAGCACGCACGCTGCGAGCGTGTACCCGTAGGGCGAGTGATCGCCGTAGCCGTTGCTCGCGAAGCCGCCGAACATTACCGCAGGCGCCGAAACACCTCCGTTCACGCCGATGGCGATGCCGTAGAGCACTGCGGCCGCGACGACCGCGCCGACCACCTGCGCGATGACGTACGGGAGGACGTCGCGCGCGGGGATGCGTCGTGCGACCCATAGCCCGACGGTCACGGCGGGGTTGAAATGCCCGCCGGATACCGGTCCGAACGCATACACGCCGGTGAGCACCGTCAACCCGAACGCGAGCGCGACGCCCGCGTATCGGATCCCGACATCGGGCAGCCCGGCTGCGATGACGGCACTCCCGCAGCCGCCGAGCACGAGCCAAAACGTCCCGAGAAATTCCGCGGAGAGCCGCCGCGGCAGCGCCTGCGAGATCATTACGGTCCTTTCGCCCCCCAGGACGGCCGAGGCCTTTGCGGCGTCATACGTCGTGATGAACACGGGCACTCACTTGCTCAGACGCCCGCGCATGCGGGAAGATATCCATCGGAAGCTTGCCTAGAAATGCGCCTTTCGGGCCGAGATTTTGGGCAGGACGCGATTCTGCCCATAAAACGGCTGAGCGGTCAACCGAGCGGCTGGGCACCTTGAAAACTGAGTCAGCCAGAGCCATCGAGCGGTCCGCAAAAATTTTTACAAGCGCCTTGTAGAGGCTGGAGGACTACAACGGCATTGTAGGATTTACGGCGGTTCTGTAACAATGACGTTGTTAGGTTGCGGTTACAGAGGCCGCCCGTGCGCGAAAACGCAAGCGGGACAAGGGTTTTTGCAGCCGCGACTGACGATGAAACCGCCCCCGCGACTGCAATCGCGAGAGCGGTTCGGGGTCGGTGGGACGACCGGGGCTCGAACCCGGATGCCTGCTGGGCCTGCGGTTTAGAGTCGCATGTGTCTACCGATTCCACCATCGTCCCAGGGTGCTCGGGGGTTCGCGCTCAAACGAAAACCCCCGAGCCCGCCCTGCCAGCCTCAGAGGTCGTCGCGTGAGCGGTGGCCTCTTTGGCGTTGCGCACTTCATGTTGCGATAGCGCGCTCCCTGCGACAAATTGCGATCTTCGCGTATTCGAGGCGCGCTCGTATGTCGTAAGCCTATTGACAGCGTTACAGAAGCGGCGCGAATCAAAGCGCGCGCGCTTTTCCTGTGGATAAGTCGGATGCGCGGAACGGCGCATCTCCGCCGTAATCGGCCCGTCGGCCCATCGGCCGATCCCGCCGGACGAGCGTCGAAAAAGCTAGTGCACTACTAGGTTTTCGGCCGTCCGGCGGGCGCCGCGAGAACGCAGGAGGCGCGCCATTCCTGTCGCTCTGTTCGCTCCGTTCTCTCCGGTCGCTCAGTTCGCTCCATGCGGTGCATTCGTACCATCCTCTCCATCGTAACCATGCTCTCCATCCGCTCCATCCTCACCGTTCTATGTTCTTATGTTTCTCATGCGGGTGTCGGGTGACGGGTGTTGTCCGAGGCCCACGACGCCTCTTACGACGCCTTCCAAGGCGCGGAGGGCCGCGCTTCTGCGGCGGGTTGTCGATCGCCGCGCACAGGTCGCGCAGCAGCGCCGCGACGTGCTGCTTCTCGTGCGTCTTCGCGGCGTTGTACGCGGGCCAATCCTGGCGGTACGTCACGCGGAGCGTTTCGGTTACGGTCTCGCCGCTCGCGTCACTCTCGCGACGAATCGTATAAGCGGGTACCGACGTGACCGCTGCGAGCACGAATGGTTGCCGCGCGAGAAGGGTCAGGACCCGAAGGTCTGTCCGCGGTGCAGGAGCCCCCTATTGGAACACGCCGCGTCGAGAAAAATAGGTGCTCTACGCGCTTGATCTAACGCACCCGGCCGGGATTGGCGGCGGGCCGGGGCGCGATCCTGCCGCGTTCTCCACCGATTCGGCGGACAGGACACGGCCGCCGATCGCCCCCGGGGTGTAGGC
>DATHLN010000124.1:0-15896 GCA_035488115.1 Candidatus Limnocylindrales bacterium | reverse complement strand
GACCCCCGACCAGCGCACGAAATGGACGTCGCTTCGTGCCGCCGCGGAACGCGGACTCCAGCGCTGGAACGCCACAATGTCTTCCTGAGCTTCCACAATGTCATCCTGAGCTTGTCGAAGGATGCGCCGCAAGCGATCACGGTGCCCGTGGCTCATCCTTCGACAAGCTCAGGATGACAGGGTGCTACGGCATCTCTAGCCGAACGCGCCGGCGAGATCCGCGCTCCATTTCGGGAGCGCCGTGCCGTCGGCGGCCGCGTTGTACGTCGCCAAGAAAGTCCGGTTGTCCGCGATGCAGTCGATGAGCCGCGCACGGCCGAGGCGGCGTTCGATCGTCACGGCCATGCGCCAGCCGACGGTGTACCAGGGTCCTTGGTTGCCGAAGAACGTCATCCCGGCGTCGCGTACGGCGTCACCGGCGAGCCGGCCGCTCAGGATGCCGCGGAAGAACTCCGCGAGCTGTGCCATGCGCGGCGCGAACGTCGCGCTCTCCTCGTTCCATTCCGCGCTCGCGGCCGCGCCGGCGACGGTCGCCGGGTTCACGCCGGGCCCGCCGGCGCCGGCCAGCACCGCGAATCCTTCGCCGAACCCGCCCAGCCAGCGCTGAAACACCGCGAGCGCCGGCGGCAGCTTCTCGATCTGTGCACGCACCGCCGGAGTCGGACAGTTCTGCGCGAAGCCGACGTGGTGCAGCTCGTGCGCGACGGTGTAGGTGAACTCCGTCGGACCGACGTTCGGGTCGACGTAGAGAAAGATCCCCGGGTCGTGCTCGAGGTCGTAGACGAAGCTGTTGTGCTGCGGCTTGATCTCCGCGTACACCGAGGCGCGCAGCCGCGAGCCCGCCGGCAGGTACGCGAGCGCGCGCCGGCCGCACACGCCGACGTCCGCGTGCTGCCATGCCGCGACCGTCGATGCGAGCGCGCCGCGCTGCGCGAGCAGATCCGGTTGCATGACGAACGCGCGGAACGACGCGTCGTCGAACGCCCGCCGCATCGAGCGCTCGCGCGCGCCCAGCCGGCGGTATCCCTCGCTCGCGAAGAGCGCGTTCCACTGCGCGTCGTCCGGCGAGCCGCCGGACGCGCGGCGCTCCAGAATCGCCAGCACTGCGTTCGCCTCGTCCGGAACAAAACGGAGCGCGATCGCGTCGTCGCCGGAACGCATCTGCGCGCGCGCCGCAACCGGCGCACACGCCGCCAGCGAACCCGCGAGAAACACCGACCGCCGCATCTCCCGACGATCGTAGCCGCCGCACCCGCGGCTGTCAACTAAGGATTTAGGTAGAACCTAGCCGCGATCGTCGTACGCGACCGAGACCACCTTCAGGCGCCGGTCTCCGGCCGGCCGGTGCCAGGTCACCTTGGAGCCGGCGCGCGCGCCGAGCAACGCCTGCGCGAGCGGCGAGTCCAGCCCGATCTTCCCGGCGGCGAGGTCGGTCTCGTCCTCGTCCGCGATCGTGAAGGTCTTCGGCTCCGGGCCGACGCCCTCGACCACGACGTGCGCGCCGTAGCCGACCAGCCGGCGGTCGGCGGGCGGCTCGGGCGCCTCGGTGGTCCGGCGGCGCGGGACGAGGACGGGCTCCGGCGGGGGCGCATCGTCGCGCTCTTTGGTGAACGCACGGCTCATATCGGTCAATACCCCTTGGGCGAAACCGCAGGGCGCGGTACTTCCTTATGCCCCAACCGAGGCGCCGGTTACCGCTACCTTGCCGACGAACTCACGCGCCCGCGCCAGCAGCGCCTCGCCTTCGGCGAGCAGCAGGTTCCCGCCGATCAGCAGCATCGTGTCGGGGCCGTAGAAATCGACGAGCTCGTCGACGCGGTCGAGCCGCATCCCGCCGGCCGGGACCGGCATCGCGGGCCGCAGCCCGTCCCACGGCGCCCGCGCCTCGGCGGCGATCGCGCCGCACTCGGCTTGCGGATAGGCGAACCGCCCGCCGTAGTTCACGAAGATCGGCGCGTCGACGCCGAAGAGCCGGTAGAGCCGGCCGAACAGCAGCGGCGGCGCGATCCGCGCGGCGCCCCCGAACGAGGGGTGTCCGAGGTAGACGAACTCCGGGAACTCGTCGACCAGATCGAAGAACGCGGGCAGCCCGACGACCATCGGCGCGACCAGCACGACGCGCACGCCCTCCTCGCGCGCGATCCGCGCGCGCTCGCGCAGCGCACGCGGCGTGCCGATCAGATGCGGCGCGTAGAACGACGGCTTCCCCGTCGCGGCGACGGCTTCGGCGACCGCGGCCTGGCACGCGCGCACGCGCTCCGCGAACGGCGAGTACGACTGGTTCGCGATCCCGTGATCGTCCTTGATGATGTCGACGCCGGCGAGCGCGAACGTGCGGCACATCGCAGCCAGCTCGGGGACGCGCATCCCCTGCGGCTTCATCGCGACGGCGGTCAGCGGCCGCCGCGGCGCGTCAGCGAGGGCGCGAATCCCGGCGACCCCGTGCCGCGGTCCGGGGAAGCGCGCGAGCAGCGCCGCCGGCAGCTCGATCCCGGTGAACTGCACGTTCTCCCACAGCGAGCAGTTCCCGAAGATCATGTTGATGAGCTGCGCGACGTCGCCGCCGACGGTCTCCGCGGCGATCTCGACGTCGACGCGATACCGGTTCGCCCCGGCCGGCTCGATGGCGCGAACGCGTGCGACGATCTCATTGCGAATGCGCGCCTCGCGGACCGCTTCAAGCGGGCACTCCACGCTCTGTTCGATCGCGAGCGCCTCGGCGCGCTCGCGGATCCGCTCGGGCTCGGAGTCAATCAGGTACGTCGTCGTGAGCCAGGCCATTGAGCTCATGTTTCCTGTCGAAGCGGTTCAGCCTTCATTTTCAAGGCACTCTAGCGGTGATGCTGTTCAGCAGGACTCATAGTTGGTTTCGTTATGCTATCGTTAGATATCGCGGCGGAATGAAACGTCGAAGTCTTTGGTATACTGTCGGCTCTGTCAGCAACGCCCAATCCACGAGCAGTCTCCATGCGCGAGGTGCCAGTGCGTAAGCATACGGAGTCTGCGTCTTCGCAACGAACTCAATGACAAAGTCAATTTCGCCCACCGCCGGTTCCCTCAAAGCGAAGCGCTCCAGCAATTCAAGGTCCGCATCATCGAGGGTCCAATTGCCCGGATTAGGGATTTTCTGAAACCACTCATTAGCGCGACGTGGCACGCGCGGTTTGCTCCGGTACCAGGCAAGCACATCATCTGGTATGAATTTGTTTCCCCGCGGTCGCGATAGTGCCCATTTCACGAATCGCGCAGTTTCTTCGCTTCGCAAAGGGCACTCTCTAGCCCAGTCGTTTACCCGATCGATATATAGAGTATCGTCCTCATCGACGTATTCATAAGGGGTACCAGCTATTTCGTATCCGAGCGATTCATCGCGATAGCCCTCGTCCCTCAGTACATTCTGCCACGCTTCTTCATAAATTTTTCGTACAGATGGCGAGGAGCTTTGCTCGCGAAGTTCCGTGATGGGGTTGCGCGGTTTAGCGGGCGTCTCGAATGGCATTGCGAAAGATCGAAGTAGTGCCGCGGGTAGGCCAAATTCGTACTTATCAAGTTCGCGCGTAAAAACCTCATCTACTCCAATCGCATCTAGCCACGACAGCATGTGAGGCGTCGCGCAATAAAGTGTAACAGCGAGTACTGGCCCGTCGTCAAAAACCATTGATCCGAGCTGTTGGAGCAGTCGCAGGTATTGCTCCAAGTACCCACATGCGAAGAGTGCTAACGGGCCAGAAGCCGACCGAGCACCGTTCTCGGCGAGGCGTTGTCCATGTGAAAACGCCGTTTCCGGCGTTATGGACCTCTTGCCAGAAAGCCAAGCCGAGACCCGTGATGCCGGAACGTTGCCGAGTGCCTTGCCGAGCCGATATTGCGTCCAGCGCAGAGATGCTTGCTCCGAACGTAGCCATGCACTATATCGCATCGCGACATACCAGCCCAAATCTGCCTTTACCAGCGCCACAGCCCGAATTTACCACGGTTTTTCTCGGGAGGCGAGAGAGTCCGCATGGGTCGTGATGCGGTCCCTCGGGTCCGTATCGTGCTGTTGCGGGCTCTAGCGACAATACGTCGCGGAGCCTAAATTTTGGGCATGTTGCTTACGTCAAGCGGCGCATTCACTGCTTTGGCCCGTACGGGCTCTTGCAGCCGATTGCCGAGATGTAGAAGCCCTCCGAGGGCGTCTGGGCGAACGTCCTCTTCAGCTTCCTGTTCCTTGATAGCGGTTCAGTCCTATGCGCCAGAAGGCGTAGCCGAGAATGAAGACGACCGCGCCGACCGCCGGCGTGAGCAGCCCGACGGCAGGATTCAGGTGTAAGCCGTCTTCGCTCTTGTGCAGCAGATACGTCGCCGGGAAGTAGTTCATGAACGCGAACGGCAGCACGAAGGCGAGCACGACGCGCACGCCGCGCTGGTAGATCGAGATCGGATAGCGCGAGAACTCCTGCTCGAGCGACATGAAGACCCAGCGCAGCGAATCGATCCGCGTGAACCAGAACGACGCGGTCGCGATCGCGAGGTTGATGCCGAAGTCGATCAGCGCGCCGCCCACCGCGACGAGGGGTACATACAGCACGAGGACCCAGTCGACGTGAACGCCGGCGAACGCGGTCGCGACGCAGAAGTACGCGATCGCGAGGATCAGCTCGTCGGGCCAGATCTGCTGCGGGACGGTCATCGCCTGGAACAGCGGGTCGAGCGGCCGCACCAGGAACCGGTCGAACCGCCCCTCGCGAACGAACTCGGGCACGTTGCCGACCGTGAAGAAGACGGTGTTGTGCAACCCGTGGCCGAGCATCCAGAGCCCGTACATGAACGCGGTCTGCCGGAAGTCCCAGCCGTTGATCGACGGGAAGTTACGCAGCGTGACCCACAGCGCCGCGATAGCGGTGGCGTGGTAGATCACGGTGAACCCGGCCCACATGAGGAAGTTCGCCCGGTACTCCAGCATCGTGAGCAGGTTGATCCGCCAGTAGCGTGCGTACGTCGCGAAGTACACGCGGGAAGCGTTCCGTCCGGGAAGCCGCCGTCCCCGTCCGCACGCCGTACCGCCTCGACCTCACCGCGGTCGTCCTGCGGCGGCTTTCCACCAACGTCGTCGACACGTTCGACGGCTCGGCGTACCGCCGGCTCGTCGGCGACCCGGCCGCGCCGGCGCTCTTCACCGCCGAGCAGCACGCGCCGGACGCGCTGATCGTGCAGCTCGACGGTCCGGCGGCCGAGCGGTTCGATCCCGAGATGCTCGCGCGGCGGCTGCTCGGCACCGACGCCGATCTGCGCGCGTTCTACCGCGGCGCCAAGACGATCCCGTGGCTGCACGAGCTCGCGCGCGGCGCGCGCGGCGTGAAGCCGCCGCGGTATCCGTCGCTGTGGGAGACGGCGTGCAACGCGATCATCTACCAGCAGATCTCGATCCACGCCGCGGGCGCGATCCTGCGCCGTGTGATCGAGCGCTACACGCGCCCGCTCGAGCGCGACGGCGTCCGTCTGTATCCGTTCCCTTCGATCACGACGCTGCTCGACGCGCCGCCGACCGATCTGCGCGCGCTCGGCCTTTCGGTGAACAAGATCAACGCGCTCACCGCCGTCGGCGATGCCATTGCGTCGAACGATCTCGACGAAGCGGCGCTCGAGCGGTTGCCGACGCCGCGGCTGCTCGACGAGCTGGTCGCGCACAAAGGGATCGGTCCGTGGACCGCGGCCGTGATCGCGCTGCGCGGGTTCGGCCGCCTCGACGTCTTCCCGATGAAGGACTCCGGCGCGACCGCGCTCCTGCGCAAGCTCTCCGGCGACGACGGGATCGAAGCCGAGCCGATCCTCGCCGCGCTCTCACCGCAGCAAGGGATGCTCTACTACCACCTCTTGTTGGGCCGACTGAATGCGACCGGCGAGGTTTCCCTCACGTCACCCTGAGCCTGTCGAAGGGTGAGAGACAACGCCGACCTTCAGAGCCACAAGCGCTTGCGATGACGATGCTCTCTCACCCTTCGACAAGCTCAGGGTGACGTGACCTTTACGCGATCGCTTTCGGCCGCAGCGCGATCAGCCGCCGGAACCGGCTCTCGTCGTAGAGCTCGAAGAACGCGGGGTCGTGTTCGAGCAGCATGAGCCAGCCGGGATCCTCGCGCACCGAGTCTTCGAGGTCGTCGAGCGCGCCCGAGACGTCGCCCGACGCGACGCGGCCGTAGGCGATGTGATACGGTGAGACTTGGCGCGTGCGCGCGACGAGCAGCATCTGCTCGAGGGTGCGCCGCGCACCCTCGCGATCGCCGATCGCGCCGCGCGCCTGCGCCGCGGAGGACAGCTCGTACGGATCGTTCGAGGGCCGGTCGTCGGGCTCGACGATCGCGAGCGCGTCCTCGGGACGGCCGGCGGCGATCAGCGCGTCGGCCAGATGGATGCGGACGACCTGCGAGCGCGGCTCGATCGCGAGCAGGTCGCGCGCCTGCTGAATCGCCTCGTCCCACGCGCGCCGGTAGAACGTCGCCGCCATCGCGCAGATCGCATAGGTGAACGAGGTCGGGTCGAGCGCGACCGCGCTCGACGAGCTGCGCTCCGCCGCTTCGAGATCGCCGTCCATCAGCGCGAGGTTGAAGCTCGCGATGTGCCCGCGCGCGTCGAACGGATCGAGGTTCAGCGCCTCGACGACGTGCGGCGCGGCCACCGCGCGCCCGAGGCCCGCGTCGAACGCGACGCGAGCGAACGCCGAATGCGCGGCCGCCGAGCGCGGCTCGAGCGCGAGCGCGCGCTGCGCGAGCGAGACCGCCTTGGCGTGCGCGTGGACCGGCGTGACCTCCATCTCGCGCGAAAGGTGCAGCCAACCGATCGCGAGGCCGGCGTACGCCTCGACGCAGAGCGGATCGATCGCCGCGGCGTGCTCGAAGTGGCGCATCGCGCTCGCGACGTCCGAGGGCGAGTTCCGCGCGAGCAGCAGCCGTCCGAGCGCGACCGCCCGCAGGACCGCCTCGACCGAGCCGCGCGCCGGCGAGCGGGTCAGGACGTTGTCGAGCTCGACCGCGATCGCCTCGATCGCGTGCGCGCGGTAGCGGAAGAACTGCCGCGGCGAGAGATGGAGCGCGGTCGCGAGCGCGAGCGTCGTCTCACCCTCGACGTCGCAGCCGCGCACGATCGCGGCACAGTACCGGTGCTCGTGCCGCAGCGCGCGCTCGACCAGGACGAGCACGGCCTCGCGCGCCGAGGGCGAGCGGAGCGCGCGTTTCAGCTCCAGCGCGATCTCGTCGCGCTCGAGCTGCGCCGGCCGGCGCAGGCCGCGCAGGAGGCGGCGCACCGACCCTCGGCTCCAGAGCGTCATATGCCCATGTCCCGTTCCCAGGCTCCGGCTTGCCCGCCTCCTCGGCCGCTTGCACATTCGTGCCTCCTTTCTGCCATCGCGGCACGAACGTGGCGCAGGGACCGACGGAACCGGCGCCGCAGGCTCGGGGTCCCGGAGGGCAGGATGGCAACCCAAACCACGCCGGTCTTCGCGGTCCAGCGCGCCGCAGACCGGGCGTTCTTCGATTTCGGGTGGCTGCGGACGTACCACTCGTTCAGCTTCGCCGACTACGTCGACCCGGCCAACGTGAACTGGGGCGCGCTGCGCGTCTTCAACGACGACACCGTCGCGCCGGGCCAGGGCTTCCCCACCCACCCGCACCGCGACATGGAGATCGTGACCTACGTGCTGCGCGGCGAGCTCGAGCACCGCGACTCGCTCGGCTCGCACGGCGTCGTCGAGCCCGGCGGAATCCAATACGTCAGCGCGGGGACCGGCGTGCGCCACAGCGAGTACAACCACTCGCCGGAACGAGACGTCCATTTCGTGCAGATGTGGGTGCTGCCGCGGAAGCGCGGCGAGAGGCCGGCCTACGGGCAGCGCGCGTTCACCGAGGACGAGCGCCGCGATCGCTGGCTGGTCGTCGCGGGCGGCGAGCCCGGCGTCGCAGCGCCGGTCGAATTGCATGCCGACGCGACGCTGCGCGTCGCGAAGCTGGAAGGCGCGGTGCTCGCGCACGCGTTCGATCCCGCGCGTTACGGCTTTCTGTTCGTCGCGGCCGGCGACGTCGAGGCGAACGGCGAGCGGCTGAGCGCGGGCGACTCGGTCCGCATCCACGGCCTGCGCGATCTCGAAGTGCGCGGCACCGGCGAGCTCGTGCTGTGGGACGTCCCGCCGCTCGCGGACGACGCGGGCGCATGAGACAAGGTACGTGCGAGCACGCGGCGGGGCTTGCCGATCCGCCGCCGCGCACGCCCGACGGTTGCGAGGAATGTCTGGCGAGCGGTGACGTCTGGGTGCACCTGCGGTTGTGCGAGGAGTGCGGCCACGTCGGCTGCTGCGACAGCTCGAAGAACAAGCACGCGACGAAGCATTTTCGCGCGACGCGGCATCCGGTGATCCGCTCGTTCCAGCCGGGCGAGAACTGGAAGTGGTGCTACGTCGACGAGACGATCTGGGAATGACGTAGCGCCGTGTCGATGTGGGAGCCGTTCACCCAGAGCGCCCGGCACACGATCGTGCGCGCGCAGGAAGTCGCGCAGATGTTCGCCTCGAACTACATCGGCACCGAGCACATCGCGTTCGCGCTCGCCGAAAACGACGACCAGGTCGGCCAAATCCTCGCGACCGCGATCGACCGCGACGAGCTGCGCGAACGGCTCGGTGCCGCGCGGCAGAAGCCGCCGTCCGAGATGGTGTTCACCGGCGCCGCGAAGCGCGCGATCGAGCTCTCGTTCGAGAACGCGCGGCGGTTGAGCCACGACTTCATCGGCAGCGCGCACCTCGCGCTCGGGATCCTTCAGGCGGAAGACGAAATTCCGTTGCGCGCGGGCGCCGATCTGCGCGCGGTGCGCGCCGAGCTCGAGCAGGCGGCGCTCTCCGACCGCGTCCCTGGCGGGCGCTGGATCAAGACCGCTGGACCGAACGAACCGCACGCCGCGGCCGCCGCACTGCTCTCGGTGCTCCACTACTATCCCGAGCTCGCGCCGCACGGGACGCAGGTCTCGATCAGGATCGAGCGGCCGGACGCGGAACCGCTGAGCTGGACCTGGACGAACGCGAAGGAGAAGGAGAAGGACGGATGATGGACGAGCGCAGCCTCCTCACGCTGCCGCCCGATCTCCCCGTGCCGGTCGACGACGGAGCCGCCGCGCACCTCGCCGGAACGCGGATTCCGCACGTCGCGCTCGCCGCGACGGACGGCAGCACGGTCGATCTCGCCGCGATACCCGGGCTGGTCGTCGTCTTCGCCTACCCGCGCACCGGACGGCCCGGCGAACCGTCACTGGTCGACGACTGGGACATGATCCCCGGCGCGCGCGGCTGCACGCCGCACACCTGCGGATTCCGCGACCTCCACGCGGAGTTCGGCGCGCTCGGCGCGCGCGTGTTCGGGCTCTCGACGCAGGACACGGCGTACCAGCGCGAGATGGTCGAACGGCTCCACGTGCCGTTCCCCGTGCTCAGCGACGAGCAGCTCGCACTGACGAACGCGCTGAGGCTCCCGACGATGGAAGTCGCCGGCCAGGCGTTGCTCAAGCGCATCGCGTGGATCGCGCGCGACGGCGTGATCGAGCGCGTGTTCTATCCGGTCTTCCCGCCGAACGAGAACGCGAGCGTCGTGCTCGCCGCGCTGCGCGGCTGACGCCGCGCGCCGCGGCTCAGCTCAGCGGCCGGCACCGAGGCGCGAGCAGGCGTCCATCGCCTGCGCGCGGCCGGTCGCGGTCCGCACGTCGACCAAGTAGTTCCCCGACTGCAGGTTCGTCAGCGGCAGGTTGACGATCGTCGTCGAGGTCCGGCCGGTGAACGGGTTCAGCAAGATCGGCGAGCGCGGCGCGTTCGCGATCCGCGGCTCGTTGCAATCGCGGCCGCTGCGCAGCGTGACGCGCGGCTCGGTCAGCGCGGGGTTCGCGAGCTGGACGCGAATGCGGCTGCGCGTGGCGCCGATGCGCTGCAGGGTGACGGTACCGAGGTTCACCCCGGAGCTCCGGTCGAGCAGCTGATACGTGACGTTTTTCGCGTGCTGCGTCGCGAGCTGCGCCGCCTTCACTTGCGTCGCGGTCTGCGCCGAGCCTGCGCTCGGGACGAGCGCGAGAACGGCGAGCGCCGCGAACGCTTCGCGGGCGAACGGCAAGGCGACGGTGATCCGGCGAGGCATGGCATCCTCGTTGTACCCGCGCCGCAGCGCGATCCCGGCGCGACCTAACCGGGCAGCCATCCGCGGTCGACGATCGCCGACGTCGCAGCGCGCGCGGGCAGCGTTCCGAAGGTGAGCCCGCCCTCGCCGCCGAGGCGCGCCGCGCAGAAGGCGTCGGAGACGGCCTCGGGGGCATAGCGCACGAGCAGCGCGCCTTGCAGCGTCTTCGCCATCAGCTCGACGATGACGCGCGCGTTGCGGCCCTGCGCCGCCTCGCCGGCTTGCGCCGCGTCGCCGCCGCGGAGCCACGAGCGCACCGTCGCGGCGGCGCGGTGCAGCCATAGTTTCGCGTCCGACGAAACGGTGATCTCGTCGTAATATGCTTCCAGCGAATCGGGGTGGCGGCGCAGCACGCGCAAGACGTCGAGCGCGTTCACGTTGCCGGAGCCTTCCCAGATCGAGTTCACGGGCGCTTCGCGGTAGAGCCGCGGCATGATGCTCTCCTCGACGTAGCCGTTTCCGCCGAGACACTCCATCGCTTCGCTCGTGTGCGCGATCGCGCGCTTGCAGACCCAGTACTTCCCGAGCGCGATCCCGATGCGCGCGAACGCGGCCTCGCGCGCGTCGTGCGGGGCGCGGTCGACGGCACCGGCGAGCCGCAGCATCAGCGTGGTCGCCGCCTCCGACTCGAGCGCGAGATCGGCGAGGACGTTCTGCATCAGCGGCTGGTCGGCGAGCAGCGCGCCGAACGCGCGGCGGTGGCGCGCGTGATGCGCCGCCTGCACGAACGCCTGTCGCATCAGCGCCGCGCTCCCCGCGACGCAGTCGAGCCGCGTGTAGTTGACCATTTCCATGATCGTCGCGACGCCGCGGCCTTCGTCGCCGATCCGCAGCGCGAGCGCGTGCTCCAGCTCGATCTCGCTCGACGCGTTCGAGCGGTTCCCGAGCTTGTCTTTCAAGCGCTGGATGCGTAACGCATTGCGCGTCCCGTCGGGGAGGACGCGCGGCAGGAAGAAGCACGTCAGCCCGCCCGGCGCCTGCGCGAGGATGAGGAACGCGTCGGACATCGGCGCCGAGCAGAACCACTTGTGCCCGGTCAGCGCGTACGTGTCGCCGTCGAACGGCTCGGCGCGCGTCGTGTTGGCGCGCACGTCGGAGCCGCCTTGCTTCTCCGTCATCGCCATCCCGCACAGCGCGCCCGCCTTTTCACGCAACGGTTTCAGCGCCGGCTCGTACGTGGTCGAGGTCAGGACCGGCTCGAACAGCGCGGCGAGATCGGGACGGCGCCGCAGCACCGGGACGGCGGCGTACGTCATCGAGATCGGGCAGCCGTGGCCGGACTCGGCCTGGGACCACACGTAGAAGCGAGCCGCGCGCGCGACGTGCGCGCCCTCGCGCGGCTCGCGCCACGGCGCGCCGTGGAGCCCGTGCGAGACGGCGACGTTCATCAGCGCGTGCCAGCTCGGGTGGAACGCGACCTCGTCGATGCGGTTGCCGAAGCGGTCGTGGGTGCGGAGCTCCGGCGGATGGCGGTTCGCCTCGAAGCCCCACGCGATCGCTTCGTCCGAGCCGGCCAGCGTGCCGAGCTCGTGCAGACCGTCGAGATCCCACCCGGCGTTCTCACGGCGCACGCCTTCGAGCAGCGCCGCGTCGCGCGCGGCGACGTCGTAGCCGGCGAGCGGCGGCGGCTGGTTCGCGACCTCGTGCGTGGCCCGGCTCGGCCGGTCGATCGTGTCCATCAAAGCCTCCGCCGCGCAGGTTCGCGACGGGCGAGGTGCCGACCGCTCCGAGGGTCGTCGCGCTCGTGGCCGAAGCCCGCGCGAACCAACTCCGTCACACGAGGTAGCCGATGACCACTCCTCTCCGTCTCGCCGGTGTGGCGGCGCTCTGCGCGGCGCTGCTGCTGACCGGGTGCGCGAAGAAGACCGACCAGACGACGAGCTCCGATACGACCACCACGCAGGCCGCCGCCGACGCCGGCGCAACGCCTGCCGCGGACGCGGGCGCGTCCGGGGACTCCACCGCCGCGCCCGATGCAGGGACACCGGCCCCCGAGCTCTCGCCGAGCGCGGCGCCGACGGCGTCCTCGGGCTCCGCCGGCACGACGGTGACCAGCGGCACCACCACCGCCACCACGGGCAGCGGGTCGAACGGCGCCGGCTCCGGCGGCTACATAACGCTGCCGGTCTATCCCGGCGCGACGGCGAGCAAGGAGCAGTCCATCGCCGCGACGACCGGGACGGGCTCCTTGTCGATGCAGTTCTACGAGACGAAGGACGACGCGAAGAAGGTCTCCGACTGGTACAAAGCCCATCTGCCAGCCTCATTCAAGGCTGCGATCCTCACGACGAACGGCAAGACGATCGGGACGTTCGTCGACGAGCACCCCGACGGTGACCAGAACATCGCGGTCACCAGCGACATGCCGCCCGGGACCACGCGGATCCAGCTGACCACGAAGCACGGCAAGTAGCCCCGATGAACCACCGCGGGGCGCGGCCGTAAGCGCTTCGTAAGACTACGGGTCCGTGCGGGTAAGCGCGCCGTACGCGGGCCGTCGTAGCGTTCGAGTGCGGACTCCGCGTTCGTCCTGGCCGGGGGGCAGGGACCGAACAAGGGCAGCACGGCGCCGTCTTCAAGCCCGGGACGGCGCCGTGCAACCGCGTTTTTCGTCCGGCCGGGCTCAGCCGCCCTGCACCACGACCCGGGTCTGCGCCGCCCGCCACACCAGCGCGGAGAGCAGCGCGAAGGCCGCGCCCCACCCGACCTGGGCCGCCATCGCGGCGAGATACCCCGACGGCGGGATCGTCCCGAGGTAGATCAGCAGCGGTGTCGAGTAGATCGCCGCGAACGGCAGCGCGAGCACGACCTTCTGCAGCACGCCGGGGAAGAAGATCAGCGGGACGATCTGGCCACTCAGCAGATCGCTGACCCAGCGCACCATCAGCTGGATCGCGAACGTCTCCAGCGTCCAGAACGCGACGCAGTTCATCAGGAAGTTCAGCAAGAAGTTGACCAGATAGCCGAGCAGGAAGCTCAGCGCGAACGCGGCGAGGACGTGCGGCGGCGGGACGTCGACGTGCACGATCAGCAGCGAGGCGATCAGCGCCGGGACGATCAGCACCGCGTGCAGCAGCGTCATCCCGACGCCGTCGCTGAAGAAGTACAGCGGCAGACTGATCGGCTTCATCAGGTCGGTCGCGATCGTCCCCTCGCGGATCTTGTCGCGGATCGCGCGCGTCCCGTCGATCTCGAGGACGAGCGACATCAGCAGCGCGACCGTCGTGTAGGTGATCACCGCGTGCAGCGGGACCCCCGCCGGCGCCGCGTTCTGCGCGTACAGCGCAGTCCACACGGTCTTCATCAGGTACAGCCGCACGAGCAGCGAGGCGACGTTGGTGAAGACCTCCATCCGGTAGGTCGCCTCGCGCGAGAACGCCTTCGCCGCGAACGCGACATAGGGCGCGAGGATCTCGCCCATGGAACGCGGGGCGGGCTCGCTTCGTACTATGGACATATGCTAGCAGCCGTTGCTCTCGCGCTCCTCGGGGTGGCCTTCCAGCCGGTGAGCGCGCAAACGACCGCGCAGCCCGCGCAGGTCTTCGTCCGCGACTCCGCCGCGCCCGCGCAGGGCGACGCGAGCGCCGGCGGGATGCACGATGCCGGGCTCCGGCCGCCGACGGACAACGACCCGCCGAGCGCGCAGCTCGCCAACGCGCACGGTGACGCGCTGAAGGTCTCGATCGCCGACTGGCGCTCGGCGAGCGGCGAGGCCGACTTCCAGCCGCTGATGCAAGGCGGCGGCGTCCGCGTGCGCGCGGCGTTCAAGGGGCTGATCGCGGGCGGGCGCTACAGCCTGTTCATCCGCCAGCTCGCCGGGCGGGTCGGCGTCGTGCTGACCCCGGTCGACATCGTCGGCGCATCGAACTCGTTCCTGGCCGACCGCGACGGCAACGGCCTCATCGCGGTCGACTCGCCGAACCCGATCCCGAGCGGCGCGCAGCTCGTCCTGATCTATCACAGCGACGGCGCGGAGCACCAGTCCTCGCCCGGAAATCTCGGCGTCACGGCGCACGAGCAACTGATCACGCGCGTCCCGTGACGCCGGCATCGGCCGCCGCGTCCTCGGGCGTGTAGCCTTCGAGATAGATGCGGCGGATGATCGACTCGAGCTCAGGCTCTTCGATGGAGAGGTCGCTCACGCAATAGCGGTCGGCGACGCGGCGGATCACGACCTCGGCCGAGACGTGGCGGCGGTCGAAGCGCAGCCGCCACACGTCCCCTTCGTGTGACTCGGTCTCGGCGCCGTCGACCTCGAGTGCGTCGACCCGTTCGGCGAGCGTCACCACGAGCGTGCGGTGCGTCCCGTAGCGGTCGCGCAAAACGTCGATCTCGCCGTCGTAGACCAGCGTCCCGCGGTCGATCAGGACGATGCGGCGGCAGAGCCGCTCGACGTCGGCGAGGTCGTGGGTCGTGAGGATGAAGGTCGTCCCGCGCTCGCGGTTGACGCGCGCGACGAACTCGCGGATCGCTTCTTTCGCCACGATGTCGAGCCCGATCGTCGGCTCGTCGAGGAAGACTACGCGCGGGTCGTGCAGCATCGCGGCCGCGAAGTCGCCGCGCATCCGCTGGCCGAGCGAGAGCTGGCGCACCGGCGTGCGCAGAAACGGATCGAGCTCCAGGATCTCGGTGAAGTGGTCGAGGTTCGCCTTGTAGCGGTCGGGCTTGATCCCGTAGATCGCGCGCAGCAGCTCGAACGACTCGATCAGCGGCAGATCCCAGTACAGCTGCGAGCGCTGGCCGAAGACGACGCCGATGTTGCGCGCGTTGCGCTTGCGCTGTTCCCACGGCACCAGGCCCGCGACGCGCACATTGCCCGATGTCGGCACCAGGATCCCGGTGAGCATCTTGATCGTCGTCGACTTGCCGGCGCCGTTCGGGCCGATGTAGCCGACCAGCTCGCCCTCGTCGAGCGCCATCGTGATCCCTTCGACCGCGACCTTGTCCTCGTAATCGCGTGAGAAGAGCGTGCGCAGCGTCCCGGCGACGCCGGGCCGGCGGACGAGCGACCGGAACACCTTGCGCAGGTCGCGCGTCTCGATGATCGGCATCGTGGGACGCTTCGCGGCGCGGGACGAAGGGGACTCCCGGAGCACGACGATGGCGAAAGCGAAGGAGAAGGACGAGACACCGCCCGCGCTCGGGCGGCTGGGCGCGGAGCAGTGGCTCGCCGTGCGCCAGAAGAGCGGCGCCGGGCCGATGGAGCCGAAGCCGCGTCGCGGCACCCGCGCCGAGCGCGAGCGCGACGCGCTGGAGCGCGAAGACGGTTGATCGTCTCCGAGGCGCTCGAGCGCGCGCTTCGCGACGCGGCGCTGGTCCTTGTGCAGGCGCCGGCGGGCTACGGGAAGACGACCGGCGTCCGGGCGGCGCTCGCTGGTGAAACCGACCTCGCGTGGTACGACGCACAGCCGTGGGAGGCCGGCGCGTTCGTTCCGGCGCTGCTCGCGCGGGTGCGCACGGTGCGGCCCGACGCCGGACGGCTGACGCTCGCGCTCGCGGAGCAGGGCGCGGAGCCCGAGCGGCTCGGCGCGGCGTTCGCCGACGAGCTGAAGCACATCGAAGCGCCGCTGCGCATCGTCGTCGACGATGCGCACGTGCTCGGCGCCTCGTTCGCCGCGTTCGCGGCGAGTCTCGCGCGTCACATCCCCGAGTCGGTACGGCTCGTGCTCCTCGCGCGCGCTGCGCTCGAGGTCGGATTGCCGGAGGCGGTCG
>DATHLN010000123.1:0-12219 GCA_035488115.1 Candidatus Limnocylindrales bacterium | reverse complement strand
GACGCAGTCGACCAGCGCGCCGACGCGGGCCTCGATCGGCGGCGTGATGGCGTCGAACCACTGCAGCGCGCGAATGTAGATCTCCATGTCGCCGGTGGGCGCGACGTCTTCGATCCGGAACGGAAGGATCGGGATGCGGCGGTTCGTCGCGATCTCGATCTCGCTGAGCACCCAGTGCGACGCGATCGCTTTCGCGGACAGGATCAGCAGCACCAGCCGGCTGGTCTCGATTGCCGCGGTCAATTGGCCCGCATAGCGCGCGCCGGGGGCGACGTCGCGCGGAGCGACCCAGCACGTGATGCCGGCATGTTCGAGCGCGTCGCAGACCGTGGCCGCCAGGGCCGCGTCGCTGTCGGAATGGCAGATGAACACGTCATGTGCCATGGTTGCGCCTCCACGCTGATCGCCTGACTTGCTTGCATGGCCGTGCGAAGCGGTCCTTTGCCGGCCGAGGCGCATCGTGCGATCAGCCGCCTCCGCCGGCGCCGACGCGGACGGGGCACCCGAATCGCGGGACGGACGCTGCCGCTTTGCGAACCCGCGCGAGTGGTCTCGCTGCGATTCCTCGGTACCGGCGGCGCGCGCTGGGTCGTCGCCAAACAGATCCGCTCGTCCGGCGGGTTCTGGCTGCAGGCCGACGGGACGAACATCCAGGTCGACCCGGGGCCGGGCGCGCTCGTCCGCGCGCTGAGCCAGCTCCCGCCGTGCGACCCCGCGACCCTCGACGCGATCGTCGTCTCGCACAAGCACTTGGACCACAGCGGCGACGTCAACGCGATGATCGAGGCGATGTGCCAAGGCGGCTGGCGGCCGCGCGGCGCGCTCTGCGCACCGCGCGACGCGCTCGAGGAGTCGATGCAGCCGGTCGTCTTCCCGTACGCGCGCCGGTTCGTCCCGCGCGAGTGGGTCGTCGAAGCGCACGGCGGGCCGTTCGAGGTCGGCACCGTCCAGCTGCGCGCCTCGCTGCGCCTGCAGCATCCGGTCGAGGCGTACGGCCTGCACTTCCGCGCCGCCGAGACGACGGTCTCGTACCTGCCGTGCACGCGCTACTTCGACGCGATCGTCGAAGACTATCGCGCGCAGTCGCCCGACGTGCTGGTGATGAACGTGCTGCGCTACCGCGACTCGATGGACGTCGACCACCTGACCTACGACGATGCGCGCGCGCTGATCGAAGGGATTCGGCCCGGCGCCGCCATCATGACGCACTTCGGCACGCGCATGCTCGAGCGCGATCCGAAGCGGCTCGCCTACGAGCTCGAGGACGCGACCGGCGTCAAGACGTTCGCCGCGTACGACGGCTGGGTCTACGATGCCGCTTGAGATCGAGGTCGCGCAGCCCGGCGCGACCGACGCGTTCTGGAAATCGCACGACCGCGACTGGCGCACCGAGCTGTGGAACTTCCGCGTCGTCTGGCACGAGCAGACGCACGACGTGATCGTGCGCGACGGCGACGAGATCGCCGGCGCGCTGCGGCTGCGAATCGCCGCCTCGCTCGGCCACGTCGAAGCGCTCTACGTCGTTCCGGCGCAGCGGCGGCGCGGCGCCGGACGGCTCTTGCTCGCGCGCGCGGAGGAGCTCTCGAACTACTACAACTGCCACAAGATGACCGTCGCGGTGTTCCACGACAATGCGGCGCAGCGGTTCTTCACCGCCTGCGGCTACGTCCTCGAAGCGGTGATCCCGCAGCACACGTTCAAGCTCGACGTCGCGCTGCTGCGGAAATTCTTGCTTTAGTGCCGCAGGCGTCCGCCGGCGCCGAACGCGCCCGGGCGCCGTACTTTCGCGGGCGCCGGCGCGCTTGCAGCGCGGCGGTGCGTGTTGAACAGCTGGTTCACCGTGCGCCATTCACCGGCGACGCTGCGCCGGCTCAGCAGCGAGCCGTCGTAGAAGTAGACGTTTCCGCGCGTGCTGATCGCGCTCACCAGCGGCCCGCCGCCGCCCACCGTCGCGACCGCCTCGCCGTCGGCGTGCTGCTCGACGTTCGCGCCGGCGCGGCGGTCGAACATCGTGTAGACGTGTCCTTCGCCGGAACGCCCGTTCAGCTGCGCCGCCGAGGTGACGCCCAGCGCGATGCTGCCGGTCTGCGACTCGAAGCGCGCGAGCCCCGGATCGAACGAGCCGCCGTCGTACACGATCGATCCGAAGACGCTGGTCGCTTCGATCTGCTTGCTGCGGCAGCGCTCGAAGACGTCGTGCGCGGTGATGCCGCGGACGCGCAGCCGGTCGAAGGTGCTGTCGGCCGCGTAGACCACGCCGTGGTTGACCTGCACGAACGCCGTCGTCGCGGCGTTCATGACCTGCACGCGCCCCTGGTTCTGCATCACGAACAAGTTCGCGCCGCGGTAGCCCTCGACGGTCGTCTGCGAACCGCCGGCGCGCAGCGCGAGGATCCCGGTGCTCGCCGGGACCGTCACGATGAGACGCGAGTTCTCGGGCGCGTCGATCCGCACGACGTCGTGCGAGCCGCCGCGGAACCCGGCGTACGGAAATTCCTCGGGCGCGAGCGCACCGGCAGCGCTGGGCAGCCCCTCGCGATCGTGCAGCGCGTAGAGCTGCGGCGGGATCTGCTGCACGAGCCCGCGCATTCCGAAGTTTGCGACATTGCGGCCGACGACCGGCGCGTTCTCGTCGGCGTACTCGATCTGGACGCTGCCGCGGTCCCACGTGCGGATCGTGATCTCGTTGCCGCGCCCGCGCACGACCAGGTTGACGACCGCTTGGTCGCCGACGTCGAGCGCGTTGGATCCCGCGCGGGCCGGCCCGACGACCGCCGCGATGCACAGGACCAGCACACCCAGCCCCGCGGTGATCCACCGCAAGGCTCGGTATCGGAACACGTCCACGGCGCCATCGTACGCCGGGCGCCCGGCGCCCGTCATTGGCCGCCGGTGAGGGATTCCGGTTCGGCCGGCAAGGCAACCCGAAAGACCGAGCCGCCCTCGGGACGCGTGCCCGCCTGCACCGTACCGCCGTGGATGCGCGCGATGCTCCGGACGATCGCCAGGCCGAGCCCCGTCCCCTCGACCGCGCGCGCGTGCGAGGGGTCGCCGCGGAAGAAGCGGTCGAACAACCGGTCCGGCGAGCCCTCGCCGATCCCCGGCCCGGTGTCGGCGACGTCGACGAGCGCGCGGCCGTTCTCGCGGCGGACGGTCACGTCGACCGCGCCGTGCTCGGTGAACTTCAGCGCGTTGTCGAGCAGGTTGTTCAGCAGCTGCCGCAGCAGCCCGGCGTCGCCGACGACGATGGTGCTCGCGTTCTCCGGATGGTGCGCTGCGAGCTCGAGCCCTTTCGCCGCGGCGCGATCGTGCGCGTGCGCGACGACGTCGTCGACGAGCCGCTCCAGGACGAGCGGCTCCTTCGGGATCGCGTCGCCGGCCTCGGCCTTCGCGAGCGTCAGCATCCCCGAGACCATCCCGGCGAGCCGCCCGCTCTCCTCGCTGATCGCCTGCAGCGACGCGCGCGTGATCTCGGGATCGCGGTCGCCCCAGCGCTGCAGCATCTGGGCGTTCGCGTTGATCACCGTGAGCGGCGTGCGCAATTCGTGCGAGGCGTCGCTGATGAACTGGCGCTCGCGCGCGAACGCCGACTGCAGGCGGTCGAGCATCGCGTCGAACGCGTCCGCCAGCCGCCCGACCTCGTCGTCACGGTGCCAGTGCAGCCGCCGGTCGAGCCGTTCGGAGCCGATCTCCGCGACCGCGCTCGTCAGCCGCTCGATCGGGTCGATCGCCGAGCGCGCGATCCAGTACGACGCGATCACGATCGCGATCATCGCGACGATCGTGATCCCGATCAGGATGTTCCGCGCGCGGCCGAGCAATTGGTCGACGATGTCGAGCCGCTCGCCGACGTGGATCACCGCGATCGGCCGCTGCTCCGCGTCGAACAAGACGCGGTCCAGCACCAGCATGGCCGCGGGCCGATCGCCGCCGGTGCGGATCTCCTCGACCGAACGATCGCTGCCGTGCGGCTGGAACGGCGGGAACGCGAAGCCGCCCAAGTTCGAGCTCTTCCCGAGGATCTGGCCGCGCGGCGTGTCGATCTGGATGTACTGGTGCCCGGCGGCCCAGTGGTCGAGCGTCGCGCGGTTCGAGAGGACCAGCGCGATCGGCGCGGCGTCGCCGAACGCGAACGACGTCGCCTCGACCGCGTTGTTCTTGAAATCCTCGGCGGTCTGCGCGAGCGCGAGCTTCGTCTGGTCGATCAGCACCTGCTTGAGCGCGAAGTCGATCGCGACCGCGCCCAGCGCGATCACGATGACGATCAGCGCGGCGTAGAGCGCCGCGATCCGCGTGCGAAGGCTGTTAATCTTTGAGGGCGTATCCCACGCCGCGCACGGTCTGGATCAGCTTCGCTTCGAAGTCGTCGTCGATCTTGCCGCGCAGGTAGCGGATGTAGACGTCGATCAGGTTCGAGTCGCCGAGGAAATCGCTCCCCCACACACCGTTGAAGAGCTCGTCGCGCGAGTGCACCTTGTTGCGGTGCAGCAAGAGGTACTCGAGCAGCGCGTACTCTTTGGCCGTCAGGTGGATCTGCTTGCCGCCGCGCGTCACCTCGTGGCGGTCGCGGTCCATCAGGAGATCCTTCGCGGTCAGCACGTTCTCGTGCGGGTCGCGGTCGCGCAGCCGCGCGCGGATCCGCGCCAGCAGCTCCTCGATCGAGAACGGCTTGACGACGTAGTCGTCGGCGCCGCGGTCGAGGCCGGCGACGCGGTCGGGGATGCGGTCCTTCGCCGTGAGCATGATGATCGGGACGCGCGACTTCGCGCGGACGCGCGAGGCCAGCTCGAGCCCGTCGAGCTTCGGCAGCATCAAGTCGAGGACGACGAGGTCTGGCTCCTTGAGTGCCTTCTCGAGCCCCGAGAGCCCGTCCGAGGCGGTGTCGACCTCGTAGCCTTCGTGCTCGAGCTCGAGCTTGAGCACGCGGATGATCTGCGGGTCGTCCTCGACCAGCAGGATCTTGTACTTGCGGCGCTCCTCGGGGAGCGCCGGGCTCGGGTTCGCGCTCACCTCACCCGAATGTCGCGGCGCGCGGTGCGCGGGACGCTGAGCTGCGAAAGCCACCAGGCCGCGCTGATGCCGACGGCGAGCCACAGCATCGTCCACTCCGAGCCGGCACCGACGGCATCGGTCGCCGACGAGAGCGTGGCGAGCACGCGCTCGACGGCATGCGGCGTGGTGAGGAACGTCCAGACCAGCCAGGCGGCGACGGCGACCAGCGTCCCGACCAGCCAGACCTCCCAGCTCCGCACGAGCGGCGCCGGCCGGTGGACCGTGGCGGCCATGATCCGGGCGTGGAGCCCCGCGGGCGGCTCTTCCAGCGGAAGCGCGGCCAGTGCGCGGTCGAGATCGTCGTCGTGGTAGCTCATACGCTCAGAACCTTCCGGAGCTGTTCTTTCGCCCTAAACAGGTGCGTTTTCACCGTTCCGAGCGGAAGATTTAACACGGTTGCAATTTCCTCGTACTGCTTCCCTTGGAGGTGGTACAGCGTGATGACCGCCCGGTATTTCTCCGGGAGGGCGTCGATCGCGGCCCGCAGCCGGGCCGCCTCGTCGCTGCGCTCGGCGAGGAGCTCGGGGCCGGCCGCCGGGTCGGCGCGGTCGGGGAGCTCGTCGCCGCTGAAGCGCTTGCGCCTGGCGAGGCGGTCGCAGCAGCCGCGGTAGCAGATGGTGAAGATCCAGGTCGAGAACTTCGCGCCGGGCCGGAACGAGGCCAGCGCGCGGTAGGCCTTGAGAAACGCCTCCTGGGTGGCGTCCTCCGCCTCGGTGCGGTCGTGCAGCGTGCGGACGGCCAGATGGTACACCGCACGCTCGTAGCGCGTGACGAGCTCCCCGAACGCTTCGCCGCGTCCCGCGAGGGTAGCCGCGATCAGCGCCTGGTCGTCGACGACCGGCGCCGCTAGCGGCGGTTCCACCGCGAGGGCAGCTCCCATGGTGCCCCCATGTACGCGCGAGGGGAGCCCCGGTTTCGTGCGCTCGCCCGCCGAGCGGGAGGACGGCCCCGAAACACCGCGCGCGGCCGGTCGTACATGGGGCATGATTTCCCGCTCGACCCTCATCGGCGCCTTGGTCGTCGTCGAGCTCGTGATCGTCGGCGCCGCCGCCCGCGCGATCGCCGGCGACGCCGGCCCGCCCTCCCCGCCGGTCGCAGGTTGGAACCTCCCCGGCGACAACGTCGTCTCGGCGCCGTTCTTCGCGCGCACCTTCGTCACCGGGGCCGAGCCGCATGTGGTGATCGACGTCCACGACGTCCCGCTCATGGTCGAAGCCGCGAACGTCCCGAGCGTTCAGATCTCGGAGACACGCCGCAGCACCGGTTGGGTCGCCGGTGAAAGTTCGGCGATGAGCGCGCAGCAAACAGCAGACGGCGTGCGTATCGCCACGTCGGGCGAAGACGTCAGGCACGCCGTCATCGGCAGCTATTGGCGAGAGATCCGCGTGGTCGTTCCGGCAGCGGCGCGCATCGAGGTCGCGAGCGCCGCCCAAACGACGACCAAGGGGTTGCGCGGGAAACTGGTCGCGCGGATCCCCGACGGCCGCATCTACATCACCGATCAGCGCGGCGACGTCGACGTGAGCACCGCGAGCGGCCGGATCACCATGACGGACGTCCAGGCGAACGACATCGTGGCGAATACCAGCGACGGACGTATCTATCTCACGCGTGTCGGCGCGGACCGGATCGACGCCAGCAGCGGCTCGGGCCGGATCGTCGGCGTCGACGTGCGCGCCGTGAACGGCGCGTTCCGGACGAGCGACGGCCGCATCCAAGTTTCGTTCACGGGCAACAGCGACGCGACGGTGAACGCGCACACCGACGACGACAGCGTCGAGGTCTCCGGACTCGACAAGACGTCGGGTGATGACTCCAATGCAACCGTGCAGCTCGGCTCGGGACGCGGGCACTTCGAGCTGCGGACGGCGAGCGGCCCGATCATTCTCACTCACGGAGCGAACGTCTGAGCGATGCAGGAGAACAACGCCGTCGCGCTCGTCGCGATCCTCGTCACGATCGGTCTGCCGGTCGGCGGCTGGGTCGTCTCGATCGTGTTCCGCCACCAGGAGCGGATGGAGATGCTGCGCCGGGGGATCGTCCCGCCGCCGACGTTCGACAAGACCGCGTACAAGGCGTGGAAACGCTCCGGCGCGCCGTGGCCGCCGCCGGGCGCCGCGCAGCAGACGACGTGGGCGCAGCAGCCCGTGCCGCCGCCGCAATGGACGCCTTCGTCCGATGACGACCCGCAGCGCGCGCTCTACAAGGGGATCCGCGTCGCGCTGATCGGGTTCGGCATCACGCTCGGGATCGGCTGGGCGTTCGGCGGGTTCCGCGGCAACCCGATCATCCTCGGCGGACTGGTTCCGATGTTCGTCGGGATCGCGCAGATCATCATCGCCGTGCTCTCCGGCGCGCAGCTCCCCGGCGTCATGCCGCAGACGACCTTCATCCCGCCGCCGCAGCCGCCGCCCGGCCCGGGCGCGCCGCCGCCGGGACCCGGCTACGGCTCGAGCGGCGCGCCGCCGCCGTGGGCCGACCAACCGGGCCGAGCGCGCTTCGAGGAGCTCTCGAAGCCCGTCCCGCCGCCGGACGTGCGCCAATGAAAAAGGACGGGGCCTTGGCCCCGTCCCTCTCGTTTTGACCGAGACTCCGTTCGCGTGCGGAGCCGTTAGCGGCAGGTCACGATCGCCATGGCCCAACCGGAAGCGGTACGCGTGCGAACGAGATAGCCGTGGTCGGTGCGGTCGTAGACGTGGTAGCCCGCTCTGAGCGCGTCGGCTAGCGTCTTGAAGACCATGATACCGGGCATCTCGTTCTCCTTTCCGGCGACGCCGTTCCCCGGCGCCGTGTATTCTATACGTTCGGCAGCGCCGCGAAGTTCTTGATATCGGGTGAGCGAAGGACGAAAAGATGCCTTTACCGCGCCTCGTCGTCGCGCTCGACGTCCCCTCGCCTGCCCGTGCCGCGGCGCTGATCGCGGAACTGGCGCCGCTGGGCATCCTCTTCAAGATCGGGTACGAGGCGTTCTACGGCTACGGCGACGAGGTTCGCGAGGCGCTCGCTTCCCACGACGCCGGCTACGCGCTCGATCTGAAGCTGCACGACATCCCGCGAACGGTCGAGGCGGCGGTCCACGCGGTGGTGCGGCCGGGGGTGCGGCTGATGACGGTGCACGCGCTCGGCGGCGCCGCGATGCTGGAAGCGGCGGTCGGTGCCGCCGAGGAGCGCGCGGCGGAGCTCGGGATCGAGCCGCCCGGGATCTTCGCGGTCACGGTGCTGACGAGCATCGGCGCCGAGGAGCTGGGCGAGCTGGGACTGGCCGGCGGGCCCGGAGAGAACGCGATCCGGCTCGCGGCGCTCGCGCGCGACGCGCGCTGCAAAGGGGTGGTGTGCAGCGTGCGCGAGGCGCCGGACCTCAAGTCGTACTTCGGGATCGAGTTCGAGACGTTCTGCCCCGGGATCCGTCCGGCCGGGAGCGCGCACGGCGATCAGAAGCGCGCCGCGACGCCGCGCGACGCGCGCGAGGCCGGCGCCGACTACGCGGTCGTCGGGCGCCCGATCACCGGCGACGCCGATCCGCTCTCCGCCGCGCGCGCGATCCTGGCGGAGCTGCAAGGATGACCGGCGCGACCGCGACCGATCTGCTGCGCGAGCTCGAGCGGCGCGGCGCGATCCTGAGCGGGCATTTCCGGCTCTCGTCGGGCCGGCACTCGAACCTGTTCGTGCAGAAGTTCCGCATCCTCGAGGACCCGGTGCTCGTCGAGCGCGTCGCGCGCGCGCTCGCGGATGCCGCGCGGCGGTACGCGCCGACGGTCGTCGTGAGCGCCGCGGTCGGCGGGATCGTCCTCGGCTACGAGACGGCGCGTCAGCTGGGCACGCTCGGGATCTTCGTCGAGAAAGAGCAGGGCGTCCCGGCGCTGCGGCGCGGCTTCGCGCTCGGGCCCGGCGACCGCGCGTTCGTCGTCGAGGACGTCGTGACGACCGGCGGTTCGGTGCGCGAGGTGCTCGACCTCATTCGCGCGCGCGGCGCGCAGGTCGCGGGGGCCGGCGTGATCGTGCGCCGCGCACCGGTCGACTTCGGCGTCCCGACGACGGCGCTGCTCGACCTTCCGATCGAGTCGCACGATCCGGCGGACTGTCCGCAGTGCGCGGCGGGCGAGCCGATCACCGAACCGGGGTCACGTTTCTTGGGCACGAAGTAGCGCGCCCCGTGGATTATACGAGGCTCGTGCGGCCCGAGGTCGCTTCGATGAAGCCATATACGCCCGGCACGACGGTGTCGCAGGCGCGGAAGAAGTACGGGCTCGAGCGCTTCGTGAAGCTGTCGTCGAACGAAAACCCGCTCGGGACCTCGCCGAAAGCGGCGGCGGCCTTGCGCGAGATGGGCGATCTGCAGATCTACGTCGACGACGACCATCTCGAGCTGCGCCGTCGCTTGGCCGAACCGTACGGGCTCGGCGTCGAGCACGTGCTCGTCGGCCACGGCTCGAACGACGTCGTCCGCACGCTGTTCAGCGCCTACCTGACGACCGGCGACGAGGTCGTGATGGGCGAGCCGACGTTCTCGCTGTTCCCGAAGGACACCGTGCTGTTCGGGGCGCGGCCGGTGCGCGTGCCGCTGCGCGACGGCGTGCACGATCTCGATGCGATGCTCGCCGCGCTGACGCCGCGCACGAAGATCGCCGTCGTGGTCGACCCGAACAACCCGACTTCCACGCGCGTCGAGCGCGAGGCGTTCGACCGCTTCGCGCGCGCGCTGCCGCCGAACATGATCCTCATCGTCGACCAGGCGTATCGCGAGTACATGCCGCCCGGTTCCGTCGAGGGAACCGACTACGTGAGGTCGCGGCCGGCGACGATCGTGCTGCGCACGCACTCGAAGCTCTTCGGGCTCGCCTCGCTGCGGTTCGGGTACGCGCTCGGCGATCCCGAGCTGCTCGCGTACGCGCAGCGCGTCCGGCTGCCGTTCAACGTCTCGCGTCCGGCCGCGGTCGCCGCGCTCGCCGCGCTGGACGACGACGAGTTCGTGCGGCGCTCGCTCGCGACGAACGAGGCAGGGAAGGCGTACCTTTTCCCCGCGTTCGAGAAGCTAGGGCTGCACGCGTATCCGTCGGCGGCGAACTTCGTCGCCGTCGCGGTCCCCGGGACGGCGAGCGAGGCGTACGAGGCGATGCTGCGGCGCGGAATCGTGACGCGCAGCGGCGACGCGCTCGGGATGCCGGGGCGGCTGCGCATCACGATCGGCACGTCGGAGCAGAACGCCCTGGTGATCGAAGCGCTCGGCTCGCTCGTCACGGCCGCGGCGTGAACGCGACGGTGACGGTGCGCCTCGGCGACAAGGCGGACCGTGAGTTCGTGCTCGATCTGGGGCGGCGGATTGCGACCTCGAGCGTCTCGGCGGTGCGGATCGCGAAGTACGACGACGTGATCCACTCGTTCGAGCGGCTGGCGGAGTTCGTCTACGGCCGCCGCCACGATCTCCTGATCGCCGAGGAGAACGGCGAGCGCGTGGGGTTCCTGCTGTTGCTCTACGACGTGCCCGACGAGGTGACGCTGACCGATCAGGCGTTCGTCGCGTACACGGCAGTCGAGCCGTTCGCGCGCGGGCGCGGCGCGGGCCGCGCGATGCTGGACGCCGCCGACGCGCGCGCGCGCACACACGGGCTGAAGTACGTCAGCCTGATGGTGACCGAGGACAACGCTCCGGCTCGCGCGCTCTACGAGCGCGCGGGATACCTCACCGAGCGGCGGATGATGACGAAGGCGCTCGATCTCGGCTGAGCGCGAGCATCTCGGCTTCGCGCTCCGGCGTGAGACCCGCTTTGAGCGGTGCATCGCCGCGTTCGTTCTGCGCCCAGCGCAGCGTGTCGGCGACCGTCTGCGCGAGCGGGCGGTAGCGCATACCGAGCGCGACCGCGTGCGCGGTCGAGACGCGCGAGATCCCGTCGAACCCCTCGCCGCTCGGCACCCAGACCGGGAGATCGCTCCAGCCCTCGACGTGCTCGCGCTTCAGCGTCGCGCCGTCGATCGGCACCATGCGCGACGGGGCCGTGCTCGCCGCTGCGCACGCCTCGAGCAGCTCGCGCAGCGTCGCGGGCTCGCGCGGGCCGACCGCGTTCACCGTGCCGCTCGTGCCGCGCTCGATCGCATCGGCGATGAACGCGGCGAGATCGCGGACGTCGATCCACTGCACCGGCGCGTCCGGATCGTCCGGCACGACGACGTCGCCGCCGCGCGCGAAGCGCAGCGGCCAGTACGTGAAGCGGTCGCTCTGATCGTGCGGCCCGACGATCAAACCCGGCCGCACGAGCAGCGTGCGATCCGGTCCGAACGCCGCCAGCGCCTCGCGCTCGCAAAGCAGCTTCAGCGGCCCGTACTGCTCGATGTCGAATTCCTCGCGCGATTTGTCCGCGGGGAGCTCCGGCGTCGGGCTCGACTCGTCGACGGCCGGCAGCGAGACGTCGTACACCGAGACGCTCGAGACGAAGATATACTGGCGCGCGCGGTCGCGCAGCAGTCCGGCGCTCTTCGCAACGACGCCCGGCAGAAACGCCGACGTGTCGACGACCGCGTCCCAGCGCGCGTCGCGCGGCAGCCGGTCGAGGTCGGTCGCCCGGTCGCCCAGCACGCGCTCCACGTCGGGGAACAGCTCGCGACCGCGCTGCCCGCGGTGGAACAGCGTCACGTCGTGGCCGCGCGCGAGCAGCGTCTCGACGACGTGCCGTCCCAGGAAGACCGTGCCGCCGAGGACGAGGACGCGCACTACATCGACTCGGGCGCGATCACGCCGCACAGCTCGAGCGTCTTGGCGAGGACGGTCTTCGTCGCGAGCGCGAGGGCGAGGCGCGCGGTCGACGTGGCGCGGTCCTCGGTCAGGACGCGGCAGGCGTCGTAGAACTGGTGGAAGTCGGCCGCGACCTCGCGCGCGTACTTCGGCAGCCGGTGGGGCGCGCGGGCGCGCGCGGCGCCGGCGACGGTCGGGCCGAACTCGGCTAGACGGCGGATGAGCGCGAGCTCCGCGGGATCGGTCAGCGCGTCGAGCGCCTCGCCGCGCTCGGCGGCGGCGAGCTGCTCGGCGTGCGACTCGCGCGCTTTGCGCAGGACCGAGGCGATTCGCGCGTGGCCGTACTGCACGTAGTAGACGGGGTTGTCGCTCGACTGCTCGACCGCGAGCGCGAGGTCGAACGTCAGCGGCTGGTCGATCGAGAGCATCACGAAGAAGAA
>DATHLN010000122.1:0-20337 GCA_035488115.1 Candidatus Limnocylindrales bacterium | reverse complement strand
GTGGGTTCACCTTCGGTGAACCCTTCGCGTTCGGGCTTCGCCCGATCCGCCGGTCCTCAGTGCTGCGAACGCGCGCGCGCCCGTTCGGCGGTTCGCGAGGCGAGCGCCGCGGTGAGCAGCGTCGCGACGGCGGCGACGCCGGCGAACACGAGATACGCGATGCGGTAGCCGTTCACCACGCCGCCGTGCGACTCGGCGACGCCGCCGCCCAGCGAGCCGCCGACGATCTGGCCGACGATCAGCATGACGGAGAGCATGCCGACGGCGCTCGCGCGCTGCTCGGGTGCGGTGCGGTTCGTGATGATGTAGCGCGTCGGGGCGCCGAGGAGCGCGCCGAACCCGACGCCGGCGACGATCATCGCGAGCAGCGCGAGCGACAACGTCCCGAAGCCGAGCGCGAAGATCAGCATCCCGAGCGCGGTGAGCGCGGCGCCGCAGGCGAGCACGATGCGGCTGCCGACGACATCGAGCGCGCGACCCGAGAGCGGGATCACCGCCACGAAGCAGAACGCGCCGAGCGCAGCGACGCCGCCGGCCGCGGCGTAGGTCAGGTGCTCGGCCGCGACGAGCGCCGCGGGGATGAAGAAGAGCGCGCCCTCCAGCGCGCCGATCAGCACTTCGAGCGCGTACGTCACCATGAGCTGGCGGTCGCGGAAGAACGAGAGCGGGATCACCGGCTGCTCGGCGCCGCGCTCCGCGACCGCGAACAGCCCGAACGCGACGACCGCCACGACCAGCATCGTCCACGCCAGCGCGGTGTTCGCACGTCCGCCGACGACGTACAGCCGGGAGAGCAGCGACATCGTCGCGAGCAGGCCGGTCGCGAGCGTGACGATCCCCGCGACGTCGAGCGGACCGCGCGCGTTCGCGACCGTCGCGGGGACGTGGACGCGCGCGAGCGCGATCACGACGACCGCGAGCGGCACGTTGATCGCGAACACCCAATGCCACGAGATGAAGTGCGTGATCAGGCCGCCGGCCACCGGGCCGATCACCGCCGCGAGGCCCCACGTCGCCGCGACGAGTCCGAGCGCCGCGCCGCGCCGCTCCACCGGGACGCGGTCCGCGATTGCGGCCGTCGCGACCGGGAAGATCCCGCCCGCGCCCGTGGCCTGCACCGCGCGCGCGATGAGGAATACCGTGAACGACGGCGCCGCGATCGCCAGCACGCTGCCCGCCGCGAAAACCGCCACGCACAGGATGTAGATCGGCCGGCGGCCGTAGCGGTCGGCGAGCTTCGACATCACCGGGATCGCGACGACGTTCGCGAGCAGGTACAGCGTGAACACCCACGCCAGCTCGCGCGGCCCCACGCCGAACGTAACGCCGAGCGCGGGCAGCGCCGGAGAAAGGACGCCGAGATCGAGCGCGCCGGCGAACACGCCGAGCCCCAGCGTGACGAGCAGCGGCACCGTCCCGCGGTCGAGCCGGTGTCCTGCGACGGTCGTGTCGGCCGCCGCGGCGGTCATCGGCGCAGGATCAGAGCGCGTGGGGGAACCGGACGATACGGTCGAGCACCATCGCGGCGCACATCAGCGCGAGGTACAGCAGCGAGTACTTGAAGAGCACCCGCGCGTAGCGCTTCGTCGGGTCGCCGCTCACCTTCCACGCGTCCCACAGGAAGACCGCGCCGAGGATCAGCGCGCAGCCGCCGTAGCACGGGCCGAGCACGTGCAGCGGGAAGAACGCGAGCGAGACGCCGACCAGCACCAGCGAGTAGATCATGATCTCGCGCTTCGTGTGCGGGATCCCCTTGACGTTCGGAAGCATCGGGACCCCGGCTTTTTCGTAGTCGGTCTTCGTCATCAGCGAGAGCGCCCAAAAATGCGGCGGCGTCCACAAGAAGATCACCGCGAAGAGCGCGAACGCCGGCGAGCCGAGATGACCGGTGACCGCCGCCCAGCCGACCAGCGGCGGAACCGCGCCGGCCGCGCCGCCGATCACGATGTTCAACGGCGTCACGCGCTTGAGCCACATCGTGTAGATCACGACGTAGTAGACGTTGCCCGCGAGCGAGAGCCACGCGGCGAGCGGGTTCACCAGCAGGTACAGAATCGCGAAGCCCGCGAGCTGTGCGAGCGCGGCGAAGATCAGCGCGGCGCGCGGCGAGATCGAGCCGCGCGCGACCGGCCTGAACATCGTGCGCGTCATCAAGCGGTCGATGTCGCGGTCCCAGACGCAGTTGATCGCGCCGGCCGACGCGGCCGAGAGCGCGCCGCCGATCAGGGTCCACAGCGTGACGAGCAGCGGCGGGACGCCGCGCGCGGCCATCACCATCGCGGCCAGCGTCGTGACCAGCAGCAGGTAGATGATGCGCGGCTTCGCGAGCTCGTAATAATCGCTCAGCACGCCGCGAAGGCCGCTTGCGCGCACGGGCACGCCGCCGTCGACGCGCGAGAGCGTCGACTTCGCCGGGGAAACGGCACGGAACATCCTCAGTACCGTACCTCGTGAAGGACCCGGGTGAAACGACTCAGGTCGTCAGCACCCCGACGTCGCGGCGATGCTGTGGTCGGCCGCGATCCCTTCGTCGGTCTGGATGCCGGCGTTGAGGCCGTCCAGCGTGTCACCCAGGTACTGCAGCTGCTTGTTGTACGTCAGGGGCGGAACCGGGAGCACGGCGGCGGCGGGCCCGCCGGTCAGCGGCACCTGCGAGGCGGCGAGGGCGTCCTTGACGATCGGATGCGGGTTGTCCGCGGCCATCATGTCGCGCGCTTCGGCCGCGTCCTCGCGCCCGCGCATGATCGCGATGTCGCGCATGAACTCGACCGCGGCTTTCTTCTGCCGGTAGAGCGCGCCGCCGAGCGCGTCGGCGAACGTCTTGAGCTCCTGCTGGCGCTTCGGATCGGGCGAGACCTTCGCGTACTCGCGCAGCTTCTTGACCTCCGCGTCACCGGCGGACGACGCGACGCGCATCGCCTCCGCCTGCCGCAGCAGCGCTTCGATCGCGTTGCGGCGCTGCAGCCAGTTCAGCTTGTCGAAGTCGGTGTGGTGCAAGTTCGCCGAGATGATCCCCAGCGTCCGGTCGTTGTCGAGCGCCTGCGTGATCGCGCCGTTCGCGTGCGCGACGATCGGCACGCAGGCCGGGATCGCCTTGACGCGGCCGATCTCGGTGAGCGGCGTCGGTCGCGCGGCCGTGGTCGTGGTGCTCGAGGGCGCGCCGTTGGTCGCGGGTGCGCTGCTCGCGGCAGGTGCGGGCTCGTTCGCGGCCAGTGCGAAAACGATCGGAAGAAGCATCAGCATGGCGGTACTCCCGGATGAAGGATACCCGACTTCCGTCGCACCGGCGGGGTATCCTCGGTGCAAAGTGTCGAATGGCGGTGGCCGATGCGGCGCCTCCTCGCCGCCCTGCTGGCGGCCGTCGTTCTCACCGGCTGCCGCGAGGTGCGTGTCAACCAGGTTCGGTCCGGGACGACCCCCGTCGTGGGCGCGCGCGAGGTCGCCGTCGTACGCGACAAGCGCGCGCTCGAGTCGCTCGGGATCGCGCTGCCCGCCGACTACCGGCACGAGTTCGTCGTCGTGCTGCTGATGGGGCCGCACAAGGAGACCGGCTGGACCCAGATCATCGAGTCGATCCGCCCGAACACCGACCGCATCCGGATCGTCGCCTTCGAGCGCGGCCCGCTCGATGGGGGCGAGCCGGCGCCGAAAGAGTACCGCACCTACACCGCCTGGTTCGTCCCCAACATCGCGTACCGCGCCGGCGCGCGGGTCGAGGTCGTCTCGCCGTCCGGTGAGCCGATCGCCTCGACGACGCTGAAGTAGTGCGCCCGGCCGTCTTCCTCGACGGCGGGACGCTACGCGCGAACGCCGCCGCGTTCGCGGCGCTCGGCGCGCCGGTCGCGGCGGTCGTGAAGCAGGACGGCTACGGCGCCGGCGCGCGCCGGCTGGCCCGCGAGCTGGACGGTGTCGTCGAGTCGTACGTCGTCGCCGACCTCGACGAGCTGGCCGCGCTGCGCCCCGCGACGCGCAAGCCGGTCCGGCTGCTCGCCGACGCGCCGCCCGGGCTCCTCCACCGCGTCCTCGACCTGGGCGGGATCCCGAACGTCGCGACGCGCGAGGCGCTGGCCGAGGCCGCGGCCGAGTCCGCGCGCCGCGGCGGCGGCGTCACCGTCCGCGTCGGAATTCTGGACGCTGCGGGCTGGAGCTCGATCAGGCCGCAGGACGCCGCGGCGTTCGCGGCCGCGGCGGCGCAGGCGGGCGTCGAGGTCGAGCTGTGGACGCACGTCAGCTCGGCCGCGCGCGCCGGCGCGATCCTCGACGCGTTCGTCGCCGCCCGGCGGGCGTTCGAGGCCGCCGGCGTGCGCGTCGTCTCGGTCGACGCGGCCGGCACCGCGGCGGCGCGGCGCGGGCTCGCGTTCGACCGTTTCCGGATCGGCGTCGGGCTCTTCGGCGCCAGGCTCGGCAGCACGGTCGACGTCGCCTGCGCGCTGCGCATCGTCGCGCCGGTCGTGCGCTGCTTCGCGCGCGGTGAGGTCGGCTGGGCCGGCTACGGCGACACCGCGGCGCAGAACCGGGCGGTCGCCGTGTTACGTTGCGGTTATGGTGACGGCTTCCCGGAGGGGATGCGCGACGGTGAGGACATTCTGTCGATCGGTATGCAGTACACGACGCGCGTGATGCGCGAGGACGCCGACGTGCGCGTGCTCGTCGACGGCTCGCACGATCTCGACACGCTGGCGGCGCGGGCCGGGATTAGCGCGCACGCGCTCGTGGTAGGTTTGGCTTGGACATGACCCCTTCGCCGGAACCGGCTCGGCGCTTCGACGGGACGATCGCCCGGTTCGACGGCGCCATCACGCGCCTGGGGGTCGTCCTGCGGCCGGACGGCTCGCCGCTCGAGAAAGAAGGCGTGCTGAATCCGGCGAGCGCGACGGCGCGCGACGGGACGTTGATGCTGTACCCGCGCTGCGTCGCCGAAGGGAACGTCTCGCGCGTCGGGCTGTGTGCCGGCACGCGGATCGGCGACGAGCTGCACTTCGAGCGCGAAGGCTTCGCGCTCGAGCCGCAGGCGCCGTACGAGCTGCGCACGGCGCCCGGCGGGATGGGCTGCGAGGACCCGCGCGTCACGTTCGTCCCGGTCCTCGACCGCTACGTGATGGCGTACACGGCGTTCGGCCCGAACGGCCCGCGCATCGCGGTCGCGCTCTCGCGCGACGGCGTCCGATGGGAACGTCTCGGGCTGCTGCGGTTCGCGCCGGGACTGCACCAAGGCGACGACAAGGACGGCGTGTTCTTCCCCGAGCCGGTGGTCTCGCCGAGCGGCGTCCGGTCGATCGCGCTCTACCACCGCCCGATGCTGCGGCTCTCGACGATGGACGGCCGCGGCGCCGTTCCGACGCTGCTCGATCTCCCGCCCTCGGAGCGCGAGTCGACGCGTATCGCGTACGTTCCGCTCGAGCCGGTGCTGCGCGACGTGACCGCGCTGCTCGACGTGCGCGAGAGCACGCCGGTGCTATTCCCCGATCTGCCGTGGTGCCGCATCAAGACCGGGGCCGGGACGCCGCCCGTGCGGATCGCCGAGGGCTGGTTCTCGATCTTCCACGGCGTCGACGCGCGCGAGACCGGCCGGAACCGGTATGCGATGGTCTACAGCGCGGGATTCGTCGTGCACGACGCCGACGAGCCGCACCGCGTGCTGTACCGCTCCGCCGAGCCGGTGATGGTCCCCGAAGGCGCCGACGAGACGCACGGAATCGTCAGCGACGTCGTCTTCCCGACCGCGATCGTGCAGCTGGCAGAGCGCGTCTACGAGTTCTTCTACGGGATGGCCGACGCGCGGATCGGCCGCGCGCGGCTGCAGCTCGCGCCGCCGTTCGCCGGAGTCGAAGCGCCCGCTGCTTGAGCAGCGCGGGATGCTGCGGTTCTACGCGATCGCGGCGCTGCTCGTGATCGCGCTCGGCAGCATCTTGGTCGCGCACCGCCTCGCGACGAGCCGCGCGCCGCATGTCGCCCGCGCGAGCGCGTCGCCGCCGCCCGCGCATCCGGGGCCGAACAACGGATTCATGACCACGCCGGAGCCGTTCTTCCAAGGACAGGGCGGCTGGGTGATGAGCGCGCTCCCCGGCTGCTTCGATCAGCTGTCGTCGATCGAAGGGCCTTCGCAGGCGCTGACCTTCCACGTTCCGCCCGCATCGCAACGGATCGCGCCCGGGACGACGCTGCGCAGCGGAAACTGCACGCTGATCGTACGCCCGCACGACGTCTGGGTGTACCGCGGCGCGGACCGCTTGCGCGTCCCGCCCGAAGCGCGCCTGTTCGCAACGAAGGACGGCCTGACGCTGGTGTACGACCACGCCGGCCGCACCGCGGTTCGCGTCTACGCGCGCACAGGTCCGTGAGCTCGAGCGCTCAGCGCATCTGGCGGCGCGACGCGGTGCGCAGGATGAAGACCAGCAACAGCGCCATGACGATGAACGGGACGAACTGGAAGACGTAGCCGATCATGGGCGTCTCCCCCTCGGCGCTCGCGAGCGCGAGGTCGGCGCCGCTGCGGCGGACGATCGGACCGAGATCGCGGTCGTTCGGGATCGCGACGGTGATCTTCGAGCCGTCGTTCAGCTCGACCAGCATAGTCCGCGCCGGGATCGTGACCCGGCGGACCTCGTGCTTGTCGAGATGCGCGATCGCGTTCGAGAGCGACGCCGGTGACGACGAGGGCCCACCGACGATGAACTTGTCGACGAGGAAGACGACGAGGATGAAGACGCCGAGCGCGATCAGCACCGGCGAGAGCCAGCGCGGGCCGGCGGGGGTTCGGCCGTACGATCCTCCGGAGAGAGACATGCCTCGTCCTGGTACCCCGGACGAGCGCGATCGTTTCGCGCGAGAGGCTGCCGGGGCGCGCGTCGAAAGGGATCAGGTCATGGAACTGCGCGAGGAAGTCGCCAAACGGCGCACGTTCGCGATCATCTCGCACCCCGACGCCGGGAAGACGACCCTCACCGAGAAGCTGCTGCTGTACGGCGGGGCGATCGTGACGGCCGGTCAGGTCGCCGCGCGCCGGCGAGCTCGCGCGGCGACGTCGGACTGGATGGAGCTCGAGCGCGAGCGCGGGATCTCGATCACCTCGACGGTGCTGCAGTTCCCGTACGACGGGCACACGATGAACCTGCTCGACACGCCGGGGCACCAGGATTTCGGCGAGGACACCTACCGCACGCTGCTCGCCGCGGACGCCGCGGTGATGCTGATCGACGCAGCGCGCGGCGTCGAGCCGCAGACGAAGAAGCTCTTCGCGATCTGCCGCGCGCGCCGCATCCCGCTCTTCACGTTCGTCAACAAGATGGACCGGCCGTCGCGCGATCCGCTCGAGCTGCTCGACGAGCTCGAGAACGTGCTGGGGATCGGCGCGTACCCGATGAACTGGCCGCTCGGGAACGGCGAGACGTTCCGCGGCGTCTACGACCGAACGACGCACGAGGTGCATCTCTTCGAGCGCACGCAGCACGGCGCGAAGCGCGCGCCGGTGACGACCGCCGACCGCCACGACGCGAAGATCGCCGCGCTGGTTGACGAGCGGACGTACCGGCAGTTCCTCGACGAGCTGGAGCTGCTCGAAGGCGCCGGCTCGGCGTTCGAGCGCGCGGCGATGCTGCGCGGCGACGTGACGCCGGTGTTCTTCGGCAGCGCGGTGACGAACTTCGGCGTCGAGCTGTTTCTCGACGCGTTCGTGCGGATGGGGCCGCCGCCGGCGCCGCGGGTCGATGCGGAAAAGCACGTCGTCGAGCCGACCGACGAGCGCTTCAGCGGCTTCGTCTTCAAGATCCAGGCGAACATGGACCCGCGCCACCGCGACCGCGTCGCGTTCGTGCGGGTGTGCAGCGGGAAGTTCGAGCGCGACATGACGGTCCGCAACGTGCGGACCGGGAAGGACGTGCGGCTGACGCGCGCGATGAAGCTGTTCGCCTCGGAACGCGAGTCGGTCGACGTCGCGTTCGCCGGCGACGTCGTCGGGCTGGCGAACCCCGGCGTCTTCGCGATCGGCGACACGCTCGCCGACGGCGAGGGGGTGCGGTTCGATCCGATCCCGAGCTTCGAGCCGGAACATTTCGCGCTGGTCCGCAGTACCGACACCGCGACCTACAAATCGTTCCAGAAAGGGATCGCGCAGTTGCGCGAGGAGGGAGCGATCCAGGTGTTCTACCCGTACGGACAGACCCGGATCGAGCCGATCCTCGCGGCGGTGGGCGCGCTCCAGTTCGAGGTCGTGAAGTACCGCTTGGAGTCGGAGTACAACGTGAAGACGGTCTTCCAAACGCTCCCGTACACGACGGCGCGCCGCGTGCGAGGAGATTCCGTCGCGACTGCGACGCTCGGCTCGAGCGCGCGGCTGGTCGAGGACTGGGACGGGAACCCGCTGGCGCTCTTCGAGAGCCCGTGGAGCATCAACTTGGCGCAGCAGTGGAATCCGGGGCTGGCGTTCGAGCCGTTCGGCGCGACCGATCTCGCGCGCGAGGTGCCGGCGTGAACGCCGTGAGCCCGCCGCCCGCACCCGGACCGCGCGCGATCACGACGCCGAGCCCGACCGCGCGCCGCAACCAGATCGTCATTCTGGCCGTGTTCGTGATCGCGCTGGTCCTGCTGGTGCGCGCCTGCGCCGGCGGCGAGAACCGCTACGAGAAGGTCGCGCACCAGCTCAGTCAGGGGATCCAGGACAACGACATCGCCGCGGTGCAGAGGCTGGAGAACGTCGGGACGGCCGCCGACATGCCGCGCGAGCGGTTCGGCAAGGCCTCCGATACGTTTAACCGGCTCGGCCGGATCAGACGCGTGAAGGAGAACACGCCCTCGAACGATCCGCCGCGCACGCACGAGTTCGACGTCACGTTCGACAAGGCGGTCGTGCACGAGACGATCGAGTTCGATCCTCAGGACAAGATCTTCCACTTCCAGTACGACCCGCCGCGGTACAACAAGCAGTGATCGGGACCGGCTTCGCCGCCACGTTCGCCGATGTGCGGGCGGCGGCGGAGCGGCTGCGCGGCGTCGCGCACCGGACGCCGGTCGTGACGTCCGCGACGCTTGACGAGCGCACCGGCGCGCAGGTTTTTCTTAAGGCGGAGAACCTGCAACGGATCGGCGCCTTCAAGTTCCGCGGTGCGTACAACGCGATCGCGCAGCTATCCCGTGAGCAGAAGCGCCGCGGGGTCGTCGCGTTCTCCAGCGGCAACCACGCCCAGGGCGTCGCGCTGGCGGCGAAGCTGCTCGGCGTCCCCGCCGTGATCGTGATGCCGTCCGACGCGCCGGCGATGAAGCTCGCGGCGACGCGCGGTTACGGCGCCGAGGTCGTCGAGTACGACCGCGAGCGGATGAACCGCGCCGAGCTCGCCGCGTCGATCGCCGCCGAGCGCGGCGCGACGCTGATCCCGCCCTACGACGATCCGGCGATCATCGCCGGCCAAGGCACCGCCGTGCTCGAGCTCATCGAAGACGCCGGCCCGCTCGACGTGGTGCTCGTCCCGCTCGGCGGCGGCGGACTGCTCGCGGGCTCGTGCCTCGCGGCGACCGCGCTCTCGCCGGGCGTGCGCGTCTACGGCGTCGAGCCGGAGGCCGGCGACGACTGGCTCCGCTCGTGGCGCGAGAACCGCATCGTCTCGATCCCGGTCCCGAAGACGATCGCCGACGGCCAGCAGACGCAAGCCCCGGGCGAGCGGAACTGGTCGATCGTGCGCGCTCTCGGCGCCGGCATCGTGACGGTGAGCGACGACGAGATCCGCGCCGCGATGCGCTTCGCCTTCGAACGCCTCAAGCTCGTCGTCGAACCGAGCGGCGCTTCGGGGCTTGCGGCGCTGCTAGCTGGCAAACTGGAGGTCCATGGTACCCGGGTCGGCGTTGTCCTCAGCGGTGGTAACGTGGAGCGCCAGCGCTTTAGCGAGGCGCTTCTGAGTGGTTCGTAGAAAGCTAGCACATGCTTCGAGTCGCTGAGGCGCGAGTCGACCGCGGACCGGTTGGCAATGGCGTGAATCAGTCGCACATTGTAGAGTGTGACGACGGATTAAGCTATATTGTGAAGCCGCACGGTAATGACCGCCAATTCGCGAACGAACTCATTGGCCTTGCGATTGGTGAATTGCTGAGCATTCCGATGCCGGACGGTGGGCTAATAACGATTACAGAGGATTTCCGCACTGCAGCTTCAGGAATGGCTCCGCGCTATGCCGCCGGTGTGCATTTTGGTTCGCTTCAAGAGGGTCGTCCTCATTTCACGTTTGTGAATCCTGAACCAGACTTAGTGCAATCGGAAGTTGCTAATGCTTCAAAGCTGTACGATCTTGTGGTGTATGACGAGCTTGTCGCGAACGGTGATAGAAAGCACAACGCTGGCAACACCTTACTCGTTCGGGTCAAAGATTCGAGCCCTAAGTTTGAGTTCCGCGCTATCGACAACGGACACATTCTTACCGGACCAGGCTGGACAGCCCAAACGCTTGCGGCTCACCCGCTGGCACCTCTGGTACCCGTCTATAAATGGTTTGAGTCTTGCATGACCAGCCTCTCAATGTTGTCCACTGCGGCGGCAACGGCTGACTCAGTGAAAAGCCAATTTGACGAGACCGTTGATCGGAGTCGCGCACAGTTGAGCGAAAGCGATAAGGTTGCGGTTCGAGAATTTCTCTTGAGAAGGGCGTCCCAGCTACCGTCCTGGGTATGCGGTCCACAATATGCCGCAGAACTAACGGCGATGAAATAGGAAAACGAGGCAGTAATGTCGGCTTTAGTCCCCACCCAATTCTCGGTGCTAAAATTTGTACCAGACCCGATCCGCGATGAACCGCTAAATGTGGGCGTTGTGGCGCGCATCGATGGCCACTATGAAATTAGGGCGTTGGAAGCGTTTTCGCGTCTGCGGTCAATGCTTGATACACAGGACCTCGACTCGTTGGCCGCTGGTTTGAAGTTCCTGCGTTCTTCGCTGGATCGCACCCATGACATGGCTTTGGAAGATCTTATCAGCCGCTATGGTGGCCAGTTTAAATTTGGACCACTACTCGGTGCTCTTGTTGAAGATCCGCTTGAGTTTTTAGACGACCAGTTTGACCTATATGTGCAGCCTGGCGAGATTGCGAAGCGTGCTGCTGAAACTGAAGATCGGGCGAAGATCCGGAAACAAATCGCGATGTGCATCGCACAGCGATACGGGCGTAGCGCTGAATTCTATGCGTTACGGCGTCGGCGCATTCTCGGAGCAACTTCCCAGCACACCTTTGATTTCGGCTTCAGCAATGGACGCGTTACATTGCTCAAGGCGATCTCATTTCAAAATCAGCCGGGCTACGCGTTAGGCGAAGCAAAGCTTGCGGCATTTGCAGTTATGGACACGCGCGAAGTGAGCAAGGATACGCGATTTGCAGCGGTTCTTGCACCTCCCAAAGTGTCCTCGCCGCTCTTAGATGACGCATACAGCGTGCTAATGAAGCGAATGGACGTCGTTATCGAGAGCCGTCAGGTCGCTGACTTTTTGGGGGAAGTTTTGTCGGCGCCCGACGTTAAACCTATCAGCTCAGAACTTCGCATGGTGCCTGCATAGCTGTTTTGTAATGTTCGCAGCAGCGACGACTTGGGATTCGGCGACAAATTTTCTTTTTCGTTTAGACAACGACCTCGCTGTTCATCATCCGGTCGTGCCCGGTGGAGATACTCGTCGCGCGCCTCGCCGAGTGTGAGTACTCATGCAAGGTGGGCGAAGGACGTCATCGCGGCTGCTCCGGACGCCCCGTCTCGTAGAACTGCGGGTTCGGGCGCATGTCCATGAAGCCGGCCATGCGGTTCGAGAAACCGAAGAAGCCCGCGACCGTCGCGATGTCCCAGGCGTCGTCGTCGCTCAGCCCGACGGCTTTCAGCTCGGCCAGCTCTTTGTCGGTCGCGGCGAAGCCTCGTTCGTTGACGCGCGAGGCGAACGTCAGGATCGCGCGCAGGCGCGGGGTGAGGTCGGCGGTGCGCCAGTTGGTCGCGATCTGGTCGGCGACGATCGCGTCCTTGCCGAGGATGCGCAGCGCGGCGCCGTGCAACGCAGATCACGCCTGGGTGATGCGGCTAACCGGCCGGCGTCGAACGCTCCGCCACGGTACTGAGTCTCGAGGATCGCGCCGGGCGTATCGTCGAAGACATCGTGTACCGCGACTCCAAACAATCGACGTTCATTCAGCTCGCCGACTTCTGTGCCTATGCGCTGCTTCGGTTTGAAAACCCGACGGCAAGAGCCGTTGCCGCGGGTCTCAATCGCTCGTTCCATCTGCTGAGCCCGGTCCTGACGATCGGCGCTTTCGATAACGACCCGAAGGGCTTGGGAATCATCCGTGAGTTTTGAGAACAGAAAAGCAGGGCCGCAATCGCCCTACGGCGCGCTAGCCCTGCATCGCGTAGCATACCATGGCTGCTCTCCATAGTCAAACCGGCCGTGGTGTCGCGCGCCGGTTAGTAGGAGCACGCGATGACGCGGTTCCCCTGCGGGCGCGTCGCATAGATTCCCGTGATCGCGCGGTGGAGCCGGACGTTGCAGATCGTCACCTGATCGGCATGGACCTCGAACGGCCGCGCGGAGTACCACGCGTTTCCGCCGCGGTGCACGAAGAGGTGGTACAGGTCGGGATAGAGCGAGAGAAAGTGAAAGTAGCCGCGCCGGTCGCTGTGTGTGTCGCTGTGGACTCGCTCTGAGTACAGTGTGATCACCGCTTCAGGAAGTGGCCGGCCGTCGACATCGGTGACCCGCCCTTCGATGGTTCCGGTCGTTCCCGCGAGCGCGCTCGTTAGGCATGCCATGACCAGCGAGAGCATTGCTGCAAGCCACGCGCACAACTTCATCTTCCCTGTCCCGGACGCCCCATCTCGTAGAACTGCGGGTTCGGGCGCATGTCCATGAAGCCGGCCATGCGGTTCGAGAAGCCGAAGAAGCCCGCTACGGTCGCGATGTCCCAGGCGTCGTCGTCGCTCAGGCCGACGGCTTTCAGCTCGGCGAGCTCTTTGTCGGTCGCGGCGAAGCCTCGCTCGTTGACGCGCGAGGCGAAGGTCAGGATCGCGCGCAGGCGCGGGGTGAGGTCGGCGGTGCGCCAGTTGGTCGCGATCTGATCGGCGACGATCGCGTCCTTGCCGAGGATGCGCAGCGCGGCGCCGTGCGCGGTCACGCAGTAGAGGCAGTCGTTCTCCGCCGAGACGGCGACGACGATCGCCTCGCGCTCGGCGCGCGAGAGCCCGCTCGCCCCCTTCATGATCAAGTCGTGGTAGTGCATGAACGCGCGGAAGTGCTCGGGGCGCTTCGCGTACGCGAGGAAGACGTTCGGGATGAAGCCGAGCTTCGCGCGCGACTCCTCGATGACGGCGCGCACGTCGTCCGGCAGCTCGTCGAGAGGAAGTGTGCCGAAGCGCGAGGGCGCCGCGTTGTGCGCGGCGCCCTCGTTGAACGGCGGGTGACTACTTGGGCGCGACGAGGTTCCCGCAGGAGACATAGACCGCGGCCTCCTTGGCCGACTTGTGGACGTTGATCGCGTACGGGGATTTCTGGAGCTGTGCGATCGTCACGCCTTCGACCGTCGTCTCCGACTGCCCGTCGTGCACCATCTTGAGCGGATACGTCGGCTTCGGATCGAGCTTCTCGCACGTCCCCTTGTGGATGTGCGCCGGTTGGTCGACGTCGCCGCCGCCGGACAGCCGCAGCTTCACGATCAGCCCCTTGGCGCCGTCGTAGAGCGTCGCCGTCCCCGTCTCGCCGGAGCCGTTCTGCGCCAGCAGGTGGAGCTGTTGCGGCATCTTCCGTGCGGGCGCCGGCGCCGGGCTCTGCGCCGTGGCGGCGAGGACGAGCGCCGCGCCGAGCGCGAGCGCGGCGGTGATCGTCTTCGTCATGCGGCCGTGCCTATTTCGCGACGTCGCCGCACGCGACGTAGGTCGGGAGATCTTTGAGCGACTTGTGCACGTTGATCGCCGACTTGCCGATGATCTCGCCGATCGTCACGCCGGGGACCGTCGTCGTCGACTTGCCGTTGATCACGTTCTTGAGCGGATACCACGGTTTCGGATCGAGCTTCGCGCAGCTGCCCTTGTGGATGTGCGCGGGCTGGATCCCTTTGCTGCCGGTGAGCGTCAGCATGACGACCAGACCGGCCTTCGTGTCGCGCAGGATCGCCGTTCCGGACTCGCCCGAGCCGTTGAGCTCCTTGAGGGCCACCTTGAGCGGCGCTTTCATCATCGCCATGCCGCCCATGTGCGGCATGTGTTTCATGGAGCCGCCGGTGTCTTGCGCGGCGATCGGTGCGGTCGCGGCGAGCGCGAGTGCCGCGCCGAACGCGGCCGTTGAAAGGATGAGCTTCATCGTATGATGCCTCTCTGGAAGCGGTCGGGCAAGACGCTTTGGCGCGCGCGCCCGCTTCGCCTCCAGTCAGCGTGCCTTCAGCATCTCGCGCGCGGCGTTCCGGCCGGGCGCGCCCATCACGCCGCCGCCCGGGTGCGCCGCGGAGCCGCACAGCCACAGATGCTTGACCGGGGTGCGGTAGTTCGCGAAGCCCGGCGCGGGACGGAACATGAACAGCTTGTTCAGGCTCATCGCACCCTGGAAGATGTTGCCGCCGGTCAGATTGAACGTCTGCTCGATGTCGGGCGGGCTGAGCACCTGCCGGCCGATCACCGACGCCTTGAACCCCGGCGCGTGCTCCTCGACGATGTCGAAGCAGCGGTCGGCGAACGCGTCCTTCGCCGCCTCGTCCCAGCGCCCGCGGCGCAGCGCGTAAGGCGCGTACTGGCAGAACATCGACATCAGGTGCTTCCCGGGCGGCGCGACCGTCGGATCGACCGCCGAGGGGATCGTGCACTCGACGATCGGATCGCGCGAGGGGCGTCCGTACTTCGCGTCGTCATAGCCGCGCTCGATGTAGTCCTGATCGGGGCAGAGATGGATCGTCCCGCGGTGCTGCGGGCCCGGCTCGCTCCCCGGGCATGCGGTGAAATTCGGCAGCGCGGAGAGCGCGACGTTGATCTTCGCCGACGCGCTCGCGTAGTCGATCCGCTTGATCTCCTCGAGGAACGCCGCCGGCAGTTCGGACGGATCGAGAAATTTCTCGAAGGTCAGCCGGCAGTCGACGCCGCTCGCGACGTCGCGAGCGCGAATCTCCTCGCCGCCGCTCAGCACGACACCGGCCGCGGCGCCGTTCTCCACAACGATCCGCGCCACTTCGGCCTCGGTGCGGATCTCGACGCCGAGGTCGCGTGCGGCCCGCGCGAGCGCCTGCGTGAGCCCGCCCATCCCGCCTTTCACGTAGCTCCACACGCCGCGCGCGCCGTTCGTCTCGCCCATCACGTGGTGGAAGAGCACGTACGCCGTCCCCGCCATCGACGGCGCGGCGAAGGCGCCGATGATCGCGTCGGTCGCGAGCGTCGCCTTCAGCTGCTCGGACTCGAACCAGCGGTCGAGGATCGGCCGCGCCGCGCCGGTGAGGATCTCGACCGCCTCGCCCATCGCCCCGTCGAGCCCCTTCACCGAAAGCCCGAGCTTGCCCATCGCGAGCAGGTCGCCGACGCCGGGCTTCACCGGGTTGGGCGGCGTTTGCAGAAGCGTCGGCTCGATCACCGCCGCGACGCGCTCCAGCATCGCGACGTACTGCGGGTAGCGCTCGGCGTCGCGCGCGCTGAACTTCGCGATCTCGCGCGCGTTGAGCGACTCGTCGGCGCCGAGCATCAGATAGCGGCCGTCGGGGAACGGCGAGAACGAGGACGGGTTGCGCTCGAGCAGCTCGAAGCCGTACTCGCGCAGCCGCAGATCGCGCACGATCTCGGGGCGGAAGAGGCTGTTGACGTACGCCGCCGTCGAGACCTTGAAGCCCGGGAACGTCTCCTCGGTGACGCACGCGCCGCCGACCACGTGCCGGCGCTCGAGCACCAGCACCTTGCGCTTCGCGCGCGCCAGGTAGCACGCGGCGACGAGCCCGTTGTGCCCGCCGCCGATCACGATCGCGTCGTACGCCGCCGCTTTGCGTGCGGCCGCGCTCACCTCGGCAGACGTCCCTTCGGAACGCTCCCATTCGTGCCGGCCTTGCCGTTCGCGCGGCCCTTGTGCCGCGGCTCGAACGGCGCGCCGACCTTGTACTGCCCGCCGTGCGAGAGATCCGCGTCGACGTCGTCGCAGCCGATCGGCGTGAACGCACCGCAGTCGTGCGGGCGGAAGTCGTAGATCCCGCAGTAGTAGCGCCCCGAGCGCGGCCCTTTGAGGAACACGCACTTGTGCGCGGCATCGGTGCTGTACGCGCCCTTCTCGTCGACCTTCCGCAGCCAGCCGACGGTGTAGCCGTCGGCCGACTCGCGGCGCACCACGTACTCGTCCATCACCTGCTCGAACGTCATCCCGAAGCGGTCGGCGATCCGCTGCACGTCGGCGCGGTTCACGAACGGCTCGTAGCCGCTGCAGCACTCGGCACAGCCCGGCGGGCACGCGATGTTGTCGGGGAGGTCGTACTGGTGCTTGCGGGCCAGCTCGATCACGCGGCGGATCGCTTCGACGAACTCCGCGTCGTCGTTGTACTTGTACGTCCACTCGCGGTGCGAGATCTCGTTCGCGTTGTAGCGGTGCGTCTTCTTCTGGTTGTACTTGACGGTGATGTGCTCTTCGTCGATCTCGATCTCGTTGACTTGCGTCATCGGCTCGAGGTCGAGGTTGGCGAGGTTCGTCGGCTGACCGGTCTCCCGCGAGAAGCGCTGGAGGTTGCGAAGCTCGCGGTGGGCGATGAGATCGATCGTCTCCTGCATGGACGTGCCTCTTCGTGGCGGACGGCGGACGAACCCGGTCATCCGGCGAACCAGACCCGCGTCATGACTCGCCGCGTGATTCCGCTCGCCCTGCTCGCCCTGCTGGCGGCCGCTTCGGCCGCGAGCGCCGAGGATGCGGCTACGGTGCGCGGCAAGATCGCCGCGGCGATGCAGTCGGCGAAGTCGTACGTCATCACGACGACCGCGTCGACCGGCTTCACCGTGACGACGACGTTCGCCGCGCCGGACCGGTTCCACAGCTCGCTCGCGTACGGCGGAACGAAGCGCGACGTCGTCCTGATCGGTCAGGTCGCGTACGTGAGCGACAACGGTCGCCCGTACCAGAAGATCGACGCGCCGCCCGCGATCGTGGCATCGCAGTCGCAGCTCCGCGACGTCCCGGTCGATCAGGTCCTCGCCGACACGACGGCCGGCGGGAAGACGTGGGGTCGCTTCGTCACGACGTCGGCGGGGCCGCAGAAGGACCAGCGCCTGACGTGCAGCTTCGACAAACAGACGTACCGCATCAATGACTGCTCGAACGAAGGGATGACCTTGACGTTCTCGCGTTACGACGACCCGCTCAACGTCGTCACCGTCCCCGCCAACGTGGCGGGAGGGCGCTGATGGCCGCGTTCCGCACCGTCCCCGCCTTCGCCGCGCTCGCCCTCGCGTGTGCCGCGCCCGCGCTCGGCCAGCCCGCGAGCCCCGCGCCGTCGCCGGTCCCGACCGGAAACGCCGCCGGCGCCGAGCTGACCGCGCGGGTCGATGCGGCGATCGCCAACGCGACGTCGTACCGCGTCACCGTGAACGGGCCGAACGGCCTGACCGTCGACATCCGCGAGTGGGGCCCCGACCGGGTGAAGATCACGCGCGCGATCGGCGCCGCGACCGGCTCCGCGACCGCCGAGTCGATCGTCATCGGCACCGCGATGTACTACCGCGAGCCCGGCACCGAGTGGAAAGCCGCGCCGGTCCCGGCGATCAGCCGGGTACGCCGGAACCGGCTCTACATGGGTGCGCCCGACACGCTCCTGCAGCCGCTCCCCGACCGCAGCGAAGGCGGGGCGACCGTCGGCGCGTTCCGCTCGGACGCCGCCGGGAACGGGCAGCGTCCGGGATCGATGGACTGCACCTACGACAAGGCGACCTTCAGGCCGCGCGCGTGCACCGTCGTGCTGCAGGGCTCACCGGCCCAGATCCACGTCGCGTACGGCGGCTGGGACGACCCGGCGAACGTCGTCGAGCCCCCGCCCGGCGTCGCACCTCCGCCGCCCCCGACGCCGCCGCCCTCCCCCTCGCCTTCCGCCTCGCCGCGCGGATCGCACTGATGGCCCGTGCGGCGGTCGGGGTCGATCTCGGCGGCTCGCATGTCGCGGCCGCGGTCGTCGACGAGGTCGGTGAGATCCAGGCGAAGTTCGAGCACGACATCGAGGACCACGAGCCGAGCGCGGTCGTCGAGACGCTCGCGGACGTGGTGAAGTGCGCGATCGGCTCGACCAAGGACGAGGTCGTCGGGATCGGGATCGGCTCGCCCGGCAACATCGATCCCGCCAGCGGCACGATCCGCTACTCGCCGAACTTCGGCTGGCAGAACGTCCCGCTCGGGGATCGCGTCCGCGCGGTCTTCCCGAAGCACCGCGTGTTCGTCGGGAACGACGCGCGCTGCGCGACGCTCGGCGAGTACGTCCACGGCGTCGGACAGGGGACCAAGGACTTCGCGCTGCTGACGCTCGGAACGGGGATCGGCGGCGGCGTCGTTGCGAACGGCGTCCTCGCGCTCGGCTATCAGATGGGCGCCGGCGAGTTCGGCCACCACCAGATCCGCCCCGACGGCGGCTTCATCTGTGCCTGCGGGAAGGTCGGCTGTTTCGAGGCGCAGGCTTCCGGGACGGGGCTGCTGCGCCACGCCTTCCGGCTCGCGCCCTCGTTCCCGCGCAGCGCGCTGCTCGACCCGCAGCCGCCGAAGGACGGCGACCAGCGGACCTGGCGCGAGCGGCTGGGCTCCAAGAAGATCCGCAAGGCCGCCCAGGCCGGCGACCCGCACGCGCTGGCCGCCTGGACCGCGTTTTGCGACGACCTCGCGCTCGGCCTTGCCAACGTCATCGCGTTCGTCAACCCGGAGGTGATCGCGCTGGGCGGCGGGGTCTCCAGCGCCGGCGACTTCATGCTCGAGCGGGTCCGGCCGCTGGTCGAGGCGCGCACGACGATGGTCCCGCGCGGGACGACCCGGATCGTGAAGGCGACGCTCGGGAACGACGCCGGCGCGGTCGGCGCCGCGACGGCCGCGATGCGCGGCGGGCTGATCGCGCAGGTCCCCGTAAGCGTCCCGTAAGCGGCGTAAGCCCGTCGAAAGAGCGGGCGAGCAGAATGGCCGGGTGAACGACCGCGATTTCCCGGCGCTGCTGCCGCCCATCTGCGACGACTGCGGCCACCGAGCCTCACTCCATCACATGGACGGCTGCCGAGCGCTTTTGCTCGGCCGCGGAACGCCGTCGAAGACGTGCGGCTGCGCCACCACCCTGCGCACGATCCTCGGCGCCCGCTACCCGCGCCCGCCCGCCGAGCTCTTGGAACGCCAGCAGGCGATCTAGCCCGGGTACTTGACGTACACGATCTCCGGATCGCCGGGATCGATGTCGTCGACCTCGCCGCAACGGCGCCAGCCGTAGTGCGCGAGCACCGCGTGCATCGGCGCGTTCGACGCGTTGGTGGATGTGAACACGCGGTCGGTGAGCCTATGCTGCTCCGCGTATTTCAGCAGCACGCCGGCGTATCCGCGCCGGCGTTGCTTTTCGTCCACCGCCAGCACGTTCACGAACGAGTGCCCGAAGAACTCGTTCGTCCACACGAACCCGACCGCGCGACCGCGGTCTTCCGCGAGCGCGACCTCGCCGCGCGCGAGCGCCCGCTCGAAGCGCCCGCGCTTGTACGGCGGATCCAAGAACGCGGGCAAGATCGGCTCGAGCGCGGCCAAGTCGTCCGCGCTCGCCGCGCGAACGACGGCCGTCACGGCGCGTGCTGCGGGGCGTCGAGGGCGAGCGCGATCATCATGCGCACGCCGGTCGGCAGCGCGGACTCGTCGATGTCGAAGCGCGCGTGGTGGTGCGGCCACGCGCTATCCGGCCCGCCGTTGCTGCCGATCGTGAAGAAACACGCGGGGACGCGCTCGGCGAAGAACGAGAAGTCCTCCGCGCCCATCAGCTTCGGGACGTCGGCGACGTGCTCCGCGCCCGCGACGCGCTCGGCGAGCGCGCGCACGTAGCGCGTCTGCTCGGCGTCGTTCGACGTCACGGGATAGCGCCACAGATACTCGAACGTGTACGTCGCGCCCGAGCTCTCGCAGATCCCGCGCAGCACGCGCTCGATCCGCTCCGCCATCTTCGCGCGCACGTCCGCGTCGAACGCGCGCACCGTCCCCATCAGCCGCACGCGGCTCGGGATCACGTTGTGCGTCGTCCCGCCGTGGATCGCACCGATCGTCACGACCGCCGGCTCGATCGGGTCGATGTTGCGCGAGACGACCTGCTGCACGGCGACCACGAACTGCGAGGCGACGTAGACGGGATCGACCGACAGGTGCGGCGAGGCGCCGTGGCCGCCCTTACC
>DATHLN010000121.1:0-6477 GCA_035488115.1 Candidatus Limnocylindrales bacterium | reverse complement strand
GTGCCGGTGTTGAAGCCGGCCTGGATCGTGTTGCCGCCGGTGGCGGACGTGTTGAGCGCGGCGCCCGAGTCGAAGCCGGTCGTGGAGACGACGCCGAACGTGTGCGGCGTCCCGGCTTGGCCGTTCGCGATCATGATCTGGCTGCCGGGCGCGAACCCGAGCGTCTGCGAGTACTGCTGCTGCGTGTAGCCGCCGATGATGCCGTAGGTGGGATCGTTGCGCACGCCCATCGCGGTCGTCGGGAGTGCCATCGTGACGACTTGCTGGGTCGAGAGCGGTGTCTGGGTCGGAACGGGGTTCGACGGTACGCCGCCGCCGCCGGTGCTCCCGCCGCCGCCGCATGCCGCGAGCGAGGCGGCGAAGACGAGGGCGGCGGCACCGATTCCGAATGAAGCACGATACGCGGACATGGAGAACCTCCGGAAAGCGATCTGCCATGACCGTAGGCAGCGGTCTTGAGAGAGCCGTGAAACGGCGGCGCCCCGCGGCTCAGGGATTCTTCAGACAACGGAGCGGCGCGTGCCGGAAGCGAAGCGCCGGATCATGCGCATCCTCGTGGTCGAAGATCAGCGGGAGATCGCCGACGCCGTGCGGTCGATGCTCGAGCGCCGCAAGTACGCGGTCGACGTCGCCGCCGACGGCGAGACCGGCTACGACATGCTGCTGCGCGGCACGTACGACGCCGCGGTCGTCGACGTGGTGCTGCCCGGCCGCGACGGGTTCGCGATCTGCCGCGACGCACGCGCCGAAGGCGTCGCGACGCCGGTGCTGTTCCTGACCGCGCGCGACGCGGTCGAGGACCGCGTGCGCGGGCTCGACGCCGGTGCCGACGACTACCTGGTGAAGCCGTTCGTCGAGGACGAGCTGGCGGCGCGCCTGCGCGCGCTGCTGCGCCGCTCGGCGCTCCCGATCCACGCGACGCTCGAGGTCGGCGACCTCGTCGTCGACCGCGGCGCCCGCGCGGTGCGCGTCGCGGGGCGCGAGGTGCCGCTCGGCGCGACGGAGTTCCGGCTGCTCGAATATCTCGCCGCGAACGCGGGGATCGCGGTGACGCGCGCGCAGATCCTCGAGCGCGTGTGGGGCGAGGACTTCGACGGCTCGAGCAACGTGGTCGACGTCTACGTCAGCGCGGTGCGGAAGAAGCTCGCGGCGGTCGGCGCGCGCGACCGCATCAGCACCGTCTGGGGAGTCGGGTACTCATTGCACGCGTAGTCGCGCGCCTGTGCGCGTCGTATCTCGCGATCCTCGTGGTCCTGCTCGTCGTGCTGGACGCGGTCGCGTTCTTCTGGCTCGCCGGGCGCGAGCACGATATCCTGCAGCCGGTGCTCGGCACCGACGTCGGCCGCGCCGTTTACGACGCCGCGCGGCGGCGCATCGTGCTCGGGCTGGCGCTGATCGATCTTCCGCTGCTGATCGCGGCGGGCGCCGCGGCCTGGGCGATGGCCGTCGTCTCGGTGCGGCCGCTCGCCGAGGCGCGCGAGCGCGAGGCGCGCTTCGCCGCCGAGGCCGCGCACGAGCTGCGCACGCCGCTCGCGCGGATCGCGTCGGTCGCGCAGACCGCGCGCGCGACGAGCAGCGAGCCGGCGCGCGACGCGGCGTTCGCGAAGATCGCCGCGCTCGCGGTCGACGCGTCGGGGACGATCAGCGACCTGCTCGCGCTCGTGCGCGAGGAGCGCGTCGCGCCGAAGCTCTCCGAGCCGGTCGATCTCGGCTCGGTCGCGCGCGCCGCCGTCGACGCGGCCGGCGGCGACGGGCTCGCGCACGACGTGGAGACCGGCGAGGGGTGCTGGGTCGAGGGCGACGAGCGCCGCCTGCGCCGGCTGGTCGAGAACCTCGTCGACAACGCGAACCGCCACGCGCGCAAGAGCGTGCGCGTGCGCGTGGCGTGCGACGGCGAGCGCGTCGCGCTCAGCGTCGAGGACGACGGCCCCGGCGTCCCGGCCGCGCTCCGCGAGCGGATCTTCGAGCGCTTCGTCCGCGCCGACGACGACGAGCGCGGGAGCGGCCTGGGCCTGGCGATCTGCCGCGCGATCGCGCGCGCGCACGGCGGCGACGTCGTCCTCGAGGACCGCAACCGCTTCGTGGCGCGGCTGCCGAAGTTCCAGCACGCGTGAGAAGTTTCTGAACGCGAGGCGCGGGCCGCTTCACGACGTTCTCACGCGGTGGGGCGACCATGCGCTCGTGCGACTCATCTCGCTCTTCCTTCTCTCGGCGCTGGCCGGCTGCACTCCCGGTGCGCCGCCTGCCGGTGCCGCGAGCGCCGCCGCGGCGGCCACCACGATCGACGTGTCGCTGACGTCGTCGCCGGCCGCCGCGACGGCGTACGGGAACGCCGGCGGGTACTCCCCGCTCGTCACCAGCGTCGCGCTCGGCTCGACGGTCCGCTTCCTCAACGTCGACTCGTTCGCGCACACCGCGAGCTCGCTGAGCGGGACGTCGTTCCCGCCGTCCTCGCCGTTCACCGGCGCGGCGTTGAACCAGTCCGGCGGAACGCTCTCCGGCGGCTGGACCAGCGGCACTCTGAGCCCGAACGGCGCCTCGCAGCCGCTGCTCGCCGACAAGACGGGGACGTATCTGTACGGCTGCTTCTTCCACTACGGTTCGCCGATGCGCGGAGCGATCGTTGTCCGGTAACCGGATCGCGATCGCGCTGATCGCGTCCACGGCCGCGGTGAGCGCGCTGCTGTGCGCGGCGCGACCGGCGAGCGCGATCCCGATCTTCGCGCAGCGCTACGACTTGCAGTGCGGCGCATGTCATTCGGTCCTGCCCGAGCTGAACCAGTTCGGCAACGAGTTCCGCAACCGCGGCTACCGTCTGCCGGACACGGTGAAGCACGGCACGACGATCGTCGCGCTGCGCGAGCAGATCGGCTACACGCCGACGCCGACCGACGGGACGACGCGCAAGACCGTTCCGGCCGGCGCCGCGCTCGCCGCGGTCGAGGTCGGCCGCGTCGAAGCGTTCGTGCACGAGACGCTCGGCAGCGAGGGCAGCACGTCGTCGCTGTTCCTCGGCTATCTCGCGTATCACGACGATCGCTCGGGGATCCTGTACCGCGGCGGTTTGATCGAGCTGCCGCTGGTGCATTCGCCGGCGCAGCGCAACGACACGCTCACGACGTACGGCTACGAAGGGACGCTGGTCGGTCTGAACGATCTGACGCTCGCGACGCCGCGCTGGGCCTTCGAGGCGGAACGGAACCTCGGCCAGGGGCGCGTCGCGGCGACGATCTCGTTCGGGAACGCGACGGGCTCGGCGTACGGCGGCAAGCCGGTCGTCACCGGCCGCAGCGAGTCGTTCTCCGCGCCGGAGCTCGGCCTGTTCGCGCGGATGCCGATCACCGACGACGTGCGCGTCGGCGTCGACGTGCTCAGCGGCGTGCGGCGCATCTCGGCCGGCGGCGGCCGCCCGTTCGACGATCCGTACGACCGCTTCGGAACCTCGCTCGAAGCGCGCCGCGGCCGGCTCGAGCTGCTCGCCGAGCAGTGGTGGGGGCACGACGGCAACGCCGACGGGGCCGGCGGGAGCATCGGCTCGTTCGGCGGCTACGCGCGCCTGCGGTGGCGCCTGGGGAACCACGCGTACGTCGGGATCCGCGAGGACGCGTCCGCCGCGCCGTCCGCGACGCGCGCGCTGCTCTGGTACGCCGAGGCGCTCGTCACGCCGCACGCGCGCGTTCTGATCCAGCAGCGCCGCCCGGTCCCCGGCGGCCCGACCGCGCTCGACGCCGCGCTGACGATCGGCGTCCCCTGGCCGCGCGGCAAGTAGATCGCGCGGCGCGGGCCGAACCCCGCCCTATGCTCGCCACCACACCGTATCGGTACATCCTCGTCGAGACCGCCGAAGACGGGATCGCGACCGTCACGCTGAACCGGCCGGAGAAGCGCAACGCGCTCTCGCTCGACGTGATGCGCGAGCTGATCGCGGCATTCGAGGCGATCGGCGCGGACCGCTCGGTGAAGGTCGTGATCCTGCGCGGGCTCGGTCCCGCGTTCAGCGCGGGCCACGACCTGCGCGAGATGCTCGAGCGCAGCGTCGCGGAGTACCGGCTGGTCTTCGACGTCTGCGTGCGTCTCATGGAGATGCTGCAGTCGATCCCGCAGCCGGTGATCGCCGAGATCGCCGGAATCGCGACCGCGGCCGGTTGTCAGCTCGTGGCGACCTGCGATCTCGCGATCGCCTCGAGCGAGGCGCGGTTCGCGACGCCCGGCGTGAAGATCGGCTTGTTCTGCACCACGCCGATGGTCGCGCTGACGCGTGCGATCGGGCGGAAGCGCGCGATGGAGATGCTGCTCACCGGCGAGATGATCGACGCGCGCACGGCATGCGACTGGGGCTTGATCAACCGCGTCGCTGAGCCGAATGAGCTAGGGGCCGAGACGCTGAAGCTCGCGCGCCGGATCGCGTCGGCGGCCGGTTTCGTCGTCGGCCTCGGCAAGGCGGCGTTCTACGCGCAGATCGATCTCGACCAGCCGAAGGCGTACGCGTACGCGAAGGAAGTGATGTCGATGAACGCGCTCGCCGACGACGCGCAGGAAGGGATGGACGCATTCGTTTCCAAGCGGCCGCCGGCGTGGCGCACGTGACGCCGAGCACGCACCGGAATAAGCAGGCAAGCGTTACGCACTCTTAACCCCGGGTCGGGCGCGGGACAAGGAATCGACAATCGAGTTTCCAATCATACTGTCGTCAGGTGTGCGGCTCGCGCTGAAACGGCGCGCTGAATTCGTCGCCCACACCCGGTAGTAGGGCAACCTGCTACGCGACGGCAACAAGGCCCGCTCCACGCGGGTCTTGTTGTTTTCCGCGGTGAAGCGCGCGTTCCGTGTACCGGCGGATCGTCTTGGCCGTCCTCGCGGTCGGTTTGCTCGCGTCTCTGTACGTTGCCGTACGCCGCGAGCGTCACGAGCACCGCGCGAACCGCGTCGAGATCGTCATGGACGACCAGGATTTCCAGTCGCTCTCGCGCTCGTACGGCTACGACCAGCGCGCGTTCCTGGTCGCGCTGCGCCGCGCCGGGCTCACCTCGCTGGCGGTGCAAGAGGAGCTCGGTGGCCAGGTCTCGAGCTCGCCGAACGCCGTGGTCTACGCAGGCTCGGCGCTGCTCGACCAGGCGAAGCTCACCGGCTTCCGCGATCCGGTCTTCCGCGAGCTCGCCGCGCGCGGGATCCGCGGCGACGAGGTCTATCTCGTCGCGTACGACGGCGCGACGGCGGCGCGCTACACCCGCGCGCTCGGTCTGAAGTTCTCGCCGCGCGCCGTGCGCGTGCTGCGGCGCGGCGTCCCGGCGGTCTTCGCGATCCGCACGCAGTCCGACTACTTCGCCTCACTCGGGCTCGGGCTGCCGCAGGACCGCGTCGCGTTCGCGCGCGAGCTCGCGCTGAAGCTCGTCCCGCGCCTGCAGAACGACGAGCGCTTCAAGGAAGGACAGATCGCCGCGCTGATCGGCGACGCGGTGCGCGGCCACGACGCGCACACGGTCGTGTTCTTCAGCCTGCGCAATCAGGTCCTCGGGTATCCGGACAGCGTCGATGCGACCGCGCGCGCGCTGCGCGCGGTGAAGGCGAACTTCGGCACCATCGAGACGTACGACGTCAAGCAGAACCAAGCCGGCAGCGAGTCGCTCGCGAAAGATCTGCCGGACCACACGGTTCGCGTGCAGGCGATCTCGAAGCTCGAGCTCGACAAGCTGCGCCCGGAGGAGATCGTGCAGCGGTACGATCTCGGCGTGCGCGAGCGCAACGTGCGCGTCGTGTACCTGCGGCCTTTCGCGCACCAGTGGAACGGCATGTCGATCCAGGCGACGAACGTCGCGATGGTCAAGCAGATCGCGGACGGCGTGCGCGCGGCGGGGCTGCGCGTCGGTACGGCCTCGCCGTTCGACCGCTTCGTGACCCGGTGGTGGGAGATCGCGCTCGCGTCGCTCGCCGTCCCGGCGGTGCTGTTGCTGCTGCTGGCGGAGTTCGGCATCGGCGGACCGCGCTGGCTGATCGCGTTCGTCGCGATCGACGTCCTCCTCGTCGTCGGGGGATTCGCGGTGCATCACGACATGGCGGCGCGCAAGCTGCTCGCGCTGATCGGCGCGATCGCATTCCCGGTCGCGGGATTCGCGGCGATCGCGCCGGCGTTCCGCGCCGAGCGCGCGGCGTCGGCCGGCGGGGCGATCCTCGACGGGATCCGCGTGCTCGCGATCGCGACCGCCGTGACGCTCGGCGGCGCGCTGGTCGTCGTCGGGCTGCTCTCGACGCCGCTGACGATGACCGAGATCGACCGCTTCACCGGGGTCAAGCTGGTGCTCGCCGTGCCGCCGGTGCTGTGCCTGCTGCTCTATTTGTTCACGCGGCGCTGGGGCTCGCGGCTGACGCTCGGCGAGCTCGGCGCGCGGCCCGTCACCGTCCTGCCGCTGATCGCCGGGATCGTCCTGATCGCGGCCGGCTATCTCGTGCTGGCGCGCAGCGGGAACCAGAGCGACATCG
>DATHLN010000120.1:0-16791 GCA_035488115.1 Candidatus Limnocylindrales bacterium | reverse complement strand
GCGAGCAGGTTGTCGCCGTTCGACTCCTCGCCGCCTTGCGCGAGGTTCGAGGAGCCGCAGAACACGACCGGGTTCGCCTCGTTGAAGTCGACGACGATGAACTTGTGGTGGATCACTTGGCCCATCCCGCCGTTCCACTCGGCGCGGAACGGCTCGGGGACCTTGCTCTTCAGGTAGCCGAACGGGACCAGCAGTCCCGGCTTTCCGCTCTTGGTGAACGTGAGGCCCTGCGCCGACTGCGTGACGCCGTACGAGAAGACGTCGGTGCGCTTCGTGAGCGCCGAGAGCTGTGCCAGGACGTCGCCGCCTCCGCCGAGCTCCATCACGGCGAAGAGAACCGAGCTCTTCGCGTTCTTGACGGCCTCGGCGACGCGGTCGAGCGAGACGCTCGCGTCCGCGTGCGGCGCGAACGAGACCGCGAACTTCGGCAGTCCGGGCCCGCTCTGCTCGAACCATTGCGCGGCGATCTCCGAGCTCGGGAAGGTCGACATGTCGTTCCACGCCTCGTCGAACGCCTGCCCGTAGAGCTTCGCCGTCTCGACGTCGTCGACGACGATCATGCTGTTCGACTGCACGTATAGCCCGCGAACGCTGAAGTTCGCCGAGCCGGTGAGCACGCGGACCGCGTCACCGGCCTTGTCGCGCTGGATCACGCACTTGTCGTGCGCGTAGCGCTTGAAGTGGCCGCGCTTGATCTGGACGCCGGCTTTCCCGAGGACCGCGGCGGCCTCGATCTCGCGCGCGCCTTTCTTCGTGTGCAGCGGCGCGTCGTCGAGGACCATCCGGATCGGCCAGCCGCGCTGCGCATCGCGCACCAGCACCTTGATGAAATCGGGCTCGTCGAGATCGTACGCGAAGACGTCGTAGCCGGAGCCGGTCGCGGTGCCGTCCTTCTCGCACTGCACGAGGAAATCGCTAAGCAGCTGGCGCGCGCGGGCGCCGAGCCAGCGGTACATGTCGCGATAGCTCGTCGCCGGCGTGACGCCCGGGACGTTTTGGCGCGTGTCGTAGTCGACCGTGTTGTCCGCGCGCAGGTTCTTCACCGCCCCGTAGCGCTCGGCGAACGCTTGCGAAGAGACGTAGCCCCGAGTGAAAGCGAGGTCGAACTGCGGCGAGATCCTTCCGGTGAGCGGGAGTGCGAACGTGACCGAGGCGCGCTTCTCGAGCGCGCCCGCGTCCTTCGCCGGGTCCTTGCCGGCGACGAAATACATCGCCTCGACGCGGTACGTGTACGGGCCGGCGACCGTGACCGGCGGGTAGTCGGCCCAGCGGAACTTCTGGTACGGCGCGACGTCGGTCGTCTCGGCGTTCGCCTGCCGAACCTCGGTCGTGGTGTCGGCCATGACCGCTTTGCTCGGGTTGAAGCTGAGGCGGTTCGGCGTATACGTGAAGTTCACGCCGTCGGTCGAGCGCGCGATCGCGAACCCCGCGAGACCTTCACACGCGCTCTGCGCGACGTCCATCGCGATGAGGATGCAGCCGTCGCCGCGGTACGCCTTGACGGTGAGCGCGCCGTCGTGCGCGACGATGCTGGAAGCGGCGGACAGCGTCGCCGCGGCGGGCGCGGCGACGGTCGCCGGGACGGTCTCGTCCGGCGCGGGTGGAACGGCGAACGGATGACCATTGGCGGCTCGTGAGCGCATACCCGTACTCCTTGCTGAGCTTGGCTGAAGGACAGACCGCCTTCTCCGTCCGCCAAGGCGACCCTTTGCGTTTGGCCGCCGGCTTCAGAGCACCGCGCGCATGCGGAACTGGCGGATGAACTCTCGCCAGTGCAGTGAAGCGCCGAGCGCGGCGTGGAGCGGGCCGTCGGGCGGCTCGTTGACGAGCATCAGCGCCGGCGCGAAGCGGCGGTCCAGCTCCGCGATGAGCGCGGTCGCATCGTCCGCGGAGGACTGCGGCATGATCCCGGCGTCCAGGACCGAGGCGCGCCCGTCGTCGTTCGCTCGGACGAACGCGTACGCGCGCGGCGCCTGCGGAGGACCGACGAGCACGAGCTCGCTGGGCGACGCCGCCGCGACCGCGCGCGGCTCGCGCTGCCAGCACGTCGCCGGATCGCGCGCGAGCGCGGCCACCTCGGCCGCGGTGTGCAGGCGGGCCGCGGAGGTGACCACGCTACGACCGCCGGCGACCGCGGCGGTTTCCCGAGGCCGCACGGGCTCGCGCGACCACGCCACCAGCTCGCCGATCCGCTCGAAGCCGCCCTGCTCGTAGAGCGCGATCGCGCGCGCGTTGTGCGCGATGACCTCGAGCTCGAGCGAGGCCGCGCCGGCCTCGCGGGCGATCGCGAGCGTCTCGGCGAGATAGCGGCGCGCGAGCCCGCGTCCGCGATACGCGGGGACGACGCCGAATCCGCCGACCCAGGCGCGGTCGCCGCGAAAGCCGAGCAGCGCCGCGCCGGAGAGCTCACCGCCGACGGTCCAGCGCGGCGAACGCGCGAGATCGACGTCGTTGCGCCGGACGTGATCGGCGAACCATGCCTCCGTCATCGTCAACGCATCGCCGTAGATCTCGCCGCGAAACGAGGCCTGCAAGTCGGCGGCGGTCACCGGCGTCACAGGCGGGCGACGAATGCCGCGACGCGGTCGAGGACGAGCTCGGGCGCGTCGCGGTGCGGGCTGTGGCCGGCATTCGGGACGAGCAGCGTCTCCGTCTGCGAGACGCGCGCGGCGATCGACTCGAGCTGCGCGATCGTGCCGTACTCGTCGGCGTCGCCTTGGATCAGCAGGACCGGGACGCGCGCGCGCGCGGCGTACGCTTCGACGTTCCAAGCGCGGAAGCGCGAGTCGAGCCAGATGTCGTTCCAGCCGTAGAACGACGCGGCGGCGTCGGCGTGATGGCGCGCGAGCTTCGCCGGGAGATCGGTCGTCTCGAACGCGGTCTTGGCTTCCGCGATGCTGCGCACGCTGATCTCTTCGACGAAGACGTGCGGCGCTTCGAGGATCAGCGCGCGCGCGATCGCGGGGTGCGCGCCGGCGCAGATCAGCGCGATCGACGCGCCGTCGCTGTGACCGAACAGGATCGGCCGCTCGATCCCGAGCGCGCGCAGCAGCGCGGGGAGCACGATCCCGCCTTCGCGGTGCATGTACTCGGGCTCGCGCTTTTCCCGCAGCACGTCGGAGCGGCCGTAGCCGTAGCGCGAGTACGCGATCGTCGTGCAGCCGGTGCGGTCGCGAACCCGCTCGGGGAAGTCGCGCCACAGCGAGACCGAGCCGAGCCCCTCGTGCAGCATGACGATCGGCGGGCGCGCCGGATCGCCGTCATAGCGGACGGTCTCGAGGCGATGGCCGTCGATGAGGACGTCGCGTGATGTGGCGCGGACGGCACGATGATCTCTCACCCTTCGACAGGCTCAGGGTGACACGGCCGACGCGGCGGCCGGGCCGGCGAAGACCACGATACCGTCGATCACCGAGCGCGGCAGCGGGCCGTTGTGCTGCTCGTTGCGGACGATGCCGCGGACGACGAACGTCGTCGAACCGCCGCCGTCGAGGTTCATCGCGCGGACCGTGTCGGGATATTGCTCGAGGATGAACGCGCCGAGCGACTCGCCGTTCCAGCCTGTCGGCGCGACGTTGCCGCAATACGACGACCCGGGCGCGTCGAGCCAGAATCCCGACGCGTCGTCGTAGCCGTCGAAGGCCCCGAGGACGATGCGGCCGTCCTTCAGGACCCAGACGGCCGAGCGCGGGTGCGCGCTGCACGACCAGTCGAAACCGCCCGGGCTCGCGGTCCAGGACGGGATCCCGGCCGACGGCTTCGGGTTCGGGACGACCACGAACGGTCCGGCGCCGACCGCGTCCTTGAACCCGTTCAGTGAGGCGCCGCCCGGCGACGGCGGCGGATCGATCCCAAACCCGACCGGATGCGCCGGCGGTCCGCGCAGCCCGACCGCCGGACGCGGGACGAGGTTGTGCGCGATCGTCGCGCCGTGGAGGCGGAGCATGGATTGAAACCTGAACGGCGGCGGCGTGCCGGTGTTGTCGAAGAAGCCGCCGTTGATCGCGACCAGCGCGCCGGTCCGCCGCGCCATCTCGTCGACGCGCTCGTATCCGCGCGGCGCGCGGACGGACTCGACCGCTCGCACCACCACCCGTTCCGGATCGACCTCGACGACGTTCACGAGCGGGACGTCGGGCAGCGGCCGGTACGAGTAGCGCCACACGACGCCCGGCGCAAGCGGGACTGAGCACCACATCGCGGCACCGGGGCCTCGCCGCGGCATCGTGCACGGGGTAGGCGTGATGTACGGCGGCGCGGTCTGGCCGGCGACCGTCGTGACGTGCCCGCCGCCGGGCGAGCAGGCGATCGCGGCTGACGCGAGCACGACGAGAAGTCCCCAAGCCGACGAACCGCCAGGTCGCATTCAAAACCTCCCGAACGCGCACGATCCTGCTTGCATCCGCAATCGGCATGCAGTATAGTGCAGGCAAGTGGGTTTGCCAGCGTGATAGTGCATTCGACCGCGGATGAGGATGCCGCCTTCCTGGGACGTCTCGGCGACCGCGTCCGGGCGCTGCGCGCGCGGCGCGGCATGACGCGGAAGATCCTGGCCAAGGATTCCGGCGTCTCGGAGCGCTACCTCGCGCAGCTCGAGAGCGGCCAGGGCAACGCGTCGCTGACGCTGTTGCGCCGCGTCGCCCGCGCGCTCGACGTCCCACTCGCCGCCCTCGTGAGCGAGACGCCGGAGCCGTCCCCCGATCTCGCCGCCGCGACTGAAGTGCTGAACCGCCTCGGACCGGAGCGGCTCGTCGAGGCGCGCGCGCTGCTGCTGAAGACCTTCGGCGAAGCGGACGCCGCCGGCCGCGCGGGGCGGATCGCGCTGATCGGGCTCCGCGGCGCGGGGAAGACGACGCTCGGCGCCGCGCTCGCGGACCACCTCGGCGTCCGGTTCATCGAGCTCGACCGCGAGATCGAGCGCGAGAGCGGCGTCTCGCTCGCGACGATCTTCGACTTCTACGGTCAGGCGGGATTCCGGCGGATGGAGCGGCGTTGCCTCGAGCGGATCATCGAGACGCATCCGCGCTTCGTCGTCGCCACGGGCGGCAGCATCGTCTCGGAGCCGGCGACGTTCGAGCGCCTCCTCGCGGCGTGCTACACGATCTGGCTGCGCGCCGCGCCGGCCGAGCACATGGAGCGCGTCGTCGCGCAGGGCGACATGCGCCCGATGGCCGGGAACCGCGAGTCGATGGCCGACCTGCAGCGCATCCTCGCGAACCGGGAACCGCTCTACCGCCGAGCCGACGCGACGGTCGACACGAGCGGGAAGCTGCCGAGCGAGGCGGTCGAGCTGTTGTGGCACGCGGTCACGAGCCCACCCGAGCGGCCACGCTAGCGCGGCTTAGCGCACCTTCTCGTAATAGAAATCCGTATCGTCATTGATGCCGAGCTTGATGTCGGATGGCGAGCCTTCAACGGGGTGAGCGAAGCTGCCGATCGAGACGGTTTCGCTCGTGCTCGCGTAGAGACGCCATCTCGTGTTCGTGGAGGTGATCTTACCGGTCGCTTGGGCGAACCGGACTTCGACGGCCGTGCCGTCGCGCTTCAGAATGACGAAGCTGGCAAAGTCTTCGGGGTTCGTATTCCGCGGCATGAACACGTACTCACCGACGTAGTCGTCCCGGTTCGTGCTGGGCGGCGCCCCGCATGCCGCTAGGACAAGGGCCGCCGCGACGAAGGCGGCGGCGACGAGGGACCGGGGCCAGGTGCAAGCTCGGTACATCACTAAACTCTGTAGCACAAAGCGAAACGCGCGTCCAGAACCTCGGCGTGACGCGCATGATACTGCTTGCGTGGGCGCGATCCATGCAGTATAGTTCATGGAATGCTGACCGCCGACCCGCCGGCGAGGTCGGACCTCGTCGTCTTCGACACCTCGCCCGAACGCTATCGCCACTGGACGCTCTCGGTCGAGGGCCGCGTCGCGACGCTGGCGCTCGACGTCGACGAAGACGCGGGGATCCGGCCGGGCTACAAGCTGAAGCTGAACTCGTACGATCTCGGCGTCGACATCGAGTTCCGCGACGCGCTCGACCGCATTCGGTTCGAGCACCCGGCGGTCGCGTGCGTCGTCGTGACCAGCGCGAAGGACCGGTCGTTCTGCGCCGGCGCGAACATCTACATGCTCGGCACCTCCTCGCACCAGTGGAAAGTGAACTTCTGCAAGTTCACCAATGAGACGCGCAACGGCATGGAAGATTCCAGCCGTCACGACGGCCTGCGCTTCGTCGCGGCGGTGAACGGCGCGTGCGCGGGCGGCGGCTACGAGATCGCGCTGGCGTGCGACGAGATCCTGATGATCGACGACCGCTCCACGGTCGTGAGCCTGCCGGAGGTACCGCTCTTGGGCGTGCTGCCGGGGACCGGCGGGCTCACGCGCGTCGTCGACAAGCGCAAGATGCGCCGCGACGTCGCCGACCTCTTCTGCACCAACGCCGACGGCGTGCGCGCCGAGCGCGCGAAAGCGTGGAAGCTGGTCGACGCGATCGCGCCGCCCTCGGAGTTCGCCGCGCTGGTGCGCGAGCGCGCCGCGGCGCACGCCGCCGCTTCGCCGCGCGACGCGAACGCGCGCGGGATCGCGCTGCGACCGCTGCGCCGCAGCATCGACGAGCGCGGCTATCACTACGACAACGTCGACGTCGTCTTCGACCGCGAGCAGCGGACCGCGACGGTCCTCGTGCGCGCGCCGCGCGAGGCGCAGCCGAGCGAGCCCGACGGGATCGTGCTGCGCGGCGACGCGTGGTGGCCGCTCGCGCTCGCGCGCGAGCTGGACGACGCGATCCTCATGCTGCGCACGAACGAACCTGAGCTCGGGCTGCTGCTGCTGCGCACCGAAGGCGACGCGGATGCGGTGCTCGCGGTGGACCGCACGCTCCTTGCGCATCGGGAGCACTGGCTCGTGCGCGAGACGATCGGGTTCTTGCGCCGCACGCTCGCGCGGCTCGACGTCACCTCGCGCAGCCTGTACGCGGTCGTCGACGAAGGCTCGTGCTTCGCCGGGACGCTGATGGAGCTCGCGCTCGCGGCCGACCGCGTCTACATGCTCGCGCTCCCGGACGACGAAGACCGCGCGCCGGCGATCGCGCTCGGCCCGGTCAACTTCGGGACCTATCCGCCGGTGAACGGACGTTCGCGGATCGACACGCGGTTCGAGGGCGACATCGGCGCGCTGAAAGCGGCGAAGGCCGCCGCGGGTTACCGCTACCGCGCGCAGGACGCGCTCGACGCGGGGCTCGTCACGGCGGCGCCCGACGATCTCGATTGGGACAACGAGATTCGCCTCGCAATCGAGGAGCGCGCCTCGCTTTCGCCGGACGCGCTCACGGCGATGGAGGCGAATCTCCGCTTCCCCGGCGCTGAGACGCTCGACACGAAGATCTTCGGCCGTCTCTCGGCGTGGCAGAACTGGGTGTTCTACCGCCCCAACTCCACCGGCGAGCGCGGCGCGCTGAAGATCTTCGGCACCGGCTCACGGCCTGACTTCGACCAGGAACGAGTGTAAGCGACCATCATGGCGATCGACTACGCGGAACGCATCCCGAACAACGTCGAGCTCTCGACGAACCGCACGCTGCAGCGCGCGCTCGAGCAGTGGCAGCCGGCGTTCCTCTCGTGGTGGAAAGAGATGGGCCCGAGCGACTTCAACGCGCTGGACGTCTACCTGCGCACCGCGATCTCCGTCGACACCAAAGGCTGGGCGAACTACGGCTACGTGCGGATGCCGGAGTACCGCTGGGGGATCTTCCTCGCCGATCCCGAGCCCGACCGCCGCGTCGGTTTCGGCGACGACTTCGGCGCGCCGGTGTGGCAGCAGGTCCCCGGCGAGTACCGCAGCACCCTGCGCCGGCTGATCGTCACGCAAGGCGACACCGAGCCCGCGTCGGTCGAGCAGCAGCGGCTGCTCGGCCACACCGCGCCCTCGCTGTACGACCTGCGCAATCTCTTCCAGGTGAACGTCGAGGAAGGGCGCCATCTGTGGGCGATGGTGTACCTGCTGCATGCGTACTTCGGGCGCGACGGGCGCGAAGAGGCGGAAGAATTGCTCGCGCGCCATTCAGGCGACGCGGACAATCCGCGGATCCTCGGTACCTTCAACGAGCCGATCACCGACTGGCTCTCGTTCTTCATGTTCACGTTCTTCACCGACCGCGACGGGAAGTTTCAGCTCAAGTCGTTCGCGGAGTCGAGCTTCGACCCGCTCGCGCGCACCTGCCGCTTCATGCTGACCGAAGAAGCGCACCACATGTTCGTCGGCGACACCGGGATCTCGCGCGTCACGAAGCGGACGCTCGAGGTGATGAAGGAGCTCGGCACCGACGAGCCCGAGGCGGTGCGGCGCGCCGGCGCGATCGACCTGCCGACGATCCAGCGCTACCTGAACTTCTGGTTCTCCTCGTCGCTCGATCTGTTCGGCTCAGAAGCCTCGTCGAACGCCGCCGCGTACTTCGCCCAGGGCATCAAAGGCCGTCCCGACGAGAAGAAGTACGACGACCACGTCGTGCGCGACGCGTCGCTCACGCTCGACGTCCCGGACGGCAGCGGCGGCATGCGCGCAGAGACCGTCGCGATGCGCAACGCGATGAACGAGGTGGTGCGCAACTCGTACGTCGAGGACTGTATGCGCGGGCTCGGGCGCTGGAACAAACTGATCGAAGCGGCAGGACACGCGTTCCGGTTCGCGCTGCCGAGCACGCGGTTCCGGCGCACGATCGGGAACTGGGCCGGCGTTCCGACCGATCCATCCGGGAAACCGATCTCGCAGGCGGAGTACGACGCGAAGCTCGCCTCGTGGCTGCCGAGCGAGGACGACCGCGCGTTCGTCGCATCGTTGATGCGGCGCGTCGTCGAGCCCGGCAAGATGGCCGCTTGGATCGCACCGCCGGAGAAGGGCATCAAAGACCGCCCGGTCGACTACGAGTACGTCCGGCTCGCCTGACGCGCCGATGCAAGGACGCACGCACACGACGCGTCTCCGCGTGCGCTTCGGCGAAACCGACGCGGCCGGGATCGTCTACTACCCGACCTTCTTCGTCTGGTTCGACGTCGCGACGCACGGGCTGCTGCGCGCGGCGATCGGCGAGCTGCGCGGGCCGGACAAGCGGCCGCAGTACCCGATCCCGCTCGTCGAGAGCGGTGCACGGTTCGTCGCCCCGGTGTACTACGACGACCTGATCGAGATTCGCTCGACGGTGGTCCACGTCGGGCGGAGCTCGATGCGGATCGAGCACGTCGTGACGCGCGACGGCGCCGAGGCCGCGAACGGCTTCGAGGTGCGGGTCGTCATCGCCGCCGGCGCCGGCCCGATCAGATCGACCCGGATGCCGGAGGAAATGCGGCGCGCGCTCTCCGAACCGGTCAGCACCTCCGACGACGCGCCGTGATGCGCGCTCGCCGGTTCACCGCACCCGTGGAGGTAGTCGCGTGATCTCACGTCGTTCGCTCATCGCCGGCGGCGCGGCCGCGGCCGCGGCCGTCTCGGCGCCGCGCTTCACCCTGGCCGCCGGTCCCGCCGCGACCGTGAAGATCGGCTTCATCGACTCGTTCAGCGGCGTCTTCTCCGACATCGCCGCGATCCACAAGGTCGGTGCCGAGCTCGCGCTCGCCGACATGAACGCGAAGGGGCGCGTGAAGTTCGAGTTCGCCTACGCCGATGACAACTCGAAGCCGGCGGTCGCCGGAACCGAGGCGCGCCGGCTCGTCGGCCAGGAGAACGTCGACGTGCTCTTCGGGCTGACCTCGTCGGCCAACGGGCTCGCGCTCGCGGCGCTGGCGAACGAGCTCGGCACGTTCATGCTCGAGCTTGGCCCGCAAGATTCCTCGATCACGGGCAGCAAGGCCGGGAAGCTGACCTACCGCTTCTCGCCCAACAACCACATGATGCTGCGCACGCTCTCCTCGCGCGTGCTCGCGCTCGGTAAGAAGTGGTACTTCCTCCAGGCCGACTACGCGTTCGGAAAGGACGCGTACACCGAGCTCTCCACGATCCTCGCGCGTGCGGGCGGGACCGAGGTCGGCCACGACGTCGTGAAGCTCGGGACGAGCGACTTCTCGCCGAACCTCACCAAAGCGCGCAACAGCGACGCCGACGTGTTCGTGCTGGCGAACAGCGGGCTCGACGCCGCGAACGCGGCGAAGCAGTTCGTCGACTACGGGCTCGGCAAGAAGATGAAGCTTGCCGGGATCAACCTCGAGGACTTCTACTACAAGACGGTCCCGCTCGACGCGATCGCGGGGACGACGTTCCCCGTCGCGTGGTCGCCGACGTGCAGCGACGGCGCGCGCCGCCTGACCGCGCGGCTGAAGCGCAACATCAGCGGGCCGATCTCGTGGCGCCACTACTTCGGCTACGTCGGCGCGACGTCGCTGATGCAGCGCATCCTCGAAGCGCGCACGACGCAGGCGGAGAAGCTCGCCGCGGCGTTCGAGAACTACTCGTTCGACGCCGCGAAGCCGAGCCGCTCGACGTATCTCCCGTGGGACCACCAGCTCACGCAGGATGTCTTCGCGGGCTCGGTCGTCAACCAAAAGAAGTTTGAGAAGACGGGCTTCATGTTCGATCTCGTCGGCGAGGTCGCCGCGGCCGATGCCGACGGCGGGCCGAACGCACCCTGGGCGCGCGAGGCGAAAGCCGCGATGGCGAGCCAAACGGTCACCGCCCGTCCGAACTACGTGGCGAAGACGTTCTGATCGGAGCCGTGCCGGCGTGGCGCGCGGCTACGCCGGGGCACTCGTCCAGTATGACTCGTATTGTGTACGGTGATGTCGGCCGACAAGGCCGAAGTGCAGTCCCTAATCAGGCGATTCCGAATCCAAGAAGGGCTCCGTCGGGAACCGGGCTCGAACGACGAACTCTTTGCCGAACGCCATCGCCGTCACTGAGACGTCATCACCGGATGGGAAATGCTGATTCGACCACCACGAGATTACGTCCGTCAGATCGTGAAATGCACCACCTAAACGGATACCGGATGCCAAGAGCGACGACACGAAACTTCGGACTTCGACGGAAGGTCCTCCGATGAAAATGATGTTACGCCAAGTGGGAAGCGACAATCCAGAAATCTGATCGGCATCGCCGAGATAGTCTACACGCATATGCCCGAACCCAATCTGAATGCCTCCGCGGCGAAGAATCGGCCATTCGGTGTTTAGCGGCAAGGGCGACAGAGGACTAAACGTCGCGAACTTACCGGCACTACCACGCGCTCCCCTCATGTAGGTAAGGTAACCGCCGTCGATCTCAACCCTAAGTTGCATCGGTTTCCAACGTTTCGTGCTGCTGAAGCCCTCGTCGCGAAGGTGCTGTATCAGTCCGTCGATGTACTTCCCTTTTATAATTGACCCGGCCAGGACTCCAACTGTCTGCTCATCGAACCCGAGCGCCTGAAGTAAGCTTCGAAGCGGCCCTACATACTTGCCATGTCGAAAGTCGGCATACAGCTTGCCCTCTAGCAAGGACGGCACGGTAATCGTTCCAACCATCAACGGCAACACGCTACGAATTCGCCCTGACATCTCCGCATTCAGCGCTACGTCCAATTCCCGCCGAACCCATGGGCTATCGGAACTATTCTCTGATATGACTACAAGGAAGTAATCAGATCGTTCAATCCCGACGCGTATGCTCTCGGCGATGGACGAGCCGACTCGGATGTCCTTCTCGTCGATCCATACCGCGAAGCCATAGCGCTCAAGATCCTTAGTTAACCGCCGGACGAATCGGCGGTCTTTCCGACTGTAGCTTATAAATACATTCACTCCGAGCACCAAAACGGATCCGACGCGAAAGCGATAGACCCGTGTTCGGTTGCTCTACTGGGCGTTCCCGCGATGGAGCGGCCTGACTCGGCGCGAATGTCTGTGGCGATGCCGCTCGACCCTTCGCTGCTGCTCTTCGTTCCGGCCGACCGGCCCGAGCGGTTCGTGAAAGCGCTCGCGGCCGGCGGCAGCGGGGCGATCCTCGACCTCGAGGATGCCGTCGCGCCGGACCGCAAGGCGTACGCGCGCGATCAGGTGCGCGCGTTCCTCGACGCGCACGACGATCTCGCGAACGTCGCGGTGCGGGTGAACCCGCCGGAGACGCCGGACGGGCATGAGGATCTCGCGATGCTCGCCGCGACGCGGCGCCTCGGCGCGCTCGTCGTGCCGAAGGTCGGCGATCCGCGCGACTGCCTGCGCGTCGCCGAGGTGCTCCACGACGTCCCGCAGATCGTGATCGTCGAGTCCGCGCGCGGCGTCGCGCGCTGCGAAGCGATCGCGGAAGCGCCGCACGTGCTCGCGCTCGCGTTCGGGCCGTACGATCTCGCCGCCGAGCTCGGCGGGGTCACCGACGCCGATGTGATGGACCCGCACCGCGCGCGCGTGCTCGTCGGGGCGCGCGCCGCGGAGCGCTGGGCGATCGACGGACCGTCGCGCGAGTACGGCGATGCATCGATCCCCGCGCGCGACGCCGAGCGCGCGCGGCGCCTGGGCTACGACGGCAAGCTGTTGATCCACCCGGCGCAGATCGCGCCGGTGCGCGCGGCGTTCGCACCGTCCGACGAGGAGGTCGCGTACGCACACCGCATCGTCGAGGCGGCGCAGCGCTCGAACCCCGCCGTCCTCGACGGCACGATGATCGACCCGCCGATCGTCACCGCCGCCGAGCGCGTCCTGCGACGCGCCGGCGCTCATCCATGAGGCTCTCTCCATGAAGTTCGCTTCGGCCCTGTTCGCGTTCGCACTCTGCGCGCCGCTCGCGCTTCCGCCCGGCGTCGCGCGCGCGGCGGCTCCGACGGCTCCGACGGTGCCGGCGGCCGGACCGCCGCAACCGGGCTGCTTCCCGAGCGAGACTCGGCCGAACTTCGCGGCGTATCCGTCCGGGACGCGCGTCTACTTCATGCCGGTGCTGGTGATACGCTATTCGAAGCCGGGCGTCGACGTGGCCGAGACGCGGTTCGTGCCCGAGAACGGCGTGCTGCAAGCCGACGTCCGCGGTAACGTCGTCTACGTCAACGGCAAGAAGACGCAGGCCACCGTCTCGGAGGGCGGCGACACCAACTTCCAAGCGCGCATCCAAGTCTGCGTCTATCCGCCCGGCCAAGTCCCCGCGAGCTTCAACGGCATCCAGCCCGACCTCGTGCTGCGCTGAAATCCACCCGGCCCAGAAAAACTTATGGGCCCGGATTGCTCCGAGCCCTCATGCCCCGCGCTGCTGCAGCAGCTCTGTGCGAGGTGCGGATATCGTACCTCGATGCGGCGACGACGTCAAGAAAACTCCTAGATTGCGGATCGCTCATCGATCGGCGCAACGAGCGGTCGCGGCTCACCGAAGGCTCCCCGCTCGCGAAGCAATCCGACCGTCGTCGCGTCGTATCGCAGCAGTTCGCGCAGCACCGTCTCAGTATGTTCGCCGAGTGCCGGCGCGCGTCGGTGGTCCGGAGCGGGTTCGCCGACGCGGACGGGGCTTGCGATCCAGCGGGCTCTGCCGAAGGCGGGATGCTCGACTTCGGTGATCAGGCCGCGCGCGTTGGTTTGCGGGTCGGCGAGGGCGGCGCGGACGTCGTTGATGGGGCCGCAGGGAACGCCGGTGGCGGTCAGCGCGGCGATCCACTCGGCGGTCGGGCGCGTAGCGAGAACGTCCTGCAGCGTCTTCGTGACGAGCGCACGGTTCGCGCGGCGTGCGGCGAAGCCCGCGAAGCGCGCGTCATCGCGCACGTGCGGGATGCCGAGCACGTCGATCAGGCGCTGCCAGAACTTCTCCTTCGCGCACACGATCACGATCCAGCCGTCCGCGGTGCGAAAGTTCTGGAACGGGACGATCGACGGGTGCGCCGAGTACGGCAGACGCTCGGGCTCGTAGGCGCCGTCCGGCGCGAGCGCCCAGGCGCCGACGTACGTCAGCATGTTCATCGCGGTGTCGAAGAGCGAGGTGTCGCAGTCGCAGCCGACGCCGTCGCGGCGCGCCGCGTGCACGCCGGCGAGCAGCGCGAGCGCGGCGACGAGGCCGCCGCTGTAGTCGACCAGCGACAAGCCGGACTTCGTCGGCGGGCCGTCAGGATCGCCGGTCAGCGATTGCCAGCCGGTCATTCCTTGCAAGATGTAGTCGTACGCGGGCTCCGCGCGGCGCGGGCCGGTCATGCCGAAACCGGAGAGCGAGACGCAGACGATGCGCGGGTTGACGTGCGCGAGGTCGGCGTAGCGCAGCCCGACCTTCTGCGGGACGTCGCCGCGTAGGTTTGAGTACACCGCGTCGCTCGCGCGCACGAGGTCGTGGAACACCTCGCGCCCAGCGTCGTTCGCGAGGTCGAGCGTGACGCTGCGCTTGTCGTGGTTGAACGTCTCGAAGAACAGCGAGTCGTCGCCGGACTGGTACGGCGGGACGGCGCGCCCGACGTCGCCTCCCGAGCGCGCGTCCTCGATCTTGATCACATCCGCACCCAACTCGGCGAGGTGGACCGATCCGAACGGCCCGGCGCCGTACTGCTCGACCGCGACGATGCGCAGGTCGGCGAGCGGTCGGGGGCGCGAGGCGGCGGTCGTCATGCGCGGTCCGTTCGGCCCGGGACGCGCGTTCTCGTGCCGCTGCGGCCCGACCCAAGCGGCGCCGTTGCCGAGCGCGGAGAACCAGGTCCTCGATGCGCCGCGCAAGCTTCACTCACGCCGTGATCGTCCTCGCCGCGGCGCTCGCGCTCGGCGGCGGCGCGTCCGCGGCGGACGAGAAGCGCGTCGTCACCGTGTTCGCGGCCGCGTCGCTCAGGGAAGCCTTCGACGCCGCGGCGCCCGCGTTCACCAAAGCGACGGGCTTCCCGGTGCGGTTCTCGTACGGCGGCTCGGATGCGCTCGTCGCGCAGCTGCTGCAAGGCGCGCCCGCAGACGTCTTCGCCTCCGCGAACGAGCCGCAGATGAAGCGCGCGCTCGACGGCGGCGCGGTGGTCTCCCCGCGCGACTTCGCACGGAACCGGCTCGTCGTGATCGTGCCGGTGAACGACACCACCGTCGCGTCGATCGCGGACCTCGGCAAGAGCGGCGTCAAGGTGATCGTCGCCGCGCCGGCGGTCCCGGTCGGGGCGTATGCGCGGCAAGCATTCGGCAACCTCGCGAAAGACCGCGCGTACGGTGCCGATTTCGCGGCCCGCATACAGCGGAACGTCGTCAGCGAGGAAACCGACGTCAAAGCCGTCGCGACGAAGATCTCGCTCGGCGAAGGCGACGCCGGCGTCGTCTACGCGACCGACGTGACGCCCGCGATCGCGCCCACGGTGCGCGTGCTGCGCTTTCCGCCGGGCGCGGCGCCCGAGGCCGTCTATCCGATCGCGGTGACGAAGAACGCCGGGAACGCCGAGGGCGCGCGGGCGTTCGTCGGCTTCATCACCTCGCCCGCCGGCCGCGCGTTCCTGCGCGCGCGCGGTTTCGAGGACTGACCACCGAGCTTCGTCAGATATATTCTTTCAGCTGTGGCCACAGCACCGGCAGCGCGACGCGCGGGCCGCGGCAGACCATGATCGGAAGATCGCGCTCGTAGGAGATCGCGTACGGCGTCCCGGCGGTCGCGGCGCGCTCCGCGCTCGCGTAGAGGTGGTCGCGCGCGCCGCAGTCGCCGCCGACGTCGATCAGCACGTCGCCGTTTCGCCCGCGCGTCCCCCACAAGAAGTACTGGTTGTGGCCGCTCACGACCGGCGGCAGACCGGAGCCGAAGAACTCGATCGCGGCCGCTTCGCCGTAGTTGCCGGCAACGATCACCGCGCGCTCGCGCTCGCCGGGGCGCAGCCCCGCGACGACCCGTTCGACGGTCTCGGCTAGCTCGGGCCAGCCGTGCATGTCCGCGTAGTCCGACGGGAGCGCACTCTCCGCGTGGTGCTCGGTCGACGTCGCGCCGCGCGAGACGTGCAACGCCGCGAGCACCGCGCGCTCGTACGGAAGATACGTTTGCTCCGGAAGCACCGGCAGCGCGAACGGCACGAACACGAGCCCGGCTGCGAGAAGCGCCGCGGCGAGCACCGGCCGTAGCACGCGCGCTCGAGAGGTCCACGCTTCGAGCGCGACGCAGCCGGCCGCGAACGGGATCGGGTACACCGCGGCCGGATAGTAGTGCTTGCCGTGAAGCGCGATCATCCCGCCGATCAGCAGCACCCACGCCAGCGCCAGAAACCGCGCCGTGCGGTCACGCGCCAGGCGCACGAGCCCTGCGATCCACACCGACCAGAACAACGGACCCGTGATGAGGAGCTCCTGCCCGAGAAACGCGAGCGGCGAGACGACGACGTTCTTCCCGTGCTGGCCGTTGCGCAGCAGCTCGAGCATCGGCAGACCGTGCGCCAGCTGCCATAGCGCGCTCGGCAGCGCGAGGAGCACGCAGACCGCGATCGCGGCGGCGAACCAGCCCGACACGGCGATCCGCCGCTCCGGCACGATCAAGACCGCGGCGACCAGCGCGACGCCGAAGAACACCGTGCTGTACTTCATCTCCAGCGCGATCCCGAGCGCCGCGCCGGCGACGAGCGACCAGCGCGGGTCGGCGCCGCGGACGACGCGCAGCAGTGCGTACGCGGCGAGCGTCCACAGGAACGGCAGCGCCTCGTCGGTCCCGACCTTCCCGCCGAAGCCCGCGAGGACCGGCGCGAGCGCGACGACGATCGCGGTGAGGATCCGCGCGAACGCGCCGCCGCCGAGCTCCGCGGTGAGCGCGATCGCGACGAACACCGTCGCGGCGGCGAACAGCGCGGGTACGGCACGGAGCAGAAATAGCGAATGCCCGCCGAGCTGCGTGAGCGCCGCGAGCAGCGGCACCAGCGGCGGCTGGTCGACGTACCC
>DATHLN010000119.1:0-4453 GCA_035488115.1 Candidatus Limnocylindrales bacterium | reverse complement strand
GGTCACGAGCGGTCCGAGGGTGTAGAACGGCGCCTCGTGACACAGTGCGAGCTGCTTGTCCATGTTCTCTTTGATGAGGTGCATCGGGACGTGGCCGGGACCTTCGATCATCGTCTGCACGTCGTGCTTCCACGCGATCTTCGTCAGCTCGCCGAGCGTGTCGAGCTCGGCGAACTGCGCGTCGTCGTTGGCGTCGGCCGTGCAGCCGGGGCGCAAGCCGTCGCCGAGCGAGAACGTCACGTCGTACGCCTTCATGATCTCGCAGATCTCCTCGAAGTGCGTATAGAGGAAGTTCTCCCGATGGTGCGCGAGGCACCACTTGGCGAGGATCGAGCCGCCGCGCGAGACGATTCCGGTGACGCGCTTCGCGGTGAGCGGGACGTAGCGGAGCAGCACGCCGGCGTGGATCGTGAAGTAGTCGACGCCCTGTTCCGCCTGCTCGATCAGCGTGTCGCGGTAGAGCTCCCAGGTGAGCTCTTCCGCCTTGCCGCCGACCTTCTCCAGCGCCTGGTAGATCGGGACCGTTCCGATCGGCACCGGGCTGTTGCGGATGATCCACTCGCGCGTCTCGTGGATGTTCTTCCCGGTCGAGAGGTCCATCACGGTGTCGGCGCCCCAGCGCGCCGCCCACACCATCTTCTCGACCTCTTCCTCGATCGACGAGCCGATCGCCGAGTTGCCGATGTTCGCGTTGATCTTCACCAGGAAGTTGCGGCCGATGATCGTCGGCTCGAGCTCGAGGTGGTTCACGTTCGCCGGGATCACCGCGCGGCCGCGCGCGACCTCGCTGCGCACGAGCTCCGGCTCGACGTTCTCGCGGATCGCGACGAACTCCATCTCCGGCGTGATCTCGCCGCGGCGCGCATAGTGCATCTGCGAGACGTTGCCGCCTTTGCGCGCGCGCCGGATCGGCCGCGGCGTCGGGAAGCGGATCGCGTCGAGCTCGGGCATCGCGTCGCGGCCGATGCGGTAGACGGACGACGGCTTGGCGAGCAGCTCGGTGTCGGCGCGGCGCGCGATCCACGGTTCGCGCAGCGCCGCGATCCCGGCGCGAATGTCGATCCCGACGTCGGGGTCGGTGAACGGCCCTGAGGTGTCGGTCACCGTGTGGGTCGTCCCGTCGGTCAGGCGGATCGCGCGGAACGGGACGCGGATCGTCGGGTCGCTGCCTTCGGCGTACACCTTGGACGACGCGGGGAACGGCTCGCGCGAAAGAACGTCGTTCGACGGCGGTAGCATGGTCGCCATGCGTGCACTCCTCTTCGCCGGTATGACCCGGATCAGGTGGTAACGGTCGACGGCCTGCGCCGCCCTCTCAGCCCGGGCGGCCGTCACGGCCTGCCGGGCTCCCGTAGCGTGTAACGACGTTAGGACGGCGGCGCGAGGTTGTCAAGGACGGAAGGCCGTACGGAGGGCGGTATGAGCGCGCACGGGGCGCTGTGGCGGACCGTCCGCCCGCTGCGCGAAGGCGCGACGGCCGGGTGGATGCGGGAATATTACGAGCATCTCTACGAGCTCGCGTTCCACGCCCACACGGTGGAGGAGGTCGCGAAGGTCGTCATCCGCCACGCCTACGCGACGTTCCGCTCGGAGATCGTGGCTGTCGCGCTGCTCGACGGCGACGAGTGGAACGTGCTGCCGTACCGCCAGGGCGACACGACGGCGCCGCCGCTGCGGCTCCCCGTCGCGACGGAACCGGACGGACCCGTGTACGAGCCGGGGCAGATCGTCGACGTCCCCGACGTCGCGGCGTTCGCGCGTCGGTTCCCGTGGATCACGCCGCTCGCCGCGCGCGGCGTCGGGTCGCTCGTCACCGCGGCGTTCGGCACGCTGATCCACGGCCGCGGCTACCTGGCGTTCGCGTCGTACCGCGATCAGCACTACAGCGACGACGAGTACGTGCTGATGTGCCTGCACGCGCTCGCGGCCGGGATCGGGTTCGACCACGTCGGAGCGAAATTCGGCTGAAGAACCGGGCGCTTCTCCTCGTCGCGCTGGCGCAGCTCGCGATCGGCGCCGCCGCGGTCTTCGCGCGGCTCGCGCTGGTGTCGGGCGGGCCGCTCGCCGTCAGTGCGGCGCGGCTCGCGCTCGGCGCGCTGCCGCTGCTGGCGCTCGCCGCGCTGCGCGGGCGATTGCGCGTGGTCGACGCGCGCGCGGAGCGGCGGCTGCTCGTCGCCGGCGCGCTGCTGGCGGTGCACTTCGCGACCTGGATCGCTTCGCTCGACTTCGCCTCGGTCGCGATCTCGACGCTACTGGTCTGCACGACCCCGGTGTGGACGGAGGCGTACGGCGTCCTGCGCCGGCGCCGGATCGATCCGTACGCGGCGACCAGCATCGCGGGCGCGCTGATCGGCGTCGCGGTCGTCGTCGGCGCGCCCGACCGCTCGAACACGCCGCTGGGGATCGTGCTCGCGCTCGCCGGCGCGGTCGCAATAGCGGCGTATCTGCTGATCGTGCGCGGCGTCGATGCGCGCTACGACACGCTCGCGGTGACCTCGCGGACGTACGCGTACGCGGCGGTGCTGCTGATCGCCGCGAGCCTGCTAGCGCACGACCACGTGCCGCCCATCGGGGACGCGCGCGCATGGTTCGGGATCGTCGCAATGGCGCTGCTCTCGCAACTTTTCGGCCATACCGCGCTGAACGCCGCGGTGCGCGTCCTCAGCGCGACGTTCGTCTCGACGATGACGCTCCTCGAGCCGGTGATCGCGGCCGTGCTGGCGGCGTGGCTGTTCGGCGAGCGCCTCGGCGCGACGACCGGGATCGGCGCGGTCGTAATCCTCGCGGCGATCGGCGTCGCGTTGCGCGGCGAGTCCCGCGCCGAAACGGCCGAATCGCGATCCGGCACGTCCTGACGCCTTGACGCCGGCCGCGCGTCGGGCGAAAACTGTCGCACGCCCCTTGCCGGCCTCACCGGCCCGCGTGAAGGACGGGCGTGGAACGGAAAGGATTACCATGGCGATCGCGATGGACTTGCCCGAGCTGGCCGGACTTCGGCCGGACATGGAGTGCGCGGTGGAGATTGTCCCCCCGCGCTGGATCGACGACGACGAGCTCATCGAGCTCGCAGAGCGCTACGAACCCCTGCGGTTCGAGCGCTTCGCCGACGGCACGCTGCTGGTAACGCCGTTGTCCGGGTGGCAAGGCGGCGGCCGCGACGCCGAGATCATCGCGCAGGTCCGTAATTGGGTCCGAAGTGGGCGGTACGGATTTTGCATGGGCGGCACGGGAACGGTGAAGCTCCCGGACGGGTCTGCGTTCATGCCGGACGCCACGTACATCAGCCGCGAACGCTGGGAGGTCACGGACAAGGGCCGGACCTTCGCCGAAACATCACCGGAAGCGGCGTTCGAGGTGCTCTCGAAGTCGGATCGGCCGCGATCGACGATGAAGAAGGTGCTGGCGTATCTGCAAAATGGCGTCAGGCTAGTCGTGCTGATCGATCCGAAACGGCGCAAGGTGTACGTCCGGCGCGAAGGCGATGCCGAACCGCGCGAGATCGGAGATGTGGACTCGGTCGATTGCTCGCCGGTGATGCCGGGATTCGTGCTCGACGTCGCCGCGATTCGAGACGCCGGCCTGCCTTAGCCGTCGTCCAGCAGACGGAGTACGGCGATCAGCTCGCCGATGCTCCACGCCTGCGCGGGGCAGCCGCGCGGCGCGTGCGGCGGATCGCCGTCCGCGATCTCGGGCAACGTCCCGATCGCGCCGGCGTCGAGCGCGTCGATCAGCGGCTGCACGAAACTGCGCGCGCGCTCGCGGTCGCCGTACGCGCGCAGGTGCGCGCGCACGAACGGCCCGAGCAGCCACGGCCACACGGTCCCTTGATGGTATGCTTCGTCGCGCGCGGCTTGCGGGCCGATGATCGTGCCGCGGTACGACGGGTCGTCCGGCGCCAGCGTGCGCAGGCCCATCGAGGTCCAGAGCCGTGACGCGCACGCGTCGACGATCGCACGCGCCCGAACGTCGTCGAACGCGCTCGCGAAGAGCGAGACCGTGAAGAGCTGATTCGGGCGGAACGTCGCGTCATCGCCGTTCGGACCGTCGAGGACGTCGTAGCACCACCCGCGCTCGGCGCTCCAGAAGCGGTTCATCGCGATCGCGGTGCGATCGGCATCCGCGCGGTAACCGTCCGGCCAGCGGCCGAGCCGTGCGGCGAACGCCTCGCAGGCGCGCAGCGCGTTGTACCACAGCGCGTTGACCTCGACCGGCTTTCCGCGGCGCGGGGTGATCACGCGGTCGCCGACCTTCGCGTCCATCCACGTCAGTTGCACGCCGTCCGCGCCGCCGTGCACGAGCCCGTCGGCGTCGACGCCGATCCCGTAGCGGGTCCCGCGGCGATAGCCGTCGATCACCGCTTCCACCGCGGGGAAGACGGCGACGAGCAGCGCGGCGTCGCCGGTCGCGGCGACGTACTCGCGGACCGCTTCGACGAACCACAGCGACGCGTCGA
>DATHLN010000118.1:0-12208 GCA_035488115.1 Candidatus Limnocylindrales bacterium | reverse complement strand
GCGCTGCAGCGCGTCGGCGATCGTGCGCTCACCGATCACCCGCACGCCGTCGTCGCGCTTCGGCGCGGCGGACGCCGCGAACTCCAGCGTGCTCAGCGCCGACCGCGCGTCGCCGTTCGCGAGGTTGACCAGCGCGTCGAGCGCGTCGGGCTCGAGCTCGACGCGCTGCGCGCCCAGGCCCCGCTCGGCGTCGTGCAGCGCGCGCTCGATCAGTGTCCGCACGTCGTCGTCCGCGAGCGATTTGAGAACGAAGACGCGCGAGCGCGAGAGCAGCGCGGAGTTCACCTCGAAGGACGGGTTCTCGGTCGTCGCGCCGATCAGCGTGACGGTCCCGTCCTCGACGTACGGCAGCACCGCGTCCTGCTGCGCCTTGTTGAAGCGGTGGATCTCGTCGATGAAGAGCACGGTGCGGCGGCCGGCCGCGCGCAGCTTCTGCGCGTCGGCGACGACGCGGCGCAAGTCCGCGACGCCGGCGCTGACCGCCGAGAGCGCGGCAAAGTGCGCCCCGGTCTGCTGCGCGATGATCCGCGCGAGCGTTGTCTTCCCGGTCCCCGGCGGGCCCCACAGGATCATCGAGGGCACTTGGTCGGACTCGATCGCGCGGCGCAGCGCGCGGCCCGGCCCGACGACCTGTTCCTGTCCGACGAACTCGTCGAGCGTGCGCGGGCGCATCCGCGCCGCGAGCGGCTCGCGCACGCGCTTGGCGCCGCCGGCCTCGCCTTCGTCGAACAGTCCGATCACGGACTCAGGATACCGCGTTTCGCGTCAGAACGGGATCCGGCGCTTCTTCGGCTTCGGCGACGGGGTCACGGAACCGGGCTCGGGCGTCGGCACCGGCTGCTTGATGACGACCGGCTTCCCGGTGACCTCGAAGCGCTTGGTGTTGAGGTTGTAGTTCGCGTCGTCGGCGCGCATCGTCGAGGCGCCCTGCGAGGTCATGATGTGGCCTTGGAGATGCAGCGTCCCGGCGGTGCGGTTCAGCGTCGCGTGGTCGGAGTCGGCCTTGCGGTCTCCCTGCTCGAAGTGGACGTGCCCGGTCGCGACGTAGATCTTCGCCTTCGAGTCGACGTCCAGCTTGTCGCACGTCAGCGTCGAGGGCCCGCCCTTCGCATATTCGTCCTCGGTCGCGGCCTCCGGCGCGTTGCCGTTGTCGTGGATCACGACGTTGCCGATCAGCGAGACGGTCCCGCGCTTGTCGTTCCCCTCCGCGCGGTCGGCGGTGCCGTCGCTGCCCGGCCGCGAGAACGCGACCTTGTTGGGCATCGTGAAATCGCCGTTGCCCTTGTAGCTGATCACGTCGGTCTCGACTCTATAATACGGCGTCTGGAACGAAGCCTTCGCCGCGCCCGGCGCGGTGCTCGCGCGCGCGTTCGGGCGCCCCGAGGTCCGCGGCGCCGCACTGGGCGAGCGCGACGCCGTCGCGCTCGGTGAACGCGACGGCGAAGCGCTCGGCGCGGGCACGGGAGCACCGGTCGGCGCCGTGACCGGCGCGGCAGACGACGCTGCGGACGCATTCGTCGGCAGCACGGACGGCGAAGGCTGCGGCAGCGGTGAAGGCGCGGGCGACGGTGCGACGCCGGCGCAGAGCGCGACGAGCGCGAGCCCGGCGAACGCGGTGCGCGTCGCGGAGCGCATGCGCGCTACGGGCTCCGCTTCGGCGACGGAGCCGGCTTGGGCTTAGGCTTCGCGGTCTGCCGGCCGCGCGGCGGGCTCGCCGGCGCCGGTGCGGCCTTGTTCGCGGGCTGCGTCATGATCGTCGGGTTGCCGTGGACGTCGACGTCCTTCGTGTTGAGGTTGTAGTCGAGCACGTCGGTCGAGATCGTCGAGCCGTTGTCGCTCAAGTGCACCGAGCCTTCGAGATGCAGCATCCCGGTCGCGCGGTTGAGGGTCGCCTTGTCGGCGGTGCCCGCGCGCGAGCCTTGCGCGAAGTGCACGTGTCCGGTCGCGGTGTACAGCCGCGCTTTCGAGTCGATGTCGAGCTGGTCGCAGGTCAGCGTCGCCGGGCCGCTCCCGTGGTACGCCGCGTCGCTCGCTTCCGACGCGTTCCCGCTGTCGTGCACGACGACGCTGCCGATCAGCGTCGCGGTGCCGTTCTTCGAGTTCCCGCTCGCCTTGTCGCTGACCGCGTCGGTGCCGGGGCGGTAGAAGCGCACGCGGTGCGGCATCGTGAACGCGCCGGTGTTGAAGTTCCAGTGCGTCTCGTCGGTCTCGATGCGGTAGTCCGGGGTCTGCAGCCCGCTCGAATTCGGCGCCGCGGCGGCGCACGGCGTCGCACCGCCTGCGAGCGCGACGCAGAAGGGGAGCACGAGCGCGAGAGACCGGAGACGGTTCGGCATCACCAAAGAGAACGTACCTGCGGTCGAAGAGGTCGCGCCGGCTCAGCCGGTCAGCGAGCCGGCGAAGCCGACGCGCTGCCCGGTCCCGATCGCGACGCACGACATCGGGTCCTCAGCGACGATGACCGGAATTCCTGTGACCTCTCCGAGAAGAGTATCCAAACCGCGTAAGAGCGCGCCGCCGCCGGTGAGGATGACGCCGCGGTCGATGATGTCGGCCGCCAGCTCGGGCGGAGTCTTCTCGAGCACGGCCTTGACCGCTTCGACGATCGCCTGCACCGGCTCGGAGAGCGCCTCGCGCACCTCTTCCGAGGTGATCTTCACCGTCTTCGGCAGACCGTTGATCAGATCGCGCCCGCGGATCTCCATCGCGAGCTCTTGCTCGAGCCGGTACGCCGAACCGATCTTGATCTTGATCTCCTCGGCGGTCCGCTCGCCGATCATCAGGTTGTAGACGCGGCGGATGTGGCGGATGATCGCTTCGTCGAGCTTGTTGCCCGCGACGCGGATCGACTGCGAGACGACGATCCCGCCGAGCGAGATCACGGCGACGTCTGTCGTCCCGCCGCCGATGTCGACGACCATGTTCCCCGACGGTCCGTCGATCGGGAGACCGGCGCCGATCGCCGCGGCCATCGGCTCCTCGATGATGTCGACCGACTTCGCGCCGGCGAGCTTCGCCGCGTCGCGCACCGCGCGTTCCTCGACCGAGGTGATCTCGGCGGGGACGCAGATGACGACCGACGGTTTCGGGCGGAAGAGCGTGCTGAGGAACGAGCGCTGGCGCGTGACCTTCTTGATGAAGTAGCCGAGCATCGCTTCGGTCACCTCGAAGTCGGCGATGACGCCGTCGCGCAGCGGGCGGATCGCTTGGATGTTGCTCGGCGTCTTGCCGAGCATCAGCCGCGCCTCTTCGCCGACGGCGAGGGTCCTGTTCGTGCGGACGTCTTTCGCGACCACGGACGGCTCGCGCAGCACGATGCCTTTGCCCTTGACGTAGACGAGGACGTTGGCGGTTCCCAGATCGATCCCGATGTCGATGACACTGACTCCTGAATGGCGCCGCCGCGCATGCCGCAGCGCCGTTGTTGAAAACGACCCGTACCGGTTCGGGCCCCGCCTACGAAATCCTCAGACCGTTTCCGTGATCGCTTGCTTGATCTCCGCGATGCGCGCCTCGTCGCGCCGGTAGAACGTCCACTGCTTGATCCGCTTCGAGCGGACGAGTCCCGCGTGCGCGAGCACCTTGAGATGCTCGCTGACCGTCGGCTGGCTGACGCCGAGCTTCTGCGCGATCAGCACGCCGCAGACGCCGTCGCGGACGAGATCGCCGTCGACCTGCGGCGGAAAGTGGTCGCGCGGGTCCTTCAGCCAAGCCAGGATCTGGCGCCGGCGCTCGTTGGCTAGCGCCCGCAGCGCCATGTCGATAGGCATATTGCCATTTTGCTAATTTCCGATTACCATGTCAATCCATGGCGACCGGCAGCAACGCACCCACCCCCGATGCCACCCGCAACGCGCCCACCGCCAACGCGCCGGGCCGCAATGTCACCCTGAGCTTGTCGAAGGGTGAGCCGCAGCCGTCGCCGTTCAGTGCCGACGAGGTTGGGGAGACTGCCCGGCTGATCGCGCCGTCGATCCGCCGCACGCCCGTGATCGCGATCGATCCCGCCGACTTCGGGCTGCCGCAAATCGAGCTCTTCGCGAAGCTCGAGCTGCTTCAGCACGCGGGGTCGTTCAAGACCCGCGGCGCGTTCGCGAACCTGCTGCTGCGCGAGGTCCCCCAGGCCGGCGTCGTCGCGGCATCGGGCGGAAACCACGGCGCGGCGGTCGCGTACGCGGCGATGAAGCGCCGCGTCCCGGCGACGATCTTCGTCCCGAGCATCGCGCCGCCGGCGAAGCTCGACCGCATTCGCGAGTACGGCGCCGAGCTCGTCATCGCCGGCGATCGCTACGCCGACGCGCTCACCGCCTGCGAAGCGAAGATCGCGGGCTCGGGCGCGATGCCGGTGCACGCGTTCGACCAGCGCGAGACGCTGCTCGGCCAAGCGACGCTCGCGCTGGAGCTCGACGAGCAAGTGCCGCAGCTCGATACGCTGCTCGTCGCGGTCGGCGGCGGCGGTCTGATCGGCGGGATCGCCGCGTTCTACGCGGGCCGCGTGCGCGTCGTCGGCGTCGAGCCCGAGGGCGCGCCGACGCTGACGCGCGCGCTCGCGTCGGGGCGTCCGGTCGACGCGCCGACCGAGAGCATCGCCGCGGACTCGCTGGCGCCGCGGCGCGTCGGCGAGCTGATGCTGCCGATCGCGCGGTGCTACGTCGACCGCGTCGTCCTCGTGCCCGACGAGGCGATCCGCGCCGCGCAAGAGCGTCTCTGGCGCGCGCTCACGATCGTCGCCGAGCCCGGCGGCGCGGCGGCGTTTTCCGCGCTGCTCTCGGGCGCGTACGTCCCAACGCCGGGCGAACGCGTCGGCGTGCTGATCAGCGGCGGCAACAGCGCCGCGGTCGATTTCACCCGCTGAGACTCATCACCGAAGAGGAGAGCTGCTTTGCCGATCGAGCGTTTCGAGCCCGGGCCGCGGATGAGCCGTGCCGTCGTGCACGGCAACACGGTCTACGTGAACGGCCACGTCCCCGACGACCCGAGCGCGGATGTCGCCGGCCAGACGCGTCAGGTCCTCGCGCGGTTGGAAGCGACGCTCGCGCTCGCGGGCAGCGACAAGTCGCGGATCCTCGCGGCGACGGTGTACCTGCGCGACATCGCGCACTTCGAGCAGATGAACGCGGTCTGGGACGCGTGGGTCGACAAGGCGAATCCGCCGGCCCGCGCCTGCATCGAAGCGCGTCTCGCGCGGCCGGAGTTCCTGGTCGAGATCGTCCTCACGGCCGCCGTTCGCGATCGATGAGCCGCGTTCAGACGCTGGGGTAGACGCTGGTCTCGAACGTTCCGGTCGGTTCGCTGAACGGAATGATCCCGCTCGCACGCTGGACCTGCGCGCCGAGCGACGAGAGCGTCTCCTCGAGTCGCTCGTAACCGCGGTCGATGTACTCGAGGCCGATGATCTCGGTTTCGCCGGCGGCGGCGAGCCCGGCGAGCACGAGCGCGGCGCCGGCGCGGATGTCGGGCGCTTCGACGGGCGCGCCGGAGAGGCGCGGGACGCCTTTGACGAGCGCGGTGTTGTTGTCCATCGCGACGCGCACGTCGGCGCCCATGCGCACCAGCTCGTTGACGTACGAGAAGCGCGCGTTGAAGATCGACTCCTCGACGACGCTCACGCCGGGCGCCGTGCACAGGAAGGAGAGCATCTGCGGCTGCAAGTCGGTTGGGAATCCCGGGTGCGGTGCGGTCACGACGTCGGTCCCGCCCTTGACCGTGTCGGCTTGCACGCGGATCCAGTCGTCGCCGCTCGTCACCTTCACACCGCACTCGCCGAGCGAGAGCTGCAGCGCGAGGACGTCGTCGGGCCGCGTTTTCTTCACCGTCACGTCGCCGCGCGTGATCGCGCCGGCGAGCAGCAGCGTCCCGGTCGAGATGCGGTCGGGGATGATCTCGTACTCGACGCCGTGCAGCTCCGGGACGCCGGTCACGCGGATCGTGTCGCCGCCTTGGCCGGCGATCTTCGCGCCCATCGCGACCAGGAAGTTCGCGAGGTCGACGACCTCGGGCTCCATCGCGGCGTTGCTGATTACCGTGTCGCCTGCGGCGAGCACCGCGGCCAGCATCGCGTTCTTCGTCGCGCCGACCGACGGCATGCGGAACGAGATCTCGCCGCCGTGCAAACGCCCGTTGCGCGCGCTCGCGATCAAATAACCGTGAGCGACCGAGACCTCGGCGTCGAGCGCGCGGAACGCCGCTTCGTGCATATCCGTCGCGCGCGTCCCGAGGACGCAGCCGCCGGGGAGCGGGACCTCGGCGCGGCCGAAGCGCCCGAGCAGCGGACCGCACAGGTCGAACGAGGCCGCGAGCTTGCGCACCAGCGTGTACGGCGCGCGCGCCTTGCTGACGTTCGCGGCGTCGATGGTGATCGTGTTGGGATCCTGCAGCGAGAGCCGCGCGCCGAGCGCTTCGAGCAGCGACCACATCACCGAGACGTCGGTGATCCGCGGAACGCGCTTGAGCGTCACCTTGCCGCGCGCGAGCAGCGCCGCCGCCATGATTGGGAGCGCAGCGTTCTTCGCGCCCTGCACCTCGACGCTGCCTTCGAGACGAGCGCCGCCGACGACGCGCAGCGTGGTGTCGAGACGGTCGAGAACGTTCATGCGACGCTCCAACCCACCGCGGGCTCGAGCGGGATGCTCTCCGCGTCGTGCGGACCGCCGGAGAAGGTCGCCAGCAGGCGGCGGTCCTCGGCGACGCCGATCTGCACGGTGAACGCGCGGATCCCGTCGATCTCGCGCATCCGCGCCCGCGCGCTGTCCGCCTTTCCTTCATACAGCCCGCCGTCGGTATCGACGAACCGGATGATTCCGTCGCCGTAGAACCCGAACGCCAGCCGCCCGTCCCGAGCGACGCCCCGGACGATCTGCGTGACCTCGTCGGCCGGGTCGGTGATGAAGGCGGGGAGCAGATCCGCGCCGTTGGCGCCGTGCTGCCGCTCGGGCGGCGGCCCGAACACCGGCGAGGGCGGCGGGACGCGCACGACCGCCGGCCGCGGCTTCGGCATCTCGAACGACGCCGGCTCGTACGGCGCCGGTTCGTACTGCGGCGGCTCGTGCCGCGGGGACTCCCATCGCGGCGGCTCCTCGGCGCGCGGCGGCTCGGGCTCGGGCCGCTGCGGCGGCACGTCGACGGCGCGCACCGTGACCCGCGGCCGGTCCGGCGCCTCGGCGGTCTCCGGCGGCTCGGGCGGCTGCACGGGGCGTACCGCCTCGGTCTCACGCTCCGGCTCGCGCACGTGCGCGGCGTCCGGGGCGACGACGGGCTGCGCGGCGGCGAGCGCGTCGCGGTGCACGGGAGCCTCGGAAGCCTGCGGAGGCGCCGGTGGCGCGGGCGGCTCCTCTTCGGCGACGGCCTCGGCGACGGCGCCGCGCTCCATCGCCCACAGGCAGAGCGCTAGGGCCGCGAGCTGGACCCCCACCGCGGCGACGAACACCCAGGACGGCGTGCGTTTCATTGCGCGCGGTGCTTCGTCGTGCATTGCCTTCTTTCTTAGCGGGGCAAGAGCAGACCGTGGCACGCAGCATCATCGCCCCCGCCGAGCGCGTAACCAACCTGCGCTGGGCAATCGCCGTCCTGCTCGGGATCGGCGTCCTGATCAACTATTTCGACCGGGTGAACATCACGGTCGCCGGACCGTCGCTCCAGAAAGAGTTCGGGATCGGCGACACGCAGTTCGGCTACCTGCTGAGCGCGTTCGGGTGGACGTACGCGGCGCTGCAGATCCCGATCGGCGCGTTCCTGGACCGCTACGGCGTCGTCTTCATCGGGCGAGCGACGACGCTGCTCTGGGCGATCGCGTCCGCGCTGACCGGGCTTGCGAACGGCTTCGCGACGATGTTCGGCGCGCGGCTGCTCCTCGGCGTCGCGGAGACGCCGACGTTCCCGATCAACGCCAAGGCGATCGGCTACTGGTTCCCGGTCAAGGAACGCGGGCTGGCGACGGCGATCTTCGACTCCGCCGCAAAGATCGCGACGGGGATCGGCGTCCCGGCCGTCGCGGTGATTCTCGCCTGGTACGGCTGGCGCATGACGTTCTTCGTGACCGCGTTCTTCAGCTTGCTGTTCTTCCTCGCGTTCTACGCGTTCTACCGCAATCCGAGCGGCGCGAAGAACCTGACCTACGCGGAGCGCACCTACATCGAGCAAGGCGGCGCGCAGCCGGAGGGGCTGACGAGCGCCGGCAACGTCGGCGCTGCGCTCGGCTACCTGCTCGCGCAGCGCAAAGTGTGGGGGCTGACGATCGGATTCGCCGCCTACGGCTACTCGTTCTACCTGCTGCTCACGTGGCTTCCCGGCTACCTCGTGAAAACGTACCACCTGGGCATCATCAAGACCGGCGCGTACGCGATGGTGCCGTGGATCGTCGCCGGGATCGCCGATCTCATCGTCGGCGGCTGGCTCGTCGATTATCTCGTCCAGCGCGGCTACGAGCAGACCCGCGTGCGCAAGACGATCATCGTCATCGGCATGCTGATGGGGCTCACGATCGTCGGCGCCGCGTTCACGACGAATCCCAACGTCGCGATCGTCTGGATCACGATCGCGCTCACCGGCCTGGCGTGCACCGCGCCGATCGGGTGGTCGATCCCCTCGCTGATCTCGCCGCGCGGCAGCGTCGGCACGATCGGCGGGATCATGAACTTCTTCAACAACATCATGTCGATTCTCGCGCCGATCGTGACCGGCTACATCGTCGCCGGGACGAGCTCGTTCGCGAACGCGTTCATCACCGCCGCCGTCGTGCTGCTGATCGGGATCGTCGCGTACGTCTGGATCCTCGGAAAGATCGAGCCGATTCCCGAGCCCGGTGGCTGACGCTCCGTCGGACGTCGTCGTCGGGATCGATCTCGGCACGAGCGCGGTGAAGGTGCTCGCGACGACGACCGGCGGGCGCGAGATCGCGAGCGGGTCGGAGTTCTACGGGCTCGAGACGCCGCACCCGGACTTCGTCGAGCAGGACGCCGATCTCGTCTACACCGCGACGATGCACGTGCTCGAGCGCGTCCTCGCCGACGTGCGGTTGCGCGGGAGCGAGGTCGCGGCGATCGGGATCTCGAGCGCGATGCACGGCGTGCTGTGCGTCGACGAGAGCGGCGAGCCGCTCTCGCGCGTCATCACCTGGATGGACCGCCGCGCGCACGCGATCGCCGACGGCTGGCGCGCCGACGGGAACGGTTCGGCGCTCTACGCGCGCACCGGCGCGCCGATGCACCCGATGCTCCCGGTCACGAAGCTGCGCTGGCTCGCCGAGCACGACCCGGACCTGTTCGCGAAAACCCGGCGCTTCGTCGGCTTGAAGGAGCTGGTCGTCTTCCGCTGGACCGGCGAATGGCTGGTCGACCACGGGATCGCGTCCGCGACCGGGATGCTCGACCTGCGCACGCGCGACTGGGACCCGCTCGCGCTGCAGCTCGCGCGCGTCGATGCGAACCGGCTCTCCGCGCCGGCGAAGCCGTCGACCGCGCTGCGCATGTTCCGTCCCGCGATCGCGCGGCAGCTGGGGATCGGAGACGGCACGGCGGTCGTGCTCGCGTCGTCCGACGGGCCGCTGGCGAACATCGGCGTCGGGACCGCGCCGCGCGAGGAGGTCGCGCTGACGCTCGGCACGTCGGGCGCCGTGCGCATCCTCGCCGGCGAGCCGATGCTCGACGCGCACGGCCGGACGTTCTGCTACTGCGCCGACGACGTGCATTTCGTCGTCGGCGGCCCGACCAGCGCCGCGGGTGCTTCGCTCGACTGGGTCTTCGCGCTGCTGCTCGACGAGACGCCGAAGGACGAGCGCTTCGCGCGCGCGGCGCAAATCGCGGCGCACGTCGCGCCGGGCGCGAACGGTCTCGTCGTGCTGCCGTTCTTCGGCGGCGAGCGCGCGCCGTACTGGAACAGCGCGCTGCGCGGCGCGTTCGACGGGCTCGATCTCGCGCACGACCGCCGCACGATCATTCGCGCCGCGTTCGAGAGCGTCGTCTTCGGCGTCTACGCGGTCTTCGACGTCATGCGCGAGCTCGCGCCGAACGCGCGCCGCCTGCTGCTCACCGGCGGGCTCACCAAAGCGCCGTTCGTGCGACAGCTCCTCGCCGACGTCTTCGAACTTCCCGCAGTGCAGCCGCGCGAGCAGGAAGCCTCGGCGTTCGGCGCCGCGCTGCTCGCCGCGGAAGCGATCGGCCTCGTCGACGACGCGATCGGCTCGGCGCGCGCGGCCGGCTACGACGAGCCGACGAATCCCAATCCGGGCGCCGCCCCGGCATATCGGAGCACCTTCGAGAAATACCGGCGCTACGTCGACGCGCATCTCGCGCTCGTCGACTGACGCCGGCGAGGCCGTCAGCCCAGGCGGTCTTCGCGCGCGGGCGGGGTGAGGAACGCGTTGAGCGCGTACCAGAAGCGCTCGCGGTTGTAGCCGAGAACCAGCGAGTGCGCCGCACCCGGGACGACCAGATACTGCTTGTCGCGGTTCGCGAGCCGCTCGAAGAAGCCGATCAGATCTTCCTCGGTCGAGATCCCGTCGTACTCGCCGCGCGCCATGAAGACCGGGACGCGCAGCTTCTCAGGATCGATCAGGGGTAATTTCGTCACCATGTCGAGATAGGTCCCGGTCGGGACGGTGTCGCCGAATTTCGCCTCGGCGTCGGCGAGCGCGTCGCCGACGGCCGGATCCGCGGTCCCCGGCTTGTCGCGCGTGAAGATGCTGCGATAGAGCTCGCGCGTCGCGGGGCGCATGTTGTGCGTGCGGTAGAACTCGACGTCCTTTGCGCGGTTCGCGAGCGTCGGCGAGCCTTTCCCGGTCCAGGTGAACGCCGAAAGACCGAGCCGGCCGACCGACTCCGGCGAGGCGACCGCGAACGCCGCCGCACGAATCCCGCCGGACGACTCGCCGAAGAAATGCGCAGTGCGCCGTCCCGTCTCGCGGCGCACGACCTCCATCGCTGCGGCGAGATCGGCGGCGCCGCTCGCGACGTCCGAGTTCCCGCTGGTGCGATCCGAGCGCCCGTAGCCCTCGTGGTCCATCGTCCACACGTCGAAACCGTAGCGCGCGAACGCGTCCATCATCGAGTAGTTGGTGCGCCCCGGAACGGTGAGGTCGAACGTAGACGTCCCGCACATCGACGAGCCGTGCACGAGAAAGAGCACCGGCATTGCGCTTTTCGCGAGCGCGGTAGGGCGCTTGCGGTAGACGTACAGCTTCACCGGCCCTTTGTGCGCCCAGTACTCGTCGGCAAGAATTGGGCCGGGTTCTGCCTGCGCGGGGACCGCGCCGCCGGCCTGCGCCGCCGCCGCTCCGGCGATCGAAGCGCCGAGCACCGCGCCGAACTCTCCGCGTTTCATGCGAGCGGCGTTCGCCGTGCCGCGCGCCGGCCTTGCCGCTTCGCAGGCAACCCGCGCGACGCGCGCGCGGTCGCAGGCGAAGTATGCGAGTCTATCTCGCGCTGGTGCTGCTGGCGCTGGTGTGGGGCTACACCTGGGTCGGGATCAAGATCGCGACCTACGACGCCTCGCCGTACGTCGTCGCGGGCGCGCGGCTCGCGATCGCGACCGCGATCCTGTTCGCGATCCTCGGGCTGACGCGCCGCTCGCTGAAGCCGCCGCCGCTCCGGCCAACGATCGTCCTCGGCATGCTGCAGACGACGGGCTGGACGCTGCTGCAGACGCTCGCGGTCGCGCTCGCCGGCGCCGGAAAGTCGGCGGTGCTCGGCTACACGATGCCGTTCTGGACCGCGCTGCTGGCGTGGCCGTTCCTCGGCGAGCGGATCGCCGGGCTGCGCTGGCTCGCGCTCGCGCTCGCCGCCGCCGGGCTCGCGCTCGTCGTCGCGCCGCTCGACCCGCACACGTTCGTCTCCGACGGGCTCGCCGTCGCGGCCGGCATCTCGTGGGCCGCCAGCGCCGTCTACGCCAAGTGGTTCCGGAAACGCTACGACGTCGAGCTGCTCTCGCTGACCGCCTGGCAGCTGCTGTGGGGAACGCTGCCGCTGCTCCTGCTGATGTTCGTCTTCCCGATGCACATCCACTGGACGAGCTCGTTCCTCGCCTCGATGGCGTTCATCTCGATCGGCGGCGGCGCGCTCGGCTGGTTCCTGTGGATGTTCATCCTCTCGCGGCTCCCCGCCGGCGTTGCGGGGATCGCCTCGCTCGCGACGCCGGTCGTCGGCGTCCTCTCAGCGGCGCTGCAGCTCCACGAGATCCCCTCGCGCACCGAGCTGGCCGGGATGGCGCTCATCCT
>DATHLN010000117.1:0-6751 GCA_035488115.1 Candidatus Limnocylindrales bacterium | reverse complement strand
GGACCAGCGGGTGTTCCGTGACGTCGGCGGGCGCGGCGGAGAGCGTGGACGTCGCATTCATGCAGCCAGTATACTACGCGCGATGGCGAAACTGAGGGTCGGACTCACCGGCGGGATCGGCTCGGGGAAGAGCGCCGTGGCCGCGGTGTTCGCCGAGCGCGGCGCCACCGTCATCGACGCCGACGTGCTGGCGCGCGAGGTCGTCGCGCCGGGCTCAGAGGGGCTGCACGAGATCGCCGCGCTGTGGCCGCACGCGGTCGGCGCCGGCGGCGCGCTCGACCGGGCGGCGCTCGCGGCGCTGGTCTTCGCCGACGAGGCCGCGCGCGCGAAGCTGAACGCGATCACGCACCCGCGCGTCCGCGCGCGTGCCGAGGAGCTCGAGCGCGAGGCGCCGGACGGGCTCGTCGTCCACGTGATCCCGCTGCTGTTCGAGGGCGATTACTGGCGGCGCTGCGAGAAGACGGTGGTGGTGATCGCGCCGGCCGAGGCGCGGATCGCGCGGGTGATCGCGCGCGACGCCCTCGAGCGGCAAGCCGTCGAGCGGCGGATGGCGGCGCAGATCGATCCCGCGCTGGCGCGGACGCGGGCCGACTACATCGTCGAGAACGACGGTGATCTCGGCGCTTTGCGCGAAAGGAGCCTGCGCGTCCACGACGCACTGCTGCGCGACTTGCGAGCGAAGGAGGATCAAGCGTGACGACGACCGCTGCCGTACAAGCTCCGGGCCCCGTGCCGTTCGACAAGCTCTTCGCCCAGTCGTGGGTCGTCTTCCGGAAGAACTGGATCGTCGCGCTTCCGCCGGTCATCGCGTTCGTCGTGGTGACCGCCGCCTTCTGCGCGTTCGCCGCGTTCGCGGTCATCTGGGCGGGCGTGGCGCTCGCGAAGCAGTCGGTGCCGGCCGGGACGGTCACCGGTTTGCTGATCGCCTATCTCTGCTTGGTCGCGATCGCAATCGTCGTGTTCCTGTGGGCCTACGTGGCGATGTTCGGGATGGCCGATGCGGCCTGGACCCGCGGGACGGCGACGTTCGCAGACGGCTTCGCCGCGTTCCGCGAGCGCGCGGGCGCGGCGTTCCTCGCCGGCGTCGGATTGTTCGGGCTCTTCATCGCCGCGGTGTTGCTCGCGCTGCCGACGCTCTTCGCCGCGTTGCTCGCGTACCCGGTCTTCACGATGTACGTGATACCGTCGGTCGTCGTCGGCCGGCGCGGCGGCTTCGAGGCGATCGGCGAGTCGTTTCGGCTCGTCCTGCGCTTCTTCGGCGGCTCCGCGCTCACGGTGCTCATCCTGTACGCGATCTCGTACGGGATCAGCATGATCGGCGCGTTCGCGCTGATCCCGCTCCAATTCTCCGTCCTGCCGACCGGAACCGACACCGAGTTCCACATGCCGCCCATCCCGCTGGTAGTCGGCAGCGTGCTCGGCTACGTGCTCTCGCTGGTCGTTTCGATCGCGTACTCGGGGTTCGTCGCGACGGTGCTGGTCGGCATGTATCGCGATCTGATCGCGCAGCCCGAGCCGCCGCCGGCCGCTCCGCCGCCGAACCCCTGATGTTACGGCGGCGGTGAGGGGCCGTTGTCGAACGCCGGCGCGCTCCGGCCGACGTCGAAGACGCGCTCGTCACCGAGCGCGTCCATGAAGCCGCGGACGACGAACGTCCCGCTCGTGCGCAACCCGAGCGCGCGCGAGAGGCGGATCGTCCCGGTCGCGTCGCGCAGGCGCGGCGTCCCGCCGTCGACGTACGGTTCGCCCGCGATCGTGATCACCGTGCCGGGCTTCGTCGCGAGCGCCTTCGCGATGGTGTCCGGCGGGTCGAACGTGATCGGCTTGTCGACGATCACGCCGAAGTTCGTCCCGAGCATCGCGACGCGCACGGTGTAGCGGCCGGGCGCGAGGGCGCGGCGGTCGTCGGTCGTCGAGTCGACGATGACCTGCGCGAGACGCAGGTGGCCCGGCGGGACGTCGAGCTGGCGCGTGATCGGGATCGGCTTGTGGCCGGTCACCGACGACCACACCGGCGTGTCGTCACGCAGCAGGTCGACGCGGAACAGCTCCGCGGTGGGGAAGCGCAGCCGCACCGCGTGGCCCGTCGGGTTGTGCAGCGCGATCGCGACGGTGAACGGCGCGAGAAGCGCGGTCCCTTCGCGCTCGAGCATGACGTCGGCCCACACGCCGCGCGGCGAGGCGGACGGCGCCGGCCGGGACGGCCCGGACGACGCCGGGCGCGGGCTCGCCGTCGCCGCGGCGAGCGCGGCGAGGAGCGCGGCGCGCGTCATCGGACCGGCCCGGGCCGGCCGGCGGAGCATCGGGCGAACGAAAGCGCGCGCGGCTGCACCAGGATCGTCGTCTTGTGCGCCGCGGCCCGAAGTCCCCACCGCCGCGGCCGGCCGGTCAGCCCCCGTTGCGCAGGACGCGCCCGGGGCGCGCGCCGGTGGGCGCGCCGTCGCGCAGCACCGCGCGGCCGTTCACGTAGACGTCGCGGATCCCGTCGGGCGGCGCGAACGGCTGCTCGTACGTCGCGCGGTCGACGACGTGCTCGTCGTCGAACACGACCAGATCGGCGTGCATCCCGGGCGCGATCGTTCCGCGGTCGCGCAGGCCGAACTGCCGCGCGGGGAGCGAGGTCATCCGCCGTACCGCTTCCGCCGTGTCGAAGACGTGCCGCTGTCGGACGTACCGCCCGAACACGCGCGGGAACGTCCCGTAGGTGCGCGGATGCGGGACGCCGCGCGCGGTGATCCCCGCGAACGCGCGCGCCGACGCGTCGCTCCCGACGCTGCAGAACTCCGCGCTGAACACGGTCGCGACGTCGTCCTCGCTCATCGAGAAGAACACCGACTCGACGCGCATCCGCTCTTCCGCGAGCAGCCGGATCACCGCGCGCGCCGGCGTCGTTCCCCAGCGGCGCGCGATCGCGTCGAGACGCAGGCCGGCGAGCTCGGCGTTCCGCTCGCTGCCCGTGCCGGTGATCAGGATCGTGTCCCAGCCGTCGCCGCCGAGCGCGGGATCGCGCGCCAGCTCGATCGCGAGCGCGATCGCCGTCGCCTGCTCCGGATCGCGGAGCCGTTCCAGCGCGGCTTCATCGCCGCCGTCGCGCGCGCTCTTCGGCAGCACCGTCGCGAGCTCGGTCCACGACGCCACGTAGGGGTACGCGTCGCACATCACGGACAGACCGTGCGAGCGCGCGCGGTCGATCGCCGCGAGCGTGCGGTGCACCTTGCCCCAGTTCTTCTTCCCGGCCGCTTTGTGGTGCGAGCACTGCACCGCGACCTCGGCGCGCTCGCCGACCGCGAGCGCTTCGGCGATCGCGTTCTCGAGCTCGTCGCCTTCGCTGCGGACGTGCGAAGCGTACAGCGGCGTGCCCGCGTCGCGCGCGGCCTGCGCACAGAGGACGAGCTCGTCGAGATCGGCGTAGCGCCCCGGCTCGTAGATCAACCCGCTCGAAACGCCGAGCGCGCCTTCCTCGACGGCGCCGCGCACGAGACGGCTCTGCGCCTCCAGCTCGTCGCGCTCGAGGCGGCGCGCGTCAGGGCCGGCGACGCACGCGCGCGTCGTTCCGAGCCCGACCAGCGAGGCGACGTTGAGCCCGACGCCTTCGCGCTCGACCAGGGTGAAGAACGCGTCGAACGTCGTCCATTGCACGTCGAGCGCGTAGTCGCGCGCGTCGCGCCGCTTCTTGCTCAGTGCGGTACCGTACAACGGCGCGACGGAGGTGCCGCAGTTGCCGCCGATCTCGGTCGTCACGCCCTGCCGAATCTTCCCTTCGCAGAGGGGGTTTACGAGCCACAGCTCGTCGGTATGTGAGTGAACGTCGATGAAACCCGGCGCGAGCGCGGAGCCGTCGCACACGACGCGTTCGTGCGCGTCGCGGCCGGAGAGGTCCCCGATCGCGACGACTCTGCCGTCGGCGACGGCGACGTCGGTGACGAACGGCGCGGAGCCGGAACCGTCGTAGACCCGGGGCCTCTCGAAGATCGTCCAGAGCACCGTTTAACCTAGCATTCGCTGGGTACAGGGCAGTCGGTGGGCCGACAGCTCAGGGAGACTATTTCCAACATGGCGACCAACGACAACGTGACGACCACGGGCGGCGGTATGAGCGTTCGTGAAGCCGGGAAGCGCGGCGGCGATCGGGTGAAGGCCAAATACGGGTCCGAGTTCTACGAAGCGATCGGGCGCAAAGGCGGCGAGGCGACGAAGAGCAAGTACGGGCCGTCGTTCTATGAAGAGATCGGCGCAAAAGGCGGCCAGAAGCTGAAACGTACCGCGAAAACGAGCGGCTGACGCATGGCCGACCCGAAGAAGCCCGCGGCTACCAAAGTGCGGACGGAAAAGGTCGACGGCGAGATGTCGGTTCGGGAAGCCGGGAAGAAGGGCGGCGACACCGTCCGCGACCGGTACGGTTCGGGATTCTACGAAGAGATCGGGCGCAAAGGCGGTCAGGCGACACGCGAGCGCCACGGCGCGGAATTCTATGAGTCGATCGGCCAAAAAGGCGGCAAGGTCGTGAAGGAAAAGTACGGGCCGAACTTCTACGAGCAGATCGGGCACAAGGGCGGTCAGAAGGTGAAGAAGCTGATCGCCGAGGCGAAGAAGAACTCGCACGAAGAGACCTAGCGGCACGCGCCCTCGCGAACGAGCCGCCTGAACTCCGCCAGGATCGCGCGCGGATCCGCCTCTCCGTCGGGCTGCAGCGCGTACACCATCCCGTGCGGTGTCGTCCAAGCGACGCCGCGCGGTTTTGCGTTGCCGCCGATCGCGTGCACGTCGCGGCAGCGCCCTTCCGCCGGGAGCGGCTGGAACGCCGCGAGCGTGCCGCCGTTGCGCGGCCATTCCAGCAGCAGCCAGCCGCGCCCGCGCGGGCCGTACGCGTAGCCGATCCCTTCGTTCGCCGACGTCTGCGCGCCGTGGAACGGCGGCAGCAGCGCGACCTCGTGCGGCGTTCTGACCGGGACGTACGGGCGGAACGCGATCGCGCGCTCCGCCGCGGCGCGGTCGGTCACGAACCCGCGCACACCGAGTGCGGACGACGGCGAGCTCGCCGCGAACGGCACCTGCGCGCCCGCCGGCGCACCGCGCGCGGCTAGCGCGGCCGCAACGAGTGCCGCGGCGACACACGCCGCACGCGCGTCGCGAAGCGCGCTCACGTCTTCGTGCCCAACAGCGGCCCGAGCGTGACCGCACCGGTGCGGAAGTTCACCGACGCGCTGGCGACGACGACCGTCGTCGTCCCTTCGGTGATCGTCGCTTTGTGATCGAGCGTTAGCTCGTGCGAAAGCCCGTTGTAGTGCGCGCCCTTCGTCACGAACGTCCGCGTGCGACCCGGGCCTTCCTGCTCGGTGAACTTCACGTCGCCGCCGATCTGGATGTCGTTGGTCGTCGTGTTGGCGCTGACGTCGTCGGCGCTCATCAGCACGTCGGGCTTGCCGTCGCGGTGCAGGCGCCCGTCGCGCACGTGCGGGATCCGCACGAACGAACCGTCCGGGCTCATCGTGATCGTGTCGTAGTCGAGCGACCACGAACGCCCGTCGATCCGTTTGCCGTGCATGCTGCCGTGCACGAACGTGTTCGGCCCGGCGCTCTTCTGCACCGCGATGTCGTTTCCGGCGCGGCCGATCTCGTATCCCACCCACGCCAGCAGCGCGAGCACCGCGACCGCGGTCGGTATGCGCCAGTTCACGCGCGTCTCCGCCGCCGCGCGCCGGCGAGCGCCGGCGCGAACGGAAGCACGACGATGACCGCCATCAGCGCGCCGACCGGAAGCGGTCCGATGCGCGCGTACGAACCGGGCGCCGGCGGACCGACGTCGCCCACCACGACCGCCGCGCCGCCGAGCGGCGTGCGCTGCGTCCACGTCCCGTCCGGCGCGACGATCCCGCTGATCCCCGTCGCCGCGGCGCGCAAGACCCAGCGCCCCGTCTCGACCGCGCGCAGGGTCGCCGCCTGCGCGTGCTCGTACGGGCCTTCGGTCGTTCCGAACCATGCGTCGTCGGTCGCGATCAGGAACAGCTGCGGATCGTCGCGCAGCCGGTCGTGCGCGAGATCGCCGAACACCGACTCCCAGCAGATCAGCGCGGTCGTGCCCTTGTACGTCTCGAACGCGTTGTGCCCCGGCCGGAATGCGCCGATCTGATCGGCGTACGGCAACGTGCGCAGCCATGCCGGCCCGGGCAGATACTCCGCGAACGGCACGAGCTGCTCTTTGACGTAGATCGCCGAGACGTCGTGCGCGTTCGCGCGCGGATCGAAGACCATCAGCGCGTTCTCGAGCCGCGTCCCGTCGTCCCAGAACCCGCCGGCGTACAGCGTCGCGCCGAGCCGGTCCGCGAGCGCCGCGAAGCGCGCGCGCAGCGCGGGGTCGCGCAGGAAATCCGTCGTGATCACCGTTTCCGGCCACAGCACGAGCGCGGGATGCTCCGCGCGCAACGGCTCGGTCATCGCGGTGTAGCGTGCGAGCGCGAGCGCGAGCCCCGCATCGCTGCGCTTCACGCTCTGTGCGATCCCGCCTTGCACCGCGGCGACGCGCGTCGCCGGCGCGGCGTAGTGCCGCGCGGGCCACGCGGCGTACGCGATCAGCGTGCACGCCGCGACGCCGGCCCACACGTACGCGCACGTCCACGCTCGCGCGCGGTCGCGAACGTCGCGCAGCCACCATCCGAGCGCCGCGCCGAGCAGCACCGTCGCGAACGTGAGCCCGTAACCGCCGGCGAACGCCGCGAGCGGGCGCAGCGGCGAGTCGATCATCGTGATTCCG
>DATHLN010000116.1:0-19660 GCA_035488115.1 Candidatus Limnocylindrales bacterium | reverse complement strand
CCGACCCCGAGCGGACGGTTCCCGAAGCGGCGCGGCTGCTTCGGCCGGGCGGTCTGTTCGCGTTCAACGCCGAGACGCCGCTGCATTTCATCTGCTGGGACGAAGCGACGAACCTCGTCGGCGACCGCCTGAGGTGGAACTACTTCGACACGCGCAGCACCGACGACGGTGAGGCCGTGAACTTCTCGCGCCCGTACGGCGAGTGGATCCGGTTGTTTCGAGACAACGGATTCGCGGTGGAGGACCTGATCGAGCTGCGCCCGCCGGAAGGCGCGCGAACCACATACGATCTTTACGTGACGTACGAATGGGCCCGCGCCTGGCCGGCGGAACAAATCTGGCGGGTGCGGCGCGTTTGACGCTCACGGCGTCGCGCCGCCGAGTCGCAAACGGAGGCCGCCGCCATGGAAGAACGCCGCAAGGGAGATCGCCGCCAGCTCTACGGCAAGCCGTTCTTGGCGATGCTCATGGGCGGGCTGCCTGAGGACCGCCGCAAGGGCGAGCGCCGCAGCAGCGCGAGCACGCTTGCCGAGCGCCCGTCGACGGGCGCGATCCGTACGGTTCCGGACGACGTCTCGACGTCCGGCGAGGCCGACGCGGCGAGCTAGCGTTTCACCGCGCCGCAAATGGCGGGAACGTGTCGGAATCGAACCGACCAGCCGCCTTGCGACGGCCTCACCAGTTTTGAAGACTGGGCGAGCCACCAGACCCGTACGCTCCCACGGTGCTCTCACGCGTTTTCCAGCTAGGAATAAGCTCCTTGCTGCTTCCCTGGCGAATTCGGGAATCAGGTCGCTGACGTTATGCCTTGTCCGCGCGTTTTTTCGTGCGCGTGAGGTGGTTGCGAAAGGCGGCACTTTTCGGCGCGATTTTCTTCTTCGGCACACGCCTTCGGGCGGGCGCGATATCGGCGAATCCCTCGATCTCGATCGGCTCCGCATCCGGATATTCAGCAACGATGCGAAGGCGGCCACCTGTCGCCTCAACGAAGCGGCGGAGCGTCCGGACATACACATCCGAGCGGCGTTCGATCTTCGATACATCTCCTTGCGCGATTTGAAGCGCTTCGGCCAGCGTCTGTTGCGAAAGGGCTCTCGCGCGACGAAGCTGGCCGAGGCGCATGCGCTCCATCGCGAGATCCTCGAGCGCACGGTGCCTGGTCGCCGCTCGCTCTGCGGGTGTGCGCTTGGAGTGAGCGTCTTGAATCGCACGCCACGATTTAGTTGCCATGTTCGGTCTCCAGAAGCGCGAGATGGTCTGCATACAGGCGGTCGGCCAAAGGGATCATTCTGTCATAAAAAGCCGGATCGTTCGTCTTGTCCCCGCCGATCAGAAGTATCGCATAACGCCGAGGATCGAACGCGAAGAAGATGCGGAGCGGCGGCCTGTTTATACGAAGTTCTTTCATGTTCGGGAATCGCGATCCGTTCACGGTGTCGACCGTGGGACGCGGGAGCGCCGGACCGGCTGCCTCCAGTTTGGATACCACATAATCGACACGCTCTTGGTCGAGCGCATTCAAAGAGCGATACCAGGCGGCGAACTCATCGGTCCCCTCAATTTCCCACACCAGGCCCTCAGTATAGCGGCGACGCTATATGGCGTCAAGGCCATCGGTCGGACCACCGTGCCCCGCTCGGGTCTTCAGAGCAGCAACATGCTGTCGCCGAAGAGATCGAAGCGGTAGCGCTGCTTCACGATCTCGTGGTACACGGCGAGGACCAGCTCGCGGCCGGCGAAGGCGGAGACGAGCAGCAGATGGCTCGAGCGCGGCTGGTGCAGGTTCGTCAGCATCGCGTCGACCACGCGGTAGCGGTGACCCGGTCGAATGCAGAGATCGGTCCAGCCTTCGGCAGCTCTCACCGAGCCGTCGGAGCCCGCGTCGAAGCCGATCGTCTCGAGCGTGCGGACGACCGTCGTGCCGACGGCGAAGATGCGCTTCCCGCGCCGGCGCGCTGCGTTGATCGCGTTCGCGGCCACATCGTCGACGCGGAACCATTCCGTGCCGACCATCTGGTCCTCCACGCGGCTCGTCCACAAGTGGTAGAACCGCTCGGAGAGACCGATATGCAGCGTGATCGGAACGATCGTCACGCCGCGCGCCTCGATCTGCTTCAGCGTCTCGAGCGTGAAATGGAGGCCGGCCGACGGGACCTCGAGCGAGCCGGGCTCGGTCGCGTACACGTTGCGGTACGTCTCCATCCGCTTCGCGAGCCGCTGCATCCCGGTCATCGCGCGGTCGTCGTAGCGCGCGAGCAGCTCGTGGAAATCACCCTCGTGCTCGAAGCGCACCAGCCACATCCCGTCGACCGTCGGTTTCACGATCCGCGCGCGCATCGCGCCGTCACCGATCCGCACGACCCGGTTGCGCTTCGCGAGCTTCGCCGGCCGAACGATCGCGTGGAAACCGTCCTCGTGCTGGCCGATCAGAATCACCGAGACGGCCGCGCCGTCATTCGTGCGGCCCTTCAGACGGTCTTGAACGACCATGCTGTTGTTGACGACGAGCACGTCGCCCGGCTGGAAGTACTCGGGCAGCCGCGTGAAATGATCGTGCTCGACGCGCCGTTCCGCGCGCCGTACCACCGCCATGCGAGCGTCATCGCGCCGCCTGCCGCGAAGCTGCAGCGGCAAAGCCGGAACCAGCCGCTCGGGAAGATCGAACTCGAAGTCCGCCGACCGCATCGCTCACCACCCCCGTCGTCCACCCGTAGACCGTCGTGCCGGTGCGTTCGCCTCCACGGCGCGGCTCACCCGGCAGCGACCACCACCGCTCCGAGCGTGGACTCCGGCCGTCCCGCGGTGAACTGACGCACCGTGAAGCGACGTCTGCTCGCCGGTACGCTGTCCGCCGCCCTCTGCGCTTCGTCATTCGCGGGCTGCTCGCCGACGTCTCACCAGACGAGCCGCGCCGGTACGGACGATACGCTGGTCGTCGCGCAGCAGCGCGAGCCGGGCTCGCTGAACCCCGCGCTCGAGAACGGAACCTCGTCGACCGAGTGGGGCGAGTTGCTCTTCCAGTATCTCGTGAAGTACGACGATCGCGGGACGCTGATCGGTGATGCGGCGCGCGAGGTCCCCTCGACGGCGAACAACGGGATCAGCCGGGACGGGCTGACGATCACCTATCACCTGCGCCCGGGACTGAGGTTCGCCGACGGTGAGCCGCTGACGGCGAAGGACTGCGTCTACTCGATCGACGCGATCAACGATCCGAAAAACAACCCGCAGACGCGCTTCGGCTACAACGTCGTGCGCAAAGCCGAGGCGCCGGACGACACGACGCTCGTGCTGCACCTGAAGCGTCCGTTCGCGCCGCTGCTCGTTCTCGTGCTCGCGCCGCAAGGCTTCCCGATCCTTCCCGCGCACCTGCTCGCGAAGCTGCACGACTTCAACCAGATCCCGTTCGACGCGATGCCGCTCGGCTCGGGACCCTACGTGGTGACGAAGTGGACGCGCGGCGACTCCGTCGAGATGCGCGCGAACCCGTACTACTTCCGCGGGAAACCGAAGATCGAGCACCTGCGCGTGCGGTTCGTCCCCGACCCGAACACCGCGATGAACCTGCTTCGGACCCGCGAGGCGGACGGTTACTTCTCCGATCTCGACTACAGTAACTTTCCGATCCTGCGCCGGATCCCCGGGATGCGCGTCTCACGCATGCCGATGAACGCGGTCGGCGCGATCATCTTCAACACGCACGATCCCGTGACGAGCGATCCGCGCGTGCGCCGCGCGCTCGCGGCGGCGATCGACATCCCGTCCACGATGCAGAAGACGTACCGCGGCGCGGTCAGCACGACGGACGCCGGGCGCGGCCTCTTCATCTGGGCCTACGACCGCCGTGCGTATCCCGACGTCGCGTACGATCCCGCGCGGGCGCGCGCGCTGCTCGACGCCGCGGGCTGGAAGGCAGGCCCGGACGGCGTGCGGCGCAAGGACGGAAAGCCGCTCGACGTGCTGCTCATCATCCAGGCCGCGTTGCCGGGGGATGCGATCATCGGGAACGCGATCGCGCAGTACGAGCGCGAGGTCGGCGCCAACGTGACGCTCAAGGCGTACAACGTCACGCAGCTCGTCGCGCCGGCGAACCAAGGCGGGCCCGTCTACGGCGGGAAATTCCAGCTGGCGCTCTACCCGTTCGTGAACGGCGACGACCCCGACACGACCGACCAGTTCAGCTGCGCGACGGTTCCGCCGCACGGCTACAACAAGTCGCGGATCTGCGACCCGCGCCTCGACGTGCTGCTCGCTCGAGGGCAGCGCACGTACGATATCGCGCGGCGCAAGGCGATCTACGCGCAGGTGCAGACGCTGCTGCACGACCAGATGCCGATCGCGCTCCTCTACCAGCGTCCGGAGCTCGACGCGTTCACCACGCGGCTGCGCGGCGAGACGACCTCCCTCTCGACCGCGTGGTGGAACGTAGGGGCGTGGAGTATCGCGCCTTAGCGACTACTCGGCGGCGCTTTCTCCCTCGTCGTCGTGCTCGTGCTCCGGCGGGTCCTCGATCGTGATCGGGCCGTCGAAGACCTCGAGCACCTCGCTCCCCGCGATGACGACGGAGTCGCGATCCTTGTCGACGATCGCCTCGCTCGCCTCGAACCACGCGATCGGGCCGTCTTCCTCGTCGTCGCCGCCCGGCGCGAGGTAGGCGAACTCGAGCAGGCCGACGGCCGAGAGCGCGTCGACGATCGCGGCGGCCGGCGCGAGCGCCTCGGCGCGCGCCGACTCCTCGCCGTCGTCGACGCGGCGCAGGATCGCGCGCAGCTCTTCGGAGAGATGCTTGGTGACGTCCGCGTTCTGGAGCGGGTCCGCCTGCGTCTCGGTCTGATCTTCTTGGTTCACGCGAGTGGGGTTCGACGCTCGTCCGGAAACACATGGCGCGCGGGCCCACGCTCGCCTGCCGTTCCGGCCGCGGAACGCGTCGGCGCGCTCTGACGTTTGTTGCGCAGGTGTCAACGATTACGCACACGCGCCGCCCGCGCACGCTCCTCGCCGCGCTCGCGCTGGCCGCCTTCACGCTCGGCACGATCCCGCTCGCCTCGCCCGCCGCACCCGCAGCGAGCGCGAAGAAGCGCGTCGCCGCGAAGAAGTCCGTCGCCGCGAGGAAACCGGCCGCGAAGAAGGTCGCGGGCTACCATCCGCGCAACGGCCCCGCGCCGGCGGACGAGTACTTCGGCCGTTTGCAGATGAGCGTCCTCGGCGTGCGCAACAAGGTGAAGGATCTCGGCCTCGACGCCGACTTCCATCCCGAGCACGACAAGGCGGTCCTCGGCAGCGCGATCTGGGTCGAAGACGCGATGCGCGACTGGGCGAAGAAGTATCCGTTCGACAAGTGGCTGCCGCGCTACGCGTACGCGCTCGAGCAGATGTACGAGCACATCCCCGGCGACGAAGCGCACCGCCGCGCGGTCAAGCAGATCTCGTACCTCACCGCTTACTTCCCGCAGACGGTCTACGGCAAAGTCGGCCGCGCGAAGCTGGCGATGGGCGTGCCGACGCCCGACCCGTCGGAGACGCCGGCGATCGTCGAGACCGACCTCCAGCGGCTCGCGCTGCTCGACGGCAAGGTGACGCCGACGCTCCCGCCCGCGCCGACGCCGAAACCGTCGCCGTCGCCCGAAGCGATCGCATCCCCGGCACCGGATGCGACCCCATCACCTGCGCCGGCAAGTACGGCGTCGCCCGCGCCGGCCACGACGGCGAAGCCTTAGCCCGAAGAGATCACTCGGCCGTGTGCAGCGGCTTCGTCGCGCGCGCGAAGATCTGCGCGCCGAAGATCCGCCACAGCCAGCGCTGCGAGAGGTAGATGCGCAGCAGCAGCGGCGACGACGGCCGGCCTTTGGTCGTGAACGGCAAGAAGCGCGGGATGAGCTCGTCGATCGTGAATCCGGCGAGCCGCAGCGCCTCGTCGAGCGAGCGATCCGTGATCACCAGCGTGTGATCCAGGAAATCGAAGTACTCCCGCACGCTGTAGCGGAAGTTCGGCTGGATCACGAGCAGCGTTCCGCCCGGGCGCAGGATCGTCCGGATGCCCGCGAGCACGGCGAGCAGGTCGTCCTTGGACGCCAGGTGCTCGAAAAAGTTCGAGACGAACACCACGTCGGCCGCGCCCACGAGATCCGACTCGTCCGCGAGCTTGCGCGCGTCCGCGAGGCGCACCTCGACGCTCGCGCTCAGCGCATGCTGCGCGTCCGGATTCAAGTCGACGACGATCTTGCGCTTGGCCTCGACGTGCGAGGCGAACTCGCCGTAGCCGCCGGCGATGTCAACGACCGTCGACTCCGCCGGGATGTAGCGCTGAAGAAAGCGGTCGACCAGAACGGCCCACATCCGGGCCTTGGCGCTGCGCTGCTCTTCGGTGAAGCGTCCAGCATACAGCCGCGCGAGCGACGCGTCGCTACGGCCTTCGGGCGCCAAACCGGCTCTCCAACATCGACCTCCCGTCGGTGACGAACCACTGTTCGCCGGAGGCATGGAAGGGGATTCTTTGCGGTACAGAGTATCGGACCGGTAACCCCTTCCGCATCGGAGCCACCCGTGGACGTCTCCCGCGCCATCGCCGACCTCGACGAAGTCCGCTCTCGCCTCGCCTCCGTCCAGCGCTTCCGCGGCCTCTCGGGCCCCGCCGCGCTCGCCAGCGGGCTCGGGGCGCTCGGAACGGGCGCCGTCCAGCTCGCCGTGATCCCGCACCCGGCCGGCGCCGAGGACGCGAGCCGCTACGTCGCCCTGTGGATCGCCTGCCTGGCGTTCGCGCTGGCCGTGAACTACGGCGCGGTCGCGGTCTGGCTCGTGCGGAACTGGTCGTCCCGGACGCGGACCGAGCTGCGGACCGCCGCGTTCGCGATCCTGCCCTCGATCACGGCCGGCGGCGTCCTCACCGCGGCGCTGCTCGCCCGCGGCGAGATCGGGATGCTGCCGGGGACCTGGGCGCTGTGCTACGGGCTCGGTCTGATCGCGGCGCGGGCGATGCTCCCGCGCGGGATGATCGGGATCGCGCTCGGTTTCGCCGCGGTCGGGTCGGCGCTGCTCTTCTCCGCCGGCGCGAACGCGCTCGCGTGGTGGGTGATGCCGCTGACGTTCGGCTTCGGGCAGATCGGGATCGCGACGCTGCTGCTCCGCGACGAGGCCCAGCGCAGCCTCGAGGAAGTGCGCGCGTGAACGCCGGGCACGACGCGCCGTTCGCGTTCCCCGGGCTCGAGCGGATCTTCCACGAGCGCGGCCGGCTCGCGGTCTGCGCATGTCTCGTCGCCAACCCCGAGGGGATGCGCTTCACCGATCTGCAGGACGCCTGCGGTCTGACCGACGGCAACCTCAACCGGCATCTGCACGCGCTGGCGGAGGTCGGCGTCGTGACGAGCGAGCGCGTGCGCGGTCACGGGCGCCCGACGACGATCGTGCGGATCACGCCCGAAGGGCGGACGCGGTTCCTCGCCTACGTCGACGAGCTCGAGTCGGTCGTGCGCGGCGTGCAGCAGCGCTCGGAGACGCCGAAGTCCTCGCGATTGGCGGCGCAGTCGTGATCGAACGGGCACCGGTCGCGACCGGGATACCGCATCACGTCGCGATCATCATGGACGGGAACCGCCGCTGGGCGCGCGCGAACGGTTTTCCCGCGCTCGAAGGCCACCGCCGCGGGATGCAGGCGCTCGAGCGCACCGTCGACGCGGCGCTTCGCGCGGGGATCCGCATGCTGACCGTCTACGCGTTCAGCGAGGAGAACTGGAGCCGCGAGCGCGGCGAGGTGTTCGGGCTCTTCGGGCTCGCCGAGTCGTTCGCGCGCGAGAAGGCGGCCGCGCTCGCCGCGCGCGGCGTGCGCGTGCGCGTGATCGGCCGCCGCGACCGTCTGCCGCGCGGCGTCGCCGAGGCGTTCCGTGTCCTCGAGGAGCGGACCGCGACCGGGAGCGCGATGGTGCTGACGATCGCGGTCGACTACGGCGCGCGCACCGAGCTGCGCGACGCGTGCCGCGCGCTGGCGCGCGACGTCGCGGCCGGGCGGATCGCGCCCGAGCAGATCGACGAGGACGCGATCGCCGCGAAGCTCTGGACCGCCGGGTTCCCCGACCCCGATCTGGTCGTGCGGACCGGCGGCGAGCTGCGGCTCTCGAACTTCTTGCTGTACCAGTGCGCGTACGCGGAGCTGTGGTCGACGACCGATCCGTGGCCCGACTTCGACGGAAACGCGCTCGGCCGCGCGATCGACGCGTACGCGACGCGCGAGAGGCGCTTCGGCCGCTAACCGTGCCGCGCTCGCGCGTCCTGCCCGAGATCGAACGGCTCGATCCGGCGCGCGACTTCGAGCGCATCTCGTTCCTGAGCACGAACCATGATTTTCCGTGGGACGTCGAGCAGTCGCTGGACCTCGCGTTCTTCAAGACGTACGCGACGCCGTCGGTCAGCGCGCTGCTCGACCGCACCCGCGAGTTCCGCGACCGCGGCCAAAAGCGCTACGACGACACGCGGCTGATCCTGGCCGAGTTCCTCGACCACGGCCTCGACAGCGAGCGCGGGCGGACCGCGCAGCGGCTGATGAACCGGATGCACCACCGCTTCGACATCGCGAACGACGATTATCTCTACGTCCTCTCGGCGTTCATCCTCGAGCCGATCCGCTGGAACGCGCGCTTCGGCTGGCGGTCCTACACCGAGCACGAAAAGCAGGCGCACTTCCACTTCTGGTGCGCGATCGGGCGGCGGATGCCGATCCACGACCTGCCGCCGACGCTCGAGGCGATGGAACGCTTCAACCTCGCGTACGAGCGCGAGCAGTTCCGCTACGCCGACACGAACCGCCGCGTCGCGGACGACACGATGCGCGTCTTCCTGTCATGGTATCCGCCGCCGCTGCGCCCGCTCGCGCACCTGGCGGTTCGCGCGCTGCTCGAGGACGCGGTGCTCGAGGCGTTCGACTACCGCCGCCCGCCGCGCTGGTTCCGCGGGGCGATCTTCGCGGCACTCCGCCTGCGCGCGACGTTCGTGCGCTGGGGACCTCGCCGGCGCAAGCCGCATCTCAACACCGAAGACCGCCTACGCACGTACCCGAACAGTTACCGCACCGAACAGCTCGGCGTCCCCATTCCCGATGCGGCGGCTCGGCCGTAGGCCGAACGCGAAGGATTCGGCGCAGCCGAATCCACTCACCCGGTGATCGCGCGGAAGCGCGGGTCGTCCTTGAGCGGGGCGAGGCGCGGGTCGAGCGTGATCATCTTGCGTGAGATCCGCTCGTGCGGGTCGTCGAACGACAGCTTGACCCACGCGAGCGCGTCGTCGCGGCGGCCGAACGCCAGGCACAGCGCCGCGGCGGTCGCCGCGTCGATGTGCACACCCTTGCGCGGCCGCAGGTCAGGCAGCGTGCGCGGCGCCCGGCCGAGGCGAATGTCGACGAACGCCGCCGTCATGGCGACGTAATCGTGCTTGTCGGGCGGGAACTTCGCCGACGCGACCGCATGCAGCGCCTCGTCGCGAAGGCCGAGCTCGGCGTCGGCGAGCGCGAGCATCACCGGCGCGTCTTTGAACGTGCTGTCGAGCTCCATCACCTGTCGGAACGCGGTCCGCGCCTCGCCGAAGCGGCGCTCGTAGTAGAGCGCCCTGCCGTACCACAGCAGGTCGATCGGGCTGAGCGGGTCGAGCTCGACCGAACGGCGTAGCGCCGTGCGCGCACCGTCCGCGTCGCCGTGGTACAGCAGCGCGATCCCGAGATACTCGTACGCCGGCGCGTGATTCGGACTGAGCGCGATCCCCGTGCGCAGCATGCGTTCGGTGGCGTCGAGATCGTTGTTCTTGTCGAGCATCAGCCAGCTCAGCGTCGTGAGCGCTTCGCCGCTGCGAGGATCACGCTCCAGCGCGTGCCGCGCGTACGACTCCGCTCGGCGAAACGCGACCGGCTTCGAAGCGATCGCGGTGTACTCCCACTGCCCGGTCGTCATGTACGCGTCGGCGAGACCGGCGTAGCCGCGCGCGTCGTTCGGCGCGAGCTGGACGACGCGCTCGAAGTTCGCGATCGCCATCCGCACGCCGCTCTCGGTGCGCCGGTTCCAGTTGTAGCGCCCGACCGCGTACGCGCGCCCGGCGTCGCCGGTGAGCGCCGACGGCGAGGTGCCGGAGCTGCCGATCGAGACGCCGCCCGAGAGCACGACGATCGCGAGCCCGGCCGCGGCCGCGCGCGCGGCGAACGCGAAGCGCGCGAGCGCGCTCGGGCGGTCCGGCTCGACGGCGCTCACCGGCGGCACGAAGCGGTAGCCGCGCCGCGGGATCGTCTCGACGAACGTGCGGCCGTCGCCGTCGGGGTCGAGCGCGCGGCGGATGAGATAGATCGTCTGCGTGAGGTTCCCGTCCTCGACGAACCCGTCGGGCCACAGCGCGTCGCGCAGCGCGTTCTTCTCGACCAGCGCCCCGGGCTCGGCGAGGAGCAGCGCGAGTGCCTCGGCGACCTTCGGCGCCAGCGGCACGGTGCGGCCGTCGCGGCGGAGCACGCGCTCGTCACGGTCGAAGGTGAACGGCGGGAACGAGAGCCGTACGCCCATGGCGGGCGTCGAGACTTCGCCGCCGGGCTCAGACCCCGCCTCCGAACCGGAGCAGATACTTGACGATCCAGCGGTCCAAGGTGGAGTTGGCGGCGGGGGTTCCATAGTTCAGGAAGACCTCGTTTCCGTTGCGGAAGCGCTTGTGCAGCGATCCTGCCAAGTTTTTGCCTGGGGTGGCGAAGCCGCCGCGGCCGCTGATGTCGCGGTACGCGATGCTCGCGTTCCCGTCGCGGCCCAGCGGGACCGCGAGCGAGATGCGCCGCAGCCACTGGCCGTCGCTCAGGCCGGAGAACGCGCGCTCGCGCGTCCCGGCGTAGTCGATCGACAGGCTCGCGGAACCGAGCGCGCGGGTGAAGGTCGTCGTCGTCTGCGCGAGGCGGAATGCGCCGAAGGGACCGGACTGGTAGTCGGTGCGCAGCGAGTTGGGTGTCCCTTCGCCGTAACCGACCCCCACGTCCCAGGTCTTGAACGGCAGCAGCTGCTGGTCGCGGTAGCCGTGCGGCGCGCCGGAGAAGTAGTCGCCCTCGTACGTGCGCAGCGAGCCGTTCTGATCGTTGAGATAGAACGCGAGCGGTGTGCGCGTGCGCAGCGTGAGGTACGCGTCGGCGTCGCTCTCGTGCACGTTTCCCATGCGGTCGAGCCAGCGGTCCCAGTAGAGATATGCGTCGAAGTTCTTGAACGGGCCGTGCTTGAGCGTGCGCGAGAGCGAGACGGCCGCTTCGGGGCCGCGCACGTCGGCAATGTTGGTGAAGCCGTCGAGCGGCGCGTACGACGGGCCGGTGTCGACCCAGACGGCGACCGCCTCGAGGCCGGGCTTCTGAAGGTCGATGAACGCGGCGTTCTTTTGCGCGTCGCCCGGCCGCGCGACGAACGTCCCGGTCTCCTGCGCGTGCATCGCCGAGTAGACGAGCCCGCTCGCGAGCGAACGGCCGAAGGCGCCGATCTCCCAGCTGCGGTCGACGCCCGACGAGTGCGCGGCGCTCACGCCGTCGATCCAGTATGCGAAGGTGTTGTCGGGGCGGCGGTGGTGGTACCCGAACGCCACGTCGTCGAACGTGCTGCCGGTGTTCGGATCGCTCCCGCGCACTTCGAGCAGCCCGAACGACTCGTTGGTCTTCGTCCCGACGAGCTTGAGCCCGCGGTCGAACGCCCCGATCGCGGGCGAGTAGAACAGCACCTCCGGCGGCAAGTTCTGCTCGAACTGCTCGAGCTGCGCGTTGACGTAAGGCGCGCCTTGCGCGAAGAACGGGCGGTACTCGGTGAACGCGCGGCGGAACTGCTGCGGCGCGATCGTCTGCTGGTCGACCTCGACGTTCGAGAAATCCGGCGAGAACGCGCCGACGAACGAGATCGTCGAGCCGAGCGGGACGTTGACGTCGGCGCCCATCGTGCGCGGCTGCCGCCGCACGGTCGTCCCGTCCGGCGCCGTGAACGCGTCGCGGTCGTTGCCGGCGCTCTCGAGCGCGAACAGGTCGGCGCGGATCTTCGGCCGCGGGACAGCGCCGGCGAGCGTCATCCCGCGCACGCTCGGCCAGAACCGCCAGTCGAAGCCGAGGTTCGGCCAGCCCGGGATCGCCTGGTACGACATCAGGCCGCTGAAGGCCAGCGTCTCGTGCTCGGCGGTCGCCGCGACGTTGCGCACGACGTTGATACGCCAGCGCTGCCGCCCGTCGGCCGCCAGCTTCAGCGCCTGATACGGGATGCGCAGCACCGCGTTCCAGCCGGTCGCGGTCGTCGTCGCGGCAGCGCTCCAGTCCGGCTTGTAGCGCGCCGTCTCGGCGGCGAACGCGTAGCGCGTCCCGCGCGGTGTGACCGCGAACATGTAGGTCCGCGCGCCGTTGCCGCTGACGTCGAGCAGCACGCCGACGAAGTCGTCGGTGCCGTAGCCGACGTCGTCGGTCGCCTGCGTCGCGACGACCGGCGTCTTCTGCTCCGCCCGGACGCCGACGTAGAGCGCCCGGTCGTCGTACCAGAGCGAGATCGCGGTCGCGATCCCGGCCGGTGCACGGGTTCCCATGTCGGCCAGCGGCCCGGTGAGCGCGCCCTGCGCCCAGCGCGGATCGCTCAGCGCCGGATCGAGCGGCAGCGGCGCGTCCGCCCGGCGGACGTCGATGCCGTCCGTCTGGGTGAGCGAGACGGCGAGCGCCGTGCCCGGGATCAGAACGAGCGTGAGAACCGTGGCGGCGACGAGCGAACGCAGCATGGCCCGACCCTAGCAGCGCCTCGGCGCCGCGTCGTTCAAGCGTACCTCACGTTCGCCTCCGGAGATCGTCACGAGCGCTCACGGAACCCTCACGGCCGCGGCCGGCGACGTAAGCAGGTGCGTCCTGGGGCCGTTTCTGCTAGAATAAGCCCTTATGGCCCACGTCCGGACGCGGCCCGACATCCGCAACGTCGCGATCATCGCCCACGTCGACCACGGCAAGACGACGCTGGTCGACGGCATGTTCCGCCAGAGCGGGATCTACCGCGAAGGGCAGCACGCCGAGGCGCGCGCGATGGACTCCAACCCGCTCGAGCGCGAGCGCGGGATCACGATCCTCGCGAAGAACACCGCGATCGAGCACGCCGGGGTGAAGTTCAACATCGTCGATACCCCGGGCCACGCCGACTTCGGCGGCGAGGTCGAGCGCGTGCTGCAGATGGTGCAGGGCGTCGTCCTGCTGGTCGACGCGGCCGAGGGCGTGATGCCGCAGACGCGGTTCGTCCTCCGCAAGGCGCTCGAGCTGGACCTGCGCGCGATCGTCGTGATCAACAAGATCGACCGCAAGGACGCGCGCCCGGTCGAGGTGGTCGACGAGGTCTTCGATCTCTTCATCGAGCTGGGCGCGTCGGACGAGCAGGCCGACTTTCCGGTCGTCTATGCGAACGGCAAGGCCGGGATCGCGAAGCACGAGCTCGCCGACGAGAGCACCAACCTCGACCCGCTCTTCGACACGATCGTGAAGCACGTCCCCGAGGCGCCGGCCGAGGACGGCGGCTTCCAGATGCTCGTCTCCGCGATCGACCACAACCGCTACGTGGGGCGGATCGGGATCGGGCGCATCTTCCGCGGCAGCACGCGCGTGAACGCGCCGATCGCGAAGGTCGCGCGCGACGGCACGGTGCAGACGGGCTTGCGCCTCACGAAGATGCTTGCGTTCCACGGCCTCGACCGCATCGAGGTCGAGGAAGCGTCGGCCGGCGACATCATCTGCGTCTCCGGGATCGAAGGCTTGAACATCGGCGACACGATCGCCGACGCCGCCGAGCCCGAAGGGATCGCCGCGACCGCGGTCGACGAGCCGACGGTCTCGATGTACTTCATGGTCAACGCCTCGCCGTTCGCCGGGCGCGAAGGGAAGTATCTCACCTCGCGACAGATCCGCGAGCGGCTGATGCGCGAGCTGGAGTCGAACGTCGCGCTGCGCGTCGAGGACACCGACTCGGCCGACACGTTCGAGGTGCGCGGGCGCGGCGAGCTGCATCTCTCGATCCTGATCGAGACGATGCGCCGCGAAGGCTACGAGCTCGCCGTGAGCAAGCCGCGCGTGATCATCACCGAGCAGCACGGCGTCAAGATGGAGCCGGTCGAGTACGTGGTGATCGACGTGCGCGAGGAGTACGCCGGCGCGGTGATCGAGTCGGTCGGGCGCCGCCGCGCGCAGATGTCGAACATGGTGACCGTCGGCGAGACGCGCCGGCTGGAGTACACGATGCCGACCCGCGCGATCTTCGGCCTGCGCGGTGAGCTGCTCACGCTCTCTCGCGGGACGGCCGTGATGTCGCACGTCTACTACACGCACCAGCCGCTGGCCGGCGAGATCCCGGGCCGCACGAACGGCGCGCTCGTGACCAGCGACACGGGCTCCGTGACGGCGTATGCGCTCATGGGGCTCGAACAGCGCGGGCGCTTCTTCGTCGATCCTGGAACCGAGGTGTACGAAGGGATGATCGTCGGCCGGGCCAACGACGACAAGGACGTCGCGATCAATGTCGTGCGCGCGAAGAAGCTGACGAACATGCGCGCCGCCGGGACCGACGAGAACTTCAAGATGCCGCCCGCCGAGGAGATGTCGCTCGAGCGCGCGATCGAGTTCATCGAGGACGACGAGCTGGTCGAGGTGACCCCGAAGTCGATCCGGCTGCGCAAGCGCCTCCTGAGCGAGACCGACCGGCTCAAGGCGCGGAAGCGCGAGAAGGCGCTGGTCGGCTAGCCGGGAAGCGCCGCCGGGTGAGACGACTCGGCTACCTCGCGATCGCGCTCGCGGTCGCCCTCTCCGCGTGCACGCGCGTCGCGACGACACAGTCGGGACCGAACGGCGAGAACGGCGCCGCGTCCGGACAGCGCCATCCGTGGACGCGGCCCGGCATCCTACGGCTCGCGAGCCTGACCGAGCCCGACACGCTGAACACCGCGCTCTCAACCTCGCAGGTGAGCGTCGACATCGCGATGTTCTGGGCGGGCTATCTCTTCAACTACGACGACAAGAACGAGCTCGTTCCGGAGCTCGCGACCGAGGTGCCGACGCTCGCCAACGGCGGGATATCGAAGGACGGCCTCACGATCACCTACCACCTGCGCAAGGGTGTGCAGTGGCAGGACGGCGCGCCGTTCGACGCCGCCGACGTGCTCTTCAGCTGGCGCACGATCATGAACCCGAACAACAACATCCAGACGCGCACCGGCTACGACCGCATCGCCGCGATCGACACGCCCGACCGGTGGACCGCGGTCGTCCATCTCAAGAGCCCGTACGCGCCGTTCGTGAACTCGTTTTTGACGATGTCCTTGACGCCGTACGCGGTGTTTCCGAAACACCTGCTAGCGCAGTATCACGACATCAACCAAATTCCGTACAACAGCAAGCCCGTCGGAACGGGACCCTTCATCGTCAAGGAATGGCAGCGCGGCCAGATGATCCGCATGGTCGCGAACCCGCACTACTGGCGCGGCGCGCCGAAGCTCAAAGAGGTCCAGTACCGCGCGATCCCCGACGAGAACACGCTCACGACCGGCGTTCGGACGCATGAGATCGACTTCTGGTACAACGCCGGCGCGACGAACTACCCGGTCGCCTCGAAGATTCCGGCGACGCACGTCGTGCTGACGCCGTTCACTCAGTATTCCCTGATCGGGTTCAACACGCAGCGGCCGGTGATGTCCGAGGTCGCCGTCCGCCGTGCGCTGGCGCTCGCGACGGACCGCAAACGCCTCATTGAGACCGTGACGTTCGGCGTGCAGCTGCCGGCCGACGGGGACCAGCCCGCATTTTCCTGGGCGCACGACCCGAATCTCAAGTCCATTCGGTTCGATCCGGCGCAAGCGCGCGCGACGCTGGACGCGGCCGGCTGGAAACCCGGCGGCGACGGGATCCGGGTCAAGAACGGCCAGCGGCTGCATCTACAGATCGCGACGACGACCGGCGGCGCGGTCGGCAACCGGCTCGCGGTGCTGCTGCAGTCGGCGTGGAAGGACATCGGGGTCGAGGCCGAGGTGAAGCCTTACGCGTCCGCGATCATGTTCGCGAACTACCAATCGGGCGGGATTTTGCAAGGCGGGAAGTTCGACGTGCAGTTCTCGTCGTGGCTCGCCGGCGTCGACCCCGACGACTACACGCTCTTCGCGTGCGACCAGATACCGCCGAACGGCCAGAACCAGTACCGCTTCTGCAACAAGGAGCTCGACGCGCAAGAGAAGATCGCGCTCACGTCCTACGACGAGGCGGTCCGCAAGAAAGCCTACGCGCGGATCCAGCAGATCCTGGTCGACCAAGTCCCGTTGCTGACGATGTGGTTCGCGCGGCGGTTCGACGTCGTGAGTGACGACTTCAAGGGCTACAAGCCCGCCCACGCGGTGACGACATTCTGGAACACCTGGGAGTACGAGATCTAATCCGGGCGCTGAAGCTCGCGAACGCCGTCGGGGTCACCGACGAGCACCGCGGTGGCGAGCCCCGGTGGGAAGATCCCCGTGTCGAGGACGCCGTGGATCTCGCGCAGTGAGGCGTCGAGCCCAGCCGGGTCGTCGATCGTGCCGAACGCGCAGTCCAGCAGCGCGTTGCCGTTGTCGGTGACATACGGAGTCTCATCGCCGCCGCGCCGCTGCACGCGCACGCCGGGATAGCGCGCTTCGATCGCGCGCCGGACGACGAGCAGCGTGTACGGCACGACCTCGACCGGCGTCGTGAACGCGCCGAGCTTCTCGACCAGCTTCTCCGGCGTGACGATGACGACGAAGCGATTCGCGGCCAGCGCGACCGCTTTCTCACGGAAGTGCGCGCCGCCCCCGCCTTTCGTCAGCGACCAGTCCGCGGCGACCTCGTCCGCTCCGTCGATCGCGACGTCGATCTCGCACTCACCGAGCCCGGCGAGCGGGATCCCGAGCTCGCGGCACTGCCGCTCCGTCACCGCCGACGTCGCGACGGCGACGATCTGCTCGCCCGCAGCGACGCGCTCGCCGGCGCGCGCGACGGCCCAGCGCGCGGTGCTGCCGGTGCCGAGGCCGATGCAGGTGCCGGAGCACACGTAGCGATCGACCGCGGCGTAGCCCACCGCGCGCTTCTGCGCGTCGGCGTCGGTCAGCGGCAGTAGCCCTTGACCTTCTGACCGTTCTTCTTGGTGTAGCCCTTGACCCAGTGCTGCCCGGGCGGGCATTTGTGCTTGTGTCCCATCATCATGCCGCCGCCCATCGAGCCGTGGTCGTGCGGCTTGGCCGCAACCGGACCGGCGTAGAGCGACGCCGCAAATGCGAGCGCGGCGAGAGCCATAGCGAATCGGCGCATCGGTGAACCTCCGTCCGAAATGAAGCGATGAGTGCCCCGTGCGGATTGGGTTGCGTCGGATACGACGAGGGCACCTCCGGTCGGAGGCGCCCTCGCGCGTCGCTAGCGCGTTGTCAGCGGCGGCTGCAGTGGCCGGGGATCCAGCGGCCCTGGCGATTGCGGTGGGGCGGGACCCAGTGCGAGCCGCGCGGGCAGCGGTGATGGTCGTAGCCCATCCGCGGCTGCGCCGAGGCGATCTGCGGTGCGACGGCGAGCCCCGCCGCCATGGCGAGAGCGGTGATCGAGGCGAGGAATCTGGTCATGAATGCAATCCTCCGGAAAATGAATGAAGACGAGGATACGGAGGGTGCCCGGCCCTGCGAGAGCCGGGGTTCTCCGCTTCGTGAACGTTGCAAAGAGCCCCGGTGGTGCCACGGTGTCATGCTGAGCCCGTCGAAGCATGAGAGAGGGACTCGCGTCAGGATGCTCTCCCACCCTTCGACAAGCTCAGGGTGACAGAGCGCGTGTCACCGGAAGGCCGGCATCTCCGGGAGCGGCTCCACGACCTTGAACGTGAGCTCGCCCTTGTCGTGGTCGGTGTCGATGCGGACCACGTCGCCGTCCCGCACCTCGCCGGCGAGGATCTTCCGGCCGAGCGGGGTCTCGACTTCACGCTGGATCGCCCGCTTCAGCGGACGCGCGCCGTACGCGGGCTCGTAGCCCGTGCGGACGAGGTGCGTCTTGGCGGCGTCCGTGATCTCGAGCGAGATCCGGCGGTCGCGCAGCCGGGCCCGGACACGGTCGAGCTGGATCTCGACGATCTCCTTGAGCTGCTCTTCCGAGAGCTTGTGGAAGACCACGATCTCGTCGATGCGGTTCAGGAACTCCGGGCGGAAGTGCTGGCGCAGCTCGTCGAGCACCGTTGCGCGCATGATCGCGAAGTCGGCGCCACCCATCTCGCTCGACGCATCGAGGATGCGGTGCGAGCCGATGTTCGACGTCATGATCACGACCGTGTTCTTGAAGTCCACCGTGCGGCCCTGACCGTCGGTCAGCCGGCCCTCGTCGAGGATCTGCAGGAAGACGTTGAACACGTCGGGGTGCGCTTTTTCGATCTCGTCGAAGAGCAGCACCGAGAACGGGCGCCGCCGCACGGCTTCGGTGAGCTGGCCGCCCTCGTCGTACCCGACGTATCCCGGCGGTGCGCCGAGCAGCCGCGCGACGCTGTGCTTCTCGCCGTACTCCGACATGTCGATCCGCACCATCGCGCGCTCGTCGTCGAACAAGAACGAGGCCAGCGCGCGCGCGAGCTCCGTCTTGCCGACGCCGGTCGGGCCGAGGAACAGGAACGATCCCAGCGGCCGGTTCGGATCGCCCAGACCGGAGCGGGCACGCACGATCGCCTCGGCGACCGCGGTGACCGCTTCGTCCTGCCCGATCACCCGACGGTGAAGCTCCTTGTCGAGCGCGAGCAGTTTCTGGATCTCGCCTTCGAGCAGCTTGCTGACCGGGATCCCCGTCCAGCGGCTGACGATCGCGGCGATGTCCTCCTCGTCGACCTCTTCCTTCAGCAGGCGCGAGCGGTTGTCGCTGAGCGCGGCTTCCTTCTCGTGCAGCTTCCGCTCGAGCTCGGCGAGGCGGCCGTATTTGAGCTCCGATGCTTTCGCATAGTCGGCGGCCTGCGTCGCACGGTCGATCTCGACCTTCGCGTTCTCGATCTGCTCGCGCAGCTCGCGCGTCTGCACGACGGCGTTCTTCTCCGCCTGCCAGCGCGCACGCAGCGCGTCCGTCTGCTCGTGCAGCTCCGCCAACTCTTGCTCGAGCTTCTCGAGCCGCTGCTTCGAGGCGTCATCGCTCTCCTTGCGGAGCGCTTCGCGCTCGATCTCTAGCTGCATCATGCGGCGCGAGGCTTCGTCGAGCTCGGTGGGCATCGAGTCGATCTCGGTGCGCAGCTTCGCCGCCGCTTCGTCGACGAGGTCGATCGCCTTGTCGGGAAGGAAGCGGTCCGCGATGTAGCGGTTCGAGAGCACGGCGGCCGCGACCAGCGCGGCGTCCTTGATGCGCACGCCGTGATGCACTTCGTAGCGCTCGCGCAGACCGCGCAGGATCGAGATGGAATCCTCGACCGACGGCTGGTCGACGAAGACCGGCTGGAAGCGGCGTTCGAGCGCGGCGTCCTTCTCGATGTACTTGCGGTACTCGTCGAGCGTGGTCGCGCCGATCATGTGCAGCTCGCCGCGCGCGAGCAGCGGCTTGAGCAGATTGCCCGCGTCCATCGAGCCTTCGGTCTTGCCGGCGCCGACGACGGTGTGCAGCTCGTCGACGAACAGCAGCACGGCACCGTTGGAGCTCTGGACTTCCTTGAGCACGGCCTTGAGACGCTCTTCGAAC